>JBHHXO010000207.1:0-5977 GCA_046757125.1 Thiogranum sp.
GGTACCGGTGCCCAGCATAATGGGTAACAGACCGGCTACAATGGCGGCCACTGTCATCATGATGGGCCGCACGCGTAGCAGTGCGCCTTCGATTACGGCCTGACGCAGTTCGGCAATATCGACGCTGCGTTTTTCCAGGAAGGCTTTGTCTTCATGCCGGCGGTATGCCTGGTTCAGGTAGACCAGCATGATAACCCCGATTTCCACAGCGACCCCGGCCAGGGCGATAAATCCGACACCGACCGCAACAGACATGTCGTAATGCAGCAGGTACAACAGCCAGATACCACCTACCAGCGCCAGTGGCAGCGTACCCAGGATGATCAGAACCTCCGCGAGACGGCCAAAGTTGAGATACAGCAACACCACGATAATGCCCAGCGTTACAGGTACCACCAGGGCCAGCTTTTTCTTGGCGCGTTCCATGAATTCGTACTGCCCGGACCAGTTAAGCGAATAGCCGGCCGGCAGATCGATCTGCTCGGCGACGACCCGCTTGGCTTCCTCGACATAGGATCCCAGGTCACGATCCTGTATATCAATGTAGATCCAGCCATTGAGGCGCGCATTCTCGCTCTTGATGACGCCCGGCCCGCTGACGACGGTCACTTTGGCAACATCGCCCAGGGCGATCTGGGCGCCCATGGGCGTCTGTATCGGCAGGTCGGCAAGCTTGACCTCCGAATCGCGGACGTCACGCGGATAACGCAGGTTGATCGGGTAGCGTTCCAGGCCCTCGATACTTTCGGCAACCTGCATGCCGCCGACGGCGGTACTGACGATTTCCTGCACGTCGGCAATATTGAGCCCGTAGCGCGATGCGGCGGTGCGGTCGATATCCACCAGCACATAGCGTCCACCGACCACGCGTTCAGAGAATACCGATATAGTGCCCGGTACCGGTGTCAGCACCCGTTCGATGTCCTTGCCGATCTCCTGGATCACGGCGAGGTCCGGGCCGGCAACCTTGACGCCGACAGGGGTCTTGATGCCGGTGGCCAGCATATCGATGCGGTTCTTGATCGGCATCACCCAGGCGTTGCTGATGCCGGGGATCTTGACCAGGGCATCCAGCTCACGCTTCAGCTTGTCGGTGGTCATGCCTTCACGCCACTGGTCGCGCGGCTTGAGCTGGATGGTTGTTTCGATCATGGTCAGCGGGGCGGGGTCGGTGGCCGACTCCGCGCGCCCGATCTTGCCGAAACTGCTTTTTACTTCCGGCACCGTCATGATGAGTTTATTGGTCTGCTGGATGATTTCCTGTGCCTTGCCGATCGAGACAGCGGGGAAGGTGCTCGGCATGTACAGCAGGTCCCCCTCGTCCAGTTCCGGCATGAACTCCGAGCCCAGGCCCTCATCCATCGGCCACCAGCCGCTCAACGGCCACATCATGGAACCGGCGGCCAGCGCTGAAACCAGGATGACGGTTCTGGGCATGTGCAGCACCCAGTCGATCACCGGCCGGTAACCGGCGATCAGCAAACGGTTTACCGGGTTTTTGTCCTCGGCGATGATGTTGCCGCGGATAAAGTAACCCATCAGCACCGGCACCAGGGTAATGGCAAGTCCGGCTGCACCGGCCATGGCAAAGGTCTTGGTGAAGGCCAGCGGCGAAAACATGCGGCCTTCCTGGGCTTCCAGCGTGAATACCGGCAGGAAGCTGAGCGTGATGATGATCAGCGAGAAAAACAGCGCCGGCCCCACCTCTGACGCGGCTTTCGCCATAATATCCCAGCGGTTTTCGTCCGTGACCTTCGAGTGTTCCAGGTGTTTATGCGCGTTTTCAATCATGACTATGGCGCCGTCCACCATCGCGCCTATAGCGATGGCAATACCGCCCAGGGACATGATATTGGCATTGACGCCCTGGGCGTGCATGACGACAAAAGCCACCAGGATGCCGACCGGCAGGCTGAACAGCACCACCAGTGCCGAGCGCAGGTGGAACAGGAACACCAGGCAGACCAGCATGACGACGATAAATTCCTCGACCAGCTTTTCCTTCAGGGTATCGATAGCCCGGTCGATCAGGCTGGAACGGTCATAGGTGGGGACGATCTCGACGCCGTCCGGCAGGCTGTCCTGCAGTTCCTTCAGTTTGTCCCGGACGCCTTCGATGGTGGTCAGGGCGTTCTCGCCCCAGCGCATGATAACCACGCCGCCGACGACTTCGCCTTCACCGTCGAGTTCGGCGATGCCACGGCGCATCTGCGGGCCCAGCCGGATATCCGCGATATCTTCCAGCAGGATCGGGGTGCCGTTGGCATTCAGGCCGAGCGGAATCTCCTCCAGTTGCTCGATGCCCTGGATATAACCGGTGGCGCGCACCATGTATTCCGCTTCACCCATCTCGATGACCGAGCCGCCGACTTCCTGGTTGCCGCGCTGTATGGCCGTTTTCACTTTTGCCAGCGGGATTCCGTAGGCTCGCAACTGGTCGGGGTCGACCACTACCTGGTACTGCTTGACCATGCCGCCGATGGTGGCAACTTCGGACACGCCATCCACGGTCTGTAATTCGAACTTGAGGAACCAGTCCTGGATGCTGCGCAGTTGCGAGATGTCGTGCTGGCCGGTGCGATCCACCAGCGCATATTCGTACACCCAGCCGACGCCGGTGGCGTCAGGCCCCAGTGCGGTAACGGCATTGGTCGGCAACCGGCTCTGTACCTGGCTCAGGTACTCCAGTACCCGCGAGCGCGCCCAGTACAGGTCGGTGTCGTCTTCGAACAGAATGTAGACGAACGAATCCCCGAAGAATGAATAACCGCGTACCGTCGTTGCCTTGGGCACGGACAGCATGGTGGTGGTGAGTGGATAGGTTACCTGGTCCTCGACCACCTGTGGCGCCTGGCCGGGGAAGCTGGTCTTGATAATGACCTGCACATCAGACAGGTCCGGCAGTGCATCCAGCGGCGTGTTTTTTATCGAATATACGCCCCAGCCTATCAGTGCCAGCGTGAGCAGGATGACCAGAAAACGGTTTCTGATGGACCAGTGGATTATATTGGCAATCATATTCCTGTATCCCTTTCCGGTTACTGTTGCAACCGGATCGATTCGATCCGGTAGTTGCCTGCATCATCCTCGATCAGGGTAAAGTGGACTTTCGCACCCGCCTCGATTCCTTCAAGGCCGGCAGCGTCGCCCAGTTCGAAGTCCATGGTCATTTCCGGCCATCCAAGCGCCTCGATGGCGCCGTGAGAGATATTCAGCCTGCGCTCGTCGGCAAACACTTCGTTCACTGTCCCCATTCCCATAGCCGGTTCTTCGGGAGCGCTGTTTTCATCCGTGCTTTCAGGCGGGTCCATGCGGCTGAAGCTGGCTCTCAGGCTGGCCTCTGAATCCAGCAGGAACTGGCCGGAAGTCACCACCGTGTCACCGTCGTCAAGCCCCTTGAGGATTTCCACCCGGTTACCGCTTTCCATCCCGGTAACAACCTTGACCGCCTTGAACTGGCCGTCGCCCAGGGCAAGAATCACGCGTTCTTCTTCACCGGTTTTGATCAGGGCTTCGCGAGGGATGCTCAGCACATTGTCTTTCGGTCCGGCGTAGATGCGCACGTTTGCGTACATATCCGGCTTGAGTGCCTCATCCCTGTTGTCGAAGCGCAGGCGCACCTGCAGGGTGCGGGTTTTGGGATCGATCGTCGGGTAGACGAATTCGACCTTGCCTTCCCACTCCCGCCCGGGGATATAAGCCAGTCGGACATCGGCCGGCTGACCGGCGGCGACCCACTCGGACTGGCGTTCAAAAACATCGACCAGCAGCCAGATGCTGGACAGGTCCGCCAGCGTCATCACCTCGGTTGCCGGTTTGACGTACATGCCTTCGCGTACATTCAACCCGTCGACAATGCCGTCCTGCGAGGCAAGTACGCGAATGCGCTGGAATGCGCGCCGTCTTTTGGCAACTTCCCGGATCTGTTCCTTGCTCATGCCCAGCGATTCCAGGCGCTCACGGGATGCACGCTTGAGATAGTCGTTCTTGCCGCGCAGGGCCTGGACATATTCTTCCTGTGCATTGACCACTTCGCGCGAATACAGCTCGAACAGGACGTCACCTTTTTTAACGGTTTCGCCATCCGACTTGACGTAGAGCTTCTCGATCCAGCCATCGGTGCGCAGATGAACGTGGCTGAGCTTGCGTTCGTCGAAGGCCACGTAGCCCACGGTATCGATGCGCCGCCACAACTTTCCGCGTTCGGCCTTTGCCGTTCGCACCCCCAGGTTCTGGACTACCGCCGGGTTGATGCTGACGATATTGGCGTCGCTGCCTTCCGCATCCGCATAGACCGGTACCAGATCCATGCCCATCGGTGATTTGCCGGGTTTGTCGCGGCGGTAGTTGGGGTCCATCGGAGCCACCCAGTACAGGATCTCATCCTCCACAGACAGCGCATAGCCGGGCAACAGGCCGGTACAGGCGACCAGCATGGCGAGCAGATGGTGCGTAAATCTGGCATTCATTCGCTTTCTCCTTGGCTAACGGGCAGCGAGGTTCTATCAGGATTCGTTGGCGAGGTAGAGCAGGCGTGCTTCGGCTTTCGCCTTGTCGACACGGATGCGCAGTTTTTGCAACTTTACATCCAGCTCGGTGATGCGGGCACGCATCACACCGGTGAAGTCGGTGACGCCGCTCTGGTAAGCTGTCAGGGAAGTTTCCGCGTTCTGAATGGCCTCGGGAAATATCGTTTCCTGATACAACGCCAGGCGTTCACCCAGTCTCAGCCATTCGGCGTAGTCGGCATCGAGCTGACGTTTCAGGCGCAGGTAACTGTCGTCGCGTTTCAGGCGTGCGGCCTCGACTTCCTGCTGCCGGGTTGCCAGCACCTTGTCCTGCCGTTTGCCGGCGAACAGCGGGATATCCATAACGACCATGGCGGATAGAAAGTCGTCGCGGCTGCTGCCGTCCGGGTTGTCCCCCGCGCGGTTGCCGTAGGTGACATCGAGCATCCAGCCCGGCTTGTAATTCTGTCTTGCGATATCGACGCCCAGTTGACCCGCTTCTACAATAATGTCATCCGCCTGCAGGCTGGGGTGCGTGACGATGGCGGCGTCCAGGTCGGAACGGCTGGGGAGTTTGCCAAAGCCGGGAAATGATCCTGACAAGGGACGATAGGCCGCCCGCGGTCCGATGAGCCTGGCCAGGTCGGCACGCAGCTTGTCTTCCTCGGTCCGGACCCGGGTGCGCCGGTCATCGAGCAGGGCAAGTTCCACGCTGGCGCGCAGCACGTCCTGCTGGTTCTTTCTGCCCTGTGCGTAATAGAAGCGCGTGACTTCCAGTAGCTGGTCGAACAGCTCACGGCTGCTGTCGATGATACGTCCGGCTTCGACCTGGTAGAAAATATCGAGGTAACGTTCCCGTACATCGCGCAGAACCTGCCGTGTCATGGTCCTGGCGCGGGCCCGGTCGGCACCGGCCATGACTTCGGCCTGCTCGCTGCGCAGACCCAGCGTGCGGCCGGGCGGGAAAGATTGCTGTATGCCGACCTGCATCTGCGTCATATTTTCCTGCTTGCGGTCAAAACTGTCGATGGGCAGGTTGGCGGCGCCCAGCTTGAGTTTGGGGTCGGGTAACTGTCCGGCGGCGACGGCCTGTTCCTTGCGGGCGTTGGCCAGGGCCTCGAAGCGCGGCGCGGTCAGGTCTGTTTCCAGCGCCAGGCGTTCGGTTTCGTCCAGTGTCAGAATATCCTGCGCGGCAGTTGCCAGAACCGGAAGTAGTGCCAGGGACAGCACAATCCATCCGGCGCCATGCGGTTTTACTTGTTTCCGCGGCTTGTTTGTTCGGGTGCCGTCCCCGTCTTTGCGACATTGGATCATGTCGTAACTCCATAACCTGATAGTGAAAACATACGTGCACAGCACGTTAGTCTAGTTCAATCGAACGGGTTCGCAGCACCGGCCGCCGGACGGCAGCGGGGTTACAACCCGATGGTTATGGCGTTATACAGGGGGGCGGAGCAGGGGGGGTACGA
>JBHHXO010000208.1:0-5972 GCA_046757125.1 Thiogranum sp.
CCGGGTAGGCAGTATTCTCGCGTCAGCTACACCTGACGGTACACCGGTGCATCGCGTGCGACTCCCCGATGAAAAAGGCTGGCGACGCGAGATTCTGTTCAACCGGACGGTGGCGGGATATTGCCGACAGGCCGAGCACCGGGCCGACGTCCTGCAGCTGGTAACCGGCCTGCGCCCGCTGAATATTCCGTGGATACGCCACCTGCAGGCACGCCGTACCGCTGTCGCCTATGCGGTCACCATTGCGCCCAATCAAAAACAGTCCAAAAATCGCCTAAAGCGCATGTACAGGGCATGGTCTGCCAGAGAACTGTACAACCAGCTCGACTGCATCGTCACCAATAACACGCCACTGCGTGACATAGTCAGGGAAATGGGCGTCACGACTCCCGTGGAGGTTATTCCCAACGGCGTCGACCTGCAGCGTTTCAAACCCCCGGGCGGCGGCACGGAACACCGCGAGTTACGTCGCGACCTCGGTATCAGCGAGGATGACTTCCTGGTCACGACGGTGGGTGCCGTCATACCACGCAAGGGCTGCGACCTGCTGCTGGAAGCCTGGCAGAACATCGCCGCACGTTTCCCGTCGGCTCACCTGGCCCTTATCGGCCCGCGCACCGATTTGCAGGATCCGAAACTCGCAGCCTTCCGCGACCGCCTCGAAGCATTGCAACAGGCAAGCCCGGCCCCGCAGAACGTGCATTTCGTCGGGGAAGTCGCGAAGGTTGAAACCTACATGAGAGCCACAGATGTATTTGTTTTACCTTCCGACCGCGAGGGCATGCCCAACTCGGTGCTCGAAGCCATGGCATCAAGGATACCCGTGGTAGTGACACCTTTTACCGGTCTTTCCGACGATCTGGGCAATCCCGGCCGGCATTTCCTGCTGGCCGAGCGTGATGCGGGCAAGCTTGCCGATGCCATTCTCGGCCTGCTGACCAACCCTGAACTGCGGGCGGAGCTTGCGACCAACGGCTACGACTGGGTGTCATCCAGAATGAATCTGGAAACAGCGCTGGACCGATACGCGGGCCTGTATCACGAGCTGTCGGCACGCTACCGGAAGTAAGGATGTAATAACTCTTTCCCGCACATCGCAATCGTGCTGCACACGGATTCAAATCCCCGGGTGGGAAGCGGCTTCCGGAACCTGTATCGAACGGATTTACGTTATACTCAAAAAGCTCTGAGGAAATATCGCACGTTTTTTATGAATATCAGCCAGTCCGTAAACCGTATAAGATCCCGCTTGCACGCCTGTATTCCGTATGCTTACGGCATATTCATGGCCGGCTTTTTTTTTATCCCCAACGCAGGTGATCAATACAAGTTTTTCGGCGTTGCCCTGTTCGTACCGTTTCTGTTCCTCGCCAGGGATCTGCTGGCGAAAACCGGGCGCAACCCGTTGTGGCTGTTGACCGTCGTCTTCCTGGCCTGGATGCTTGCGAGTTCGTTCTGGAGCGCGGAATTTTCGTGGCACGAATTCATTAAAACCCTCAGGCTTGCGTTGTATATTCTCGCCTTCATTCTCATTACGGTCTACCTCATCACCACAAGGCCCGATATGTTCAGAAAGATCCTGCTGGCAGTCTGTTTCTCCGCCGGCGTAGCTGCACTGATCTCGATCCCCCTGTGGTATACGCAACATGTGTTTCCCACTTCCCGCCTTATCGGTATCGGCACACTCGAGAATACCAACACCAGCTCCTTCCTGTATGGCTTCCATGCCCTGTTGAGCATCTACCTCGTTTTGAACAGCAAAAACCGGCTGTTGAGGCGGCTGCTGTATACCAATAGTGCGGTGCTTCTGTGTTTTGTCTTTCTTACACAAAGCAACACAGGAATACTCGCAACCACGGGCAGCATCGCCCTGTTGTTGCTGGGTCACCGCCTCAACAGCGGCACGGCAAGGGGACTGGGAGCCCTGATACTCGTATATACACTGTTCTTTCTTTCGGTTTCCATGGGCATATTGAACAAGCCCATGGACAGCGGTCTGTCCGAACGGCTGCTGATCTGGAAAGCTGTCATCGTCCAGATCCAGGAAGCCCCGATCATAGGCAGCGGTTACCAGAAACCACCCCGGACCGACCCGAACAACAACCTGGTCCGGCCTTACTATACCCACAATACCCTGCTGGGAGCCCTCAGGGACGGCGGCCTGATCGGCGGCTCATTTTATGTCCTGATAATTTTATATGCCGGATATGTCGGGATTCGGGCCTACCGGGAAACCGGAGACCCGTTTTATATGGCATGCCTGCTGTTTGGCATGATCTGCATGCTCACCGATACCGACGAAGTGATTACGCGGCCCCGCGAGTTGTGGATAGTTTTCTGGCTCCCGCTTGCCATATTGATCGCGCGGGACGTTAGGCGCGTCCCCGCACAGGTCCACCTGTTTGCCTTACCGGCCGGCGTTACGACCAATCGTACCTGAGACATAAAACGGCATTGCCAAAACCGTGCATAACCCGAGCTTGAAGCACCTGTACCAGCTGAGTATGCTCCTGCAATGCGCCTTCCGGGTATCCGTAACACCGGTTACCCGCTATCCAGAATCGGCATAAATCCGGTCTGCTACAATTCGAGGACATACCGCAAATGGGATTTGAGGTTCAAAAAATCCGGCGCCATCTCAAAAGACGGCTGAGAAACCGTCAGAGTGTATCCCGCTATTGCCGGCGGCTGGGCCTGTTCCCGGGATTAAAGGCCTACTGGCGACTGGTCACTTACAACACGAAGACCGTGCCTGTCACCGCTCCCTGGCTATCCGCACCGGTTCTGGTGCGCCCGGACACGACGGATCCCTTTATATTCGAAGAAGTGTTTATTCTGGACGAATACGATTTCACCACCCCGCGCGAGCCAAAACTGATTCTGGATATCGGTGCCAATGTCGGCTATGCATCGGTCTGTTTTGCTCACAGATACCCCGGGGCGCTCATCATAGCCGTGGAGCCGGAGGCCTCCAATATTGAGTGGTTACGCAGGAACACCGCCGCATACCCCAACATCAAGATAGTCGAAGCCGGCATATGGAACCGCCGCGCCCGCCTGACGCTGGTCGATGCCAATGCAAAATCCTCGGATTTCCAGCTAAGAGAGTGCCATGCTGAAGAGGAAGGAACGGAAGCGGTGACAGTCGACGACCTGCTCGCACTGGCACAGTCCGACCACGCAGACCTTGTCAAGATCGATATCGAAGGCGGGGAAAAGGAACTGTTTGCGGAAAACACGGACTGGCTTGGCAAGGTCGACACGTTGATTATCGAACTGCACGACCGATTCAAGGCAGGCTGCAAGGACGCCTTTCTGCAGGCGGCATCCCGCTACGGGTTCACCGGACAACACATAGGCCTCAACTACATCGCAAGACGCCAGGGCAGCGAGAAACAACCCGTCGATTAAGCCCGAACAACCTTGTAACAGCACGCATCGAGGGCAGTACGCGAGCGCCAGAAGATGTCTGCCCCGTTATGCACCCTGCCGTTGAGAACAGGCCTGTAATTGACTATCATTACCGCACCGCACGTCCAGGCTGCAGGGCATCCATGAACCACTCCGTATTCATTCAAACCAACCACAAACAGATCGTCGGCGCCCTGGTCGCCGAGTACGCGCTGAAACGTAATTCGGCGCACGCTGACCAGTTCGACATCAGGATCATGGACACCCGTGACTACCCTTTCTTTGCGGCGCGCGAAGGCCAGTTGTACCTGCGCGACGGCGTCAAGCGCACCTGGCTCAACGATGACCTGCAATCCTTTACACCCACTCGCTTCATGCCACCGGAGCTGATGGGCTACCAGGGACGCGCTGTCGTGATCGACCCCGATATTTTCGCGGTCGCCGACATCTGGGAACTGCTGAGCCGCGACATGCAGGGCAAGGCGATCATGTGCCGCATGCGCTCCGGCCCCAAGGGCCTGGTGGACCGCTGCAAGGCCAGCAGCGTGATGCTGCTCGACTGCGCCAGACTGACCCACTGGAAAGTGGAACAGCAGTTCAACGAAATGTTTGATTTCACGCGCGACTACATGCCATGGATCTGCCTGCGTAACGAAGACCCGGACAGCATCGATTTTTTTGAACCGGAATGGAACGACTTCGACAAGCTCACCGCTGCCACCAAGATGTTGCATGTCACGCGCCGCAAGACCCAGCCGTGGAAGGCCGGCCTGCCCATCGACTGGCGACCGGCGGAACGCTTTCGCCTGTTCCCGCCACTGGCCTGGGCAATGCGCGCCCGCCGCCACCTGTTCGGCGAATATGGTTTACTGGGCAACTACAAGGAACACCCGGACAGCAACCAGACCAACCTGTTCTTCGGGCTGCTCAAGGAATGCGTCAACCAGGGCATCATCAGCGAGGATATGCTGCGTGAGGAAATGAAACAGAACCACGTGCGGCACGATGCATTTGAAGTCCTGGAACGAACACCGGATCTCGCCCCACCAGGCAATCCGCCGCTGAACCTTTCAGCCGCCTAGAACCCTCTCAAAAGAGCGCACGTACCCGCTGCGCTGCGCGCTGCACATCTTGCGGCGGCACCAGCACGCGTCCCTCGGGAAACGGCTGACCCAGCCATACCGCCCGCCCGTCGTTTACCAGCCGGCGCTGGATATTGCCGACATCGCGGTGCATGCGCCGCGGCGCCAGCCGCATGGCAAGGCGGTGACTCAGCGGCTTGAAGCGGTAGCCGTGGAGGTAACGCCACCAGGGCCCGCTATCGGACGGATCGTAAATGTACAGTGGCTTGCCGGTAAAGGCCGCCTCGGCCAGCATGGACATGCTCTCACCACTGACCACAAGCCGGTCCGCCAGCGCCAGATAGCCCAGGTAGGGATTCCCGGCCCTGTCTTCCGACCACCGGTAGAGCGTGTGCGGCACAGTCAGTTCCTGCTGCGCAGCATCCAGAACCGCGGCCGGGGTGCGGGCGCTCCCCGTGATCAGCAATGACCCGCCGCACGATACCGCCATACTGTCGATGAGTTGACCGAGGCGTTGCCCTTTTTCCCGGGTATACACGAAGGGCCCGCTGTCACCGCCGATGAGCACCGCTGTATACGGTCGCGGCAGCTGTGCCAGATCCGCCTTCCAGGCAGACGCGGCCTCATCCAGGCGATCTTTCGTAAGCCCATGAAGTGGAAGGCTATTCTTCAGAATATTCTGTCGGTCGGGCAAAAAATACTGGGGTGTGGTGACAATCAGATCGTAGCTGTCGAGGGACGCCCAGGGGCGTCCGATATGCACCAGCCGGGTTGCGCCGCCCGCCTGCCGGCGGATCCAGCGCGCCACCGGCTCGTTGCGCCGTCCGGCGGTAATCACCAGTTCCGGCCAGGGCGGTGCCAGCTCGCTGGACGCAGTCCTGTCGATACCCGCCAGGGTGGCGCCCAGCAGCCGGTTGCTAAGCAACTCGTAGCGCCGGTAACGGAAATGTTTGACGCTACAGGGCCAGCCCAGCGCATCCGCCAGCGCCCTGACCTGCGTATTGTCGCCCGCCTTGTGCCCGGTAAGCAGCCAGGTCAACGGCCCGGCGCTGCTTCCTTGTACTGTATCGTTCACTCGCCGGAATGACCCGCGTTGAAAATCGCGAGCTTACCTCAATCATCAATGAACTGCAGTGCCAATTCACCCCCCTTCAAATCCGGTACAATAGCGCCCCAGTCATCTCCACCGGCACCGGGAAGATTCTTGCTCCTAAACCGCTACATTACCGCAGAGATTATCAAGCCCATGTTCCTGGGCGTGGCCCTGCTGGTCATTGTGTTTACCGGATACAGCCTCGGCGTCAAGCTGACCCAGGCGGCCCAGGGCGAAGTCCCCCTGTCCATTGTTGCGCGCCTGATCGGACTGAACAGCATTATTGCGATGGAGGTGCTGCTGCCGACTGCACTCTACCTGTCCATTATTGCCACGCTGAGCCGCCTCTACCGGGACTCGGAAATGGTCGCCATGCAGGCCTCCGG
>JBHHXO010000209.1:0-5904 GCA_046757125.1 Thiogranum sp.
CCTGGGCCGGCTCATGGGAAAATGGATTCCGGTACAGGTCAAGGTTAACTAGCCCGAAAAACAGGGGACAGACGGAAATAGGGGACAGACCACGTTTTTCCTTTCAGGAAAAACGTGGTCTGTCCCCTATTTCCGTCCCATCAAAGTTCGGCTAGCGCTGTACCAAAACTGTCATGGTAACGGTCACGGAATTCATCCAGTGTGAAAATGTGGTTCTGGGTGCCGTTGCATTCGACCTTGATGGCGCCCATCAGCGCTGCCATGCGACCGGTCACTTCCCAGTCCAGTCCGTTCATCAGGCCATAGAGCAGGCCGCCACGGTAAGCATCTCCGCAACCGGTCGGATCTACAACAGCATTGATTTTTGCCGGTGGTATTTCGATACGTTTTTCACCCAGATAAATATACGAGCCTTCGCCACCACGCGTCACCACCAGGGCCTCGACCTTTTCGGCTATTTCGTGTGGTGACCAGCCGGTACGCTCCTGCAGAACCTGAGACTCATAGTCGTTGACGCAGACCCAGGTCGCCTGTTCGATAAACAGCTTGAAGTCATCGCCGGTAAAAAGCGGCATGGCCTGGCCCGGATCGAAGATGAAAGGAATACCGGCATCGGCGAACTGACGTGCGTGATCAATCATGCCCTGGCGGCCATCGGGGGAAACAATACCGATACTGACCCCTTGCGCATCACCCACCTTGACCTCGTGTGCAAAATCCATGGCGCCGGGGTGAAACGCGGTGATCTGATTATCGTCCTGGTCCGTAGTAATGAAAGCCTGCGCCGTATACGCACCATCGATCTTTTTCACGTGGTTGCGCGAAATGCCGTGCTGGTCCATCCATTCTGCATAGGGTGAAAAATCCTTGCCAACCGTACCCATGGGCAAGGGGTTGCCACCGAGCAACTTGAGATTGAAGGCAATATTGGCCGCGCAGCCACCGAACTCGCGGCGCAGATCGGGCACGTGAAAGGCAACGTTCAGGATATGCACCTTGTCAGGCAGGATATGGTTCTTGAACTTGTCCTGAAAGACCATGATGGTGTCGAAAGCGAATGAACCACAGATAAGAGCCGACATGTAAATTCTCTCCGAATAGTTAAGGAAGGCCTGGTTGATACGTCATGCCGGACTTGACCCGGCACCCGGGTGTTCAACCTTTGCGGGTTCCGGCCTGCGCCAGGATGACGGTAGCAGAATCAATCAGCTTCCATAGTGATGTAAAAGGAACGTTCAGGAACCGTCCGCGACCCAGCGCAGATCGAGTTCACGCGCCGCACGCACTTCGTCCAGTCTTCGCACCGGCTGGGTATGCGGCGCTTCATGCAGGGTATCCGGGTTCTGTTCCGCTTCCTCGAGTATCGTTGCCATTGCCGCGACGAAGCTGTCCAGCTCTTCGGGACTCTCGGTCTCGGTCGGCTCGATCAGCAGACACTCGGGAACCAGCATGGGGAAATAGGTGGTCGGCGCGTGGAAGCCGAAATCCAGCAGGCGCTTGGCAAAATCCATGGCATTGACACCCTGCTCCCTTTGCTGGCGCCTGAGCGTAACGATAAACTCGTGCGTGGCGCGCCGCTCGGGAAACGCCAGGTCGAAACCGGCCTGCTGCAGGCGCTTCATCAGGTAGTTGGCATTCAGGGTGGCGAACTCGGCAACCCGGTGCATACCCTCCCGGCCCAGCATGCGCGCGTAGACGTAGGCACGTAACAGCACGCCGACATTACCCATAAAAGCCGACAGGCGTCCGATGCTCTGCGGGCGATCCTTCCCCGTAACCAGAGTGTACTCATCGCCATCGTATGCAATCAACGGCACAGGCAAAAACGGTTCCAGCCGCTCACTGACACCCACCGGACCGGCGCCGGGACCGCCGCCGCCGTGCGGTGTGGAGAAAGTCTTGTGCAGGTTCATGTGAATAACATCGAAACCCATATCACCGGGACGCACCTTGCCGAGTATGGCATTGAGATTGGCGCCGTCGTAATACAACAGGCCGCCTGCATCGTGCACGATCCCGGCTATTTCCTTGATGCGTCTCTCGAACACACCGAGTGTCGAGGGGTTGGTCAGCATGATGCCGGCCGTGTGCGGGCCAAGCGCTGCACGCAGGGCGTCGACATCGACATCGCCGTCCGCGGCGGTCGGGATTTCGTGCACCTTGTAACCGCACATGGTCGCTGTTGCCGGGTTGGTGCCGTGCGCCGCATCCGGCACCAGGATCTCGTCCCGCGCCGTGTCCCCGCGCGCATCGTGATAGGCGCGGATCATGGCGACACCGGCAAACTCGCCCTGGGCCCCGGCCGCCGGCGCCAGCGACACGGCCTGCATACCGGTCACATCCCTGAGGATTTCCTGCAGGTCGTACAGGCATGCCAGTACACCCTGCCCTTCGCTGGCCGGCGCCAGCGGGTGGTGCGCCAGGAAACCGGGCAGCATCGCCAGCGTGTTACAGGCGCGCGGGTTGTACTTCATGGTACAGGAGCCCAGCGGATAGAACTGGGTATCGATGGAGAAGTTCTTCTGCGACAGCCGTGTATAGTGACGCACAGCCTGCATTTCCGATACTTCAGGCAGTGCCGGAATATCATCGCGCAGCAAGCCTGCGGGCAGATCATCGACCGCCGCATCCTCTGCCGGCGCCTGGGCAGTGGCACGTCGACCGCTTCGTGAATGTTCAAAAATCAGCATCTCAGTCTCTTACCGTCCTTACGCTTTCCGTCATCGGCGTATGCCGGTATGACGAATTGATCGGAGCTTCCCTGCTTAAACTCCCACCCGGGAACTGACTAGCACGCCTTCAACGCCGCCAGCGCCTTGTTGTAATCCGGCTCCTGCGCAATCTCGGGAACCAGCTCTGTATAGACAACCTTGTCATTTGCATCGATTACGACAACCGCGCGCGCGGTAATCCCGGCAAGCGGCCCGTCTTCGATCAACACGCCATAGTCCTTGGCAAAATTACGCGACCGCATCATGGACAGTGGTACGACCTGGTCAACGCCTTCCGCCTTGCAGAAGCGTTCCTGCGCAAAGGGGAGATCCGCCGAAATGATAAGGATGACCGTATTGTCGCACTCCGCTGCCGACTTGTTGAACATCATGCTGGAAGCTGCGCAGACACCGGTATCCAGGCTCGGCACTATATTCAGCAACTTCTTCCTGCCCGCGTAGTCGGCCAGATATTTATCCGCGAGACTGCCGTCGACCAGGTGGAAATCCGGCGCCTTGCTGCCGACGGCAGGCAGTTCGCCGTTGGTATGAATTTCGTTGTCCTGCAGTGTAATCGTTGCCATTACCCTTCTCCTCAAGCGTGCTCGATGGACTAGGCCATCTTCGGTTGAACCGGACAACCCGCCGTTGTCTGTTTCTCGATGACGCGGTCAAGATGGTTCCTGTAAACATCGAGATCCGCATCGCTTTTTGTTTCCGTCGCGCATACCAGTAGCGATTCACCCAGCTCCGGGTAATGTTCCGACAGTTCATAACCCGGCTGCAGGTTGTGCGCATACAGCGGGCGCAGCAAACGTTTCAACGGCAGCGTACTGGTCAATACCGCTTCGTGAAAATACGGCCGGTTGAAGCGCAGGCTGATGTAATCGTTGCTGAGCTTTGCAACCAGTTTGCGTGTATTGGCGTGACTGGCCTGCGCCACCCGGCGCAAGCCTTCGCCACCGAGTAACGCCATATGAATAGTCGCGGCTGTTACCAGCAGGCCCTGGTTGGTACAGATATTCGATGTCGCCCTGGAACGCCGGATATGCTGCTCACGCGCCTGCAGGGTCAGTGTATAGCCCGTCCTGCCATCACGATCAACGGTACGCCCGACAATACGCCCGGGCATCTGCCGTACATACTGCTGCTTGCTGCACATGAAACCGAAGTAGGGTCCGCCGGAGGACAGCGGCACACCCAGCGGCTGGCCTTCGCCGACCACAATGTCCGCGCCCTTTTCGCCCCACTGCCCCGGCGGCTTCAGCAACGCCATGGCCACCGGGTTGACCACCGCGATCACCAGTGCGCCATTGGCGTGCGCCCAGTCGGTCAGGGCATCCACATCTTCCAGCACACCGAAGAAATTGGGTTGCGCAATCACGACTGCGGCAATGTCCTCACCCTCATATTGCGCCAGGCCGGCAACGCCCGTATGACCGCCCTGTTCGTCCCAGGGCACTTCCACCAGCTCGATCTTCTGGTTGTTGACGATACTGTACGTGGTCTGACGGTAGGCAGGATGCACCGCCGTCGGCATCAGGATACGCCGGGCTTTCGACTTGCGGTTGGCGCGTATCGCCATCAGCACCGCTTCAGCCAGTGCGGAAGCACCGTCATACAGCGAGGCATTGGATACCTCCATGGCCATCAGCGCCGTCATCATGCTCTGGAATTCATAGATCAGCTGCAAGGTGCCCTGGCTGGCCTCGGCCTGGTAGGGCGTATAGGCGCTGTAAAACTCGCCACGGGTGGCAAGCTCCCACACGGCTGCCGGAATATGATGTTCGTAGGCACCGGCACCGATAAAACACAGTGGCTGCCCGTCCTGCGCGGCGCGCTGCCCCATCAGGCGGCTGATCTCGTGCTCGGTCAGCGCTTCGGGAACCCTGTCCATCGAGTTACAGCGCAACCCGGCCGGGATCTCGTCGAACAACTGATCGATAGCGGACACACCGACACAGTCCAGCATCCTGCGTATGTCGTTTTCTGTATGGGGTATAAAGGGCATAAACCACAGTTACCTGTTCAGGGACATTCCGGTTATTCCGTCATTGCGAGCGAAGCGCGGCAATCTTTCTGGCGTGGCGCCAGGCTGCATAAGATTGCCGCGCTTCGCTCGCAATGACATGAGGTTGTCAATTATTCAGCGTCAATAAATGCCTGGTAAGCATCAGGATCCATCAGCTCGTTCAACGCATCGCTCGATACCGGCTTGAGCTTCATCAACCAGCCGGCGCCGTAGGCGTCCTGGTTGATTGCCTCCGGGGCATCCGCCAACGCATCGTTGGCTTCCACAACTGTACCGGCCAGCGGTGTGTAGACATCGGATGCCGCCTTGACCGACTCGACCACGGCACAGGCTTCCTCTGCTTTCAGTTCACTCCCCTGCTCCGGCACTTCCACGTAGACCATGTCACCCAGCTGTTCCTGTGCATGGTCGGTTATCCCGACAGTCACGGTTCCATCATCGTTGACACGCACCCACTCGTGACTCTTGCTGTACTTCAGATCACCCGGTAATTCGTTCATACCCGATTCCTCCTAACTTATTAATCCAGTTCGATTTGCGCCTTGCCGTTGCGCACAAACGGCGGCTTGACCACGCGCGCCGCCAGCAGCCTGCCGCGCACTTCAACGTGGCAGTCCGGACCCGTAGCCGCGGGCACCCGCGCCAGCGCAATGGAGCGGCCCAGTGTCGGGGAAAAACTGCCGCTGGTGATTTCACCCTGCGCACCACCGTCTGCAACAACCTTCTGATGATTGCGCAGCACGCCCTTGTCTTCGAGCAGCAAGCCAACGAACTTCTGCTTCGGTCCGGCGGCGCGCTCGGCCTCCAGCGCTGCCCGGCCGATGAAGCCCCTGTCGGCCGGCTCCCAGGCTACCGTCCAGCCCAGTCCTGACACCAGCGGGCTGACCGATTCATCCATGTCCGTGCCGTACAGGTTCATACCGGCTTCAAGACGCAGCGTATCCCGGCAACCCAGGCCACAGGGCTCTACACCCGCATCCCTGAGCGCATTCCAGAACGCCACGGCTTCGCTACCCGGTAACATGATCTCGAAACCGTCTTCCCCGGTATACCCGGTGCGGGCAATGAACCAGTCGTCGTGCTCGACACCAAAAAACAGTTTCAGGTCGGCTGCGGACTGGCGCACGGATGGATCCAGGACCGACAGCACCTTGTCGCGCG
>JBHHXO010000210.1:0-5871 GCA_046757125.1 Thiogranum sp.
AGCGCGGCAATCTTTTACAGGTTGGCACCGGACCAACCAGATTGCCGCGCTGCGCTCGCAATGACAGGTACACAGCAAGCAGGCGGAGGTTGCACAGGCCGTGCATGAGTTATCTATCTGCCAGGCACTCGTAACACAGGTGCAAGCGCTGGCGCAGCGGGAGAACATGCAGCGCGTGGAGCGCGTGCTGGTCGGTGTCGGGCCGCTGTCCGGTGTTGAGCCGCAGTTGCTACAGCAGGCCTACCCGCTCGCCGCCGCCGGTACGCTGGCCGAGGATTCGGAACTGGTGATCGAGGACCGGCCGGTGCGGGTGCACTGCGGTCAGTGTGACAGGGACTCCGATGCGAGCGCCGGCCGGTTGCTGTGTGCGTATTGCGGCAACTGGCGCACAACCCTGCTCAGCGGTGACGAACTGATGCTGATGCAGGTCGAATTTATCCGGGAGAACGACTATGTGTGACACCTGTGGTTGTAACGTAACGCACGGCAATCGACACCTGCTTGCCCCGGGCGGCAGGCTGCAGAAAACCGGGCAGGGCAACGAGGCGGTCAGCGTGCTGAAGAACCTGCTCTCGGAGAATGACCATACCGCGGCCCACAACCGGGAGCACTTCGATCGTCACCGGGTGCTGGTGCTTAACCTGATGTCAGCGCCGGGCTCCGGCAAGACTTCGCTGCTCGAAGCTACCATCGACGCGCTGGGTGAGCGTTACCGCATTGCCGTGATCGAGGGCGACCTTGAAACCGAAAACGACGCGGAGCGAATCCGCAAGTGTGGCGTGCAGGCGTTGCAGATTACTACCGGCACGGCCTGCCATCTGGATGCGCATATGGTGCACGATGCATTGCACCGGCTGAAGCTGGACGACATCGACATCCTGTTTATCGAAAATGTCGGCAACCTGGTGTGCCCGGCCGGCTTTGACCTGGGCCAGCATCGCAATGTTGCCCTGCTGTCGGTGCCGGAAGGGGATGACAAGCCTTCCAAGTACCCGGTCATGTTCCGCGCCGCGGATCTTGTCGCCCTCACCAAGGTGGACCTGCTGCCGGTGCTCGATGACTTTGACACGGGGCGCGCTGCCGGCAATGTGCGCGCGCTGGCCAATGCGGCACCGGTGCTGGAGCTGAGCGTGAAACAGACCGGGACACTGCATGACTGGCTGCAGTGGCTGGACGATGAGGTGCAGCATCACCGTGCACGTTGTGAGAATGGTGCGTCATTGCGTCCGCAATGACGGTGTGATCGGAGTTTCGCTTGTATGAAACGAAGCGCAAAACAATGGCTCGACGCAATCCATGCGCTGGATCTGCCCGAACGGGTGAAGATCATGAACGTGTGCGGCGGGCACGAACGTTCCATTACCATGGCCGGTCTGCGTAGCGCGCTGCCTGCGTCGATTGAACTGATCCCCGGGCCGGGCTGCCCGGTCTGCATCTGCCCCGAAGAAGACATCTATACGGCTATTCAGCTGGCCCTGAAGGAAGATATCACCCTGGTCGCTTTCGGCGACATGTTGCGTGTGCCGGTCAACGTACCCAAAAAGGAAATTCGCTCGCTGGAACAGGCAAAGGCGGGTGGCGCCGACATCCGGCCCATAGCCTCGCCGCTGGAGGCGGTCCAGGTCGCCCGGCAACAGCCCGACCGGCAGGTGGTGTTCTTTGCCGCCGGTTTTGAAACCACCACGGCGCCGGTGGCCTCGATGCTGGTGCAGGGTGTACCCGACAATCTTTCCGTACTGCTGTCGGGACGCCTCACCTGGCCGGCGGTCGCCATGTTGCTGGATACGGATACGTCCGGTTTCGACGCCCTGATCGCGCCCGGTCATGTCTCCACGGTGATGGGGCCGGACGAATGGCAGTTTATCCCGGAAAAGCACGGCTTGCCCTGTGCCGTGGCCGGGTTCACGCCGGAAAGTCTGCTGGCAGCGATGTATTCCACCCTGCGCCAGATACGCGAAGGCAAGGCTTTCCTCGATAACTGTTACCCGGAGCTGGTACGCCCCGGCGGTAATCCGACGGCACAGGCCCAGATTCGCCGGGCCATGCAGGTCACGGATGCAAACTGGCGCGGTATCGGTACCATCCCGGCTTCCGGGTTCAGTCTGCGCGACGCATACGCTGCCCATGATGCCCGCAAACTGTTTCCGGCCCATGCGGACGATTCGCGCCAGCGCGCCGGACAGATGCCGCCGGGCTGTGATTGCGCAAAAGTGGTGCTGGGTAAAATCTACCCGGACCAGTGCCGCCTCTATGGAGCGGGTTGTCAGCCGCGCCACCCTATCGGCCCCTGCATGGTGTCGGATGAAGGCGCCTGCCGGATCTGGTGGGTCGGCGGCGTGCGCGAATCCAGAGCCGCGAGGCAGGCAAGGGGCGGGGCGCGTGCGCACGCAGGTTGAAACAACAGTAGCTGCGCGGGACAGCCGGCAGGCCGTCAGCGCCCGGCGCTGGTTGCTCACGGGCCGCGTACAGGGTGTCGGATTCCGGCCATTCGTTTACGGGCTGGCCGATCGTTACGGACTGACCGGCTGGGTGCGCAACCGGCCCGGCTTTGTCGAGCTGCTGGCACAGGGCAGCGCAGTGGCACTCGATGATCTTGAGCACGCATTGCTGCACGATGCACCGCCACTGGCGCATGCGGAAATCGTATCCACCGAAACGGTAGCCGCCGAAAAACTGGCCGCGTTTACGATTCTGGAGAGTGTGGTCGAGGGTGACGCGGACATTCACCTGCCGACCGATCTCTACGCCTGTGACGACTGCACCCGTGAACTGAACGATCCGTCTGATCGTCGCTATCGTTACCCGTTCATCAACTGCACCCAGTGCGGTCCGCGCTATACGCTGGTCCGCAAGCTGCCCTGGGACCGGCGCCATACCGGTATGGCGGACTTTCAGCTGTGTCCGGCCTGTGCCGGTGAATACAGCGACCCGACCAGCCGGCGTTTTCATGCCGAACCGGTGGCCTGTCCGGTGTGCGGGCCGTCACTGGTATTCAGTCAGCCGGAGCAATCGCCTGTGCATGGTAATGATGCTGCACTTGCCGCCTGTGTCGGCGCCCTGCGGGACGGGCTGGTCATTGCCATAAAAGGCATTGGCGGTTACCACCTGGTTTGTGATGCGAGCTGTGATCGTGCCATTGAACAGCTGCGCAGCCGCAAGCCGCGCCCGCACAAACCGCTGGCCGTGATGTTTCCCGCACCGGCTGACAGGCCGCTCGGTCCCGTGAGTGCGGCGGTCAGGTTGACACAGGCTGAAAGCCGGCTGCTGTTGTCGGCGCAACGGCCCATTGTGCTGGCGCAGAAACGCAAGGGGGCTGTGCTCTCGCCGCTCGTTGCGCCGGGCCTGCGGGAAACCGGCGTGTTTCTCCCCTACAGTCCCTTGCATCATTTACTGTTGAACGATTTTGGTGCGCCGTTGATAGCGACTTCTGCAAACATCAGCGGTGAACCGGTACTGACGGATAACGCCGAAGTGGAAAGCCGGCTGGCGCACATCGCCGCAGCGTTTCTGCACCACGACCGGCCGATTGAACGGGTTGCCGATGACCCGGTTTTCAGGAGCATTGCGGGTGTGCCACGCCCGTTGCGACCGGGCAGGGGTACTGCGCCGCTGGAGGTGAAGCTGCCCTTCAGGCTGGAACAGCCGGTACTGGCGGTGGGCGGGCACATGAAAAACACCCTGTGTCTTGCCTGGGACGAACGCGCGGTCATTTCGCCGCATATCGGTGAAATGAACTCACCGCGCAGCCGTGAAATATTTGAACGGACCATTGCGGACCTGCAGGCGCTCTACCGGGTGCAGGTCGAACGCATCGTCTGCGATGCGCATCCCGGCTATGCCGGAACCCGCTGGGCGGAGCATGCGGGTTTGCCGCTGCACAAGGTGTTTCATCATTGTGCGCACGCCGCGTCGACGTTCGAGGCGGGTTCTGACGGGGGAGCGCGACTGGTATTCACCTGGGATGGTGTCGGCTATGGTGAAGACGGCACCCTGTGGGGTGGCGAGGCCCTGCTGGGGCGCCCCGGTCACTGGCAACGGGTCGCCACCATGCGTTCGTTTCGTTTGCCCGGTGGCGAGCGCGCGGGACGCGAGCCCTGGCGCAGCGCGGCGGCACTGTGCTGGGAAACGGGTGTTGACTGGTCGGGCATACCCGCCGATGCCGGTTTGTTGCAACACGCCTGGTCGCGCAAACTCAATGCCCCCGCAACGACAGCCGTTGGCCGGCTGTTCGATGCGGCGGCGGCACTGACCGGGGTGTGCAGTACGGCCAGTTTTGAAGGCCAGGGGCCGATGTACCTCGAAGCGCTGGCGGACGGCGGATCGGTAGCCATCGATATGCCCCTGTCACAGAATGAATCGGGCCTGTGGGTATCCGACTGGTCCGTGCTGTTGCCCATGCTGATGGATGAATCGCAACCGGTAGCGGAGCGCGCGGCCTGTTTCCACGCGTCAATGGCGGACAGCCTGCTGCGGCAGGCCGGGCGGATTCGGGCCGACCATGCGGTCAAACATGTCGCGCTGTCCGGCGGCGTATTCCAGAATCGCCTGTTGACGGAGTTGTGCGTCGAACGATTGCAGGACGCCGGTTTCAGCGTACATGTTTCCGCGACTATCCCGGTGAACGATGCCGGCCTGAGCTACGGCCAGGTCATCGAATACGCGGGCGGACTACAGCACACCGATGGATAGCACACTGGATACACACGTCTCGCTCGCACACGGTAACGGTGGCCGTTACATGCGCGAACTGATCGAGGACGTGTTCGCGCGTCACCTGGCCAACGCCAGTCTCGATGTTCAGGCCGATGCGGTGCCACTCGCCCTGAACGGTGGAGAAGTGCTGTTTTCCACCGACGGGTTCACCGTGCAGCCGCTGGAATTTCCCGGTGGCGACATCGGCTCGCTGGCGGTGCACGGCACCACGAATGACCTGGCCGTTGCCGGCGCAACGCCCCTGTACCTCAGTCTGAATGCCTTTATCGAGGAAGGTTTCGAGCTGGCTGTACTGGACCGGCTGGTGGCCAGCCTGGCCAGGGCGGCGCAGGAGATCGGTGTGTCGGTGGCGGCCGGTGACACCAAGGTGCTGCGCCGCGGTGAGGGCGGCGGCCTGTACCTGGCGACTACCGGTATCGGTGTGCGCGCCGGTGCGCGTATCGGCATGGACCTGATCCGGGATGGCGATGCGGTGCTGGTCAGCGGCCCGCTCGGTGATCACGGTATTGCCGTGATGCTGGCGCGGGAAGAATTCGGCCTGCGCGGCGATATACGTTCCGATGCGGCCAGCGTGTTGCCCCTGACAAGGGCTGCCATGGCCTGTCCGGGGTTGCGCTTCATGCGCGACCCCACGCGCGGCGGGCTTGCCAGTGTCTGCAATGAAATACAGCGCGCAACCGGCATGGGCCAGCGCCTCTCCATGCCGGCCATACCGGTGCGCGATGCCGTGCAGTCGGTCTGCGATATGCTGGGTTACGATCCCTTGTACCTGGCTTGTGAAGGCAGGGTTGTCGCGGTGATCGACAGCGCGCACGCCGACAGCCTGTTACAGGCGTGGCGACATACGCCTGCAGGCGAGGGCGCGGAAATCATAGGCGCGGTGTGTGCTGAGGAAAAACGGGTTGTGCTGGAAACCGAGCTGGGTGGCAAACGCATCCTCGAAGAACTGGAAGACGATCCGTTACCGAGAATCTGTTAAACGGAATCGAAGTGTCCGTACCTGGCTGGTGACAGTTCCCGGATGACCTGGTCAATCGTGTCCAGCAGCGCCGGCAAAGCCGTTTCCAGTATGTCGCCGGGTACCGGCGTGTCGGTGGTATCGGGCGCTGCACCGGCACAAATCCCGATAATCGAAACCGGCGGATTTTCCCTGTTCAG
>JBHHXO010000211.1:0-5828 GCA_046757125.1 Thiogranum sp.
TTTGACACCATGCCAAAGAGATTGCCGCGCTTCGCCCGCAATGACGGCGTTATCCACAGTGCAGGCTACAACGACAACATCACCACATCACCCTCAACCTTCACCGGGAAACGTGCCGCGCAGCCTTCATCCGGCGCCACCGCCTCACCCGAGTCGAGGTTGATCTTCCAGTCGTGCAGCGGGCAGGCCACGCGCTTGCCGTGCACGATGCCCTGTGACAACGGCCCGCCCTTGTGCGGGCATTTGTCGCGCAGCGCAAAGACCTCATCGTCCACAGTACGGAAAATCGCAATATCACCGTCGGCACGACTCACCACACGTGCACCCTGGCGCGGGATCTCCTCCAGCTTGCCGACTTCAATCCAGTTTTCATTACTCATGTCTTTACCCTACCTGCTTGATCGGGGTGAATTCGTGCGCTTCGCCGCCCTCGGCGCGCTCAGCCCAGGGATCATCCTGTGCGAACTTCTGTGCGTACAGGAAGCGTTCGGCCAGTGCCTTGCGACCTTCGTCGTCCTCGACGATCTTTTCCTTCACATAGGTCAGGCCGACACGTTCCAGCCAGGGCGCGGTACGCTCCAGGTAATGCGCTTCCTCGCGGTACAGCTGCATGAAGGCCGCGGCGTATTCCTTGACCTCTTCCGGCGTACTGACCGTACACAGGTAATCCGTCGCGCGCACCTTGATGCCACCGTTGCCGCCCACGTGCAGTTCGTAACCGGAATCGACGCATACCACACCAAAGTCCTTGATAGTTGCCTCGGCGCAGTTACGCGGACAACCGGATACGGCCATCTTGTACTTGTGCGGTGTCCAGCTGCCCCAGGTCATCTTCTCCAGGTCAATGCCCGTCTGCGTGGAATCCTGGGTCCCGAAACGGCACCACTCCTTGCCCACGCAGGTCTTCACGGTACGCAGCGCCTTGCCGTAGGCATGGCCGGATACCAGGCCGGCTTCGTTCAGCTCGCGCCAGATCTTCGGCAATTCTTCCTTCTTCAGGCCGAACAGTGAAATACGCTGCCCACCGGTAATGTGGACGGTCCTGACCTTGTATTTCTCCGCAGCATCGGCAATGGCCCTGAGTTCCACCGGCGTGGTTTCGCCACCCCACATGCGGGGAATGACCGAGAACGTGGCATCTTTCTGGATATTCGCGTGCGCGCGTTCGTTGATGAAGCGCGACTGGCTGTCGTCCCTGAATTCGCCCGGCCACTGGCACAGCAGATAGTAATTGAGCGCGGGACGACACCTGGCGCAGCCATCCGGCGTCTTCCATTCGAAAAATCTCTGCGTTGCCGGTATATCCTTCAATTCGTTGTCGCGAATACCGGCACGGATATCGTCGTGGGTGAATTCGGTACAGCCACACAGCGGCTTCTTCGCCGGGGACTCCGAGTAGTCACCGCCCAGGGTATGCGCCAGCAGCGCCTCCACCAGGCCGGTACAGGAACCGCAGGAGCTGGATGCCTTGGTATGCGCACGCACGTCGTCCAGCGTAAACAGGTTTTTCCTGGTGATCGCCTCGACGATCTCGCCCTTGCACACACCGTTACAACCGCAGATCTCCGCCGTGTCGGCCATCGCCGCGACACGGTTGTCATCGCCATGCCCGGAGTCGCCGAGGTGCGCCTGGCCGAACAGCAGGTTATCGCGCAGGTCCGAGACGTCGGTGTTGTCGCGCATCAGCTCGAAGTACCAGGTACCGTCGATGGTGTCGCCGTACATCACCGCGCCGATGATGCGGTTGTCGCGCAGCACCACCTTCTTGTATACGCCGCGGCCCGGGTCCTGCAATACCAGTCCCTCGGTATCTTCGTCGCCGTGGAAATCACCGGCGGAGAACAGGTCGATGCCGGTTACTTTCAGCTTGGTGGATGTCACCGAACCTTCGTAACGGGCGATGCCGATGTGCGCCAGGTGGTTAGCGCAAACCCTGGCCTGTTCAAACAGTGGCGCGACGAGACCGTAGGTCTGGCCGCGGTGCTGCACGCACTCGCCGACGGAATAGATGCGCGGGTCGAAAGTCTGCATGGTGTCGTTGACCACGATACCGCGTTCACAGTGCAGGCCGATCTTCTCGGCCAGTTCGATATTCGGTTTGATGCCGACCGCCATCACCACGATGTCGGCGGGGATTTCCAGGCCGTCCCTGAAACGCACAGCCTCGACGTGGTTCTTGCCCAGCACCGCCTCGGTCTGGGCTTCCATCAGGAACTTCATGCCCTTCTCTTCCAGCGAGGCTTTCAGCAACGCGCCGGCCGGCTTGTCGAGCTGGCGTTCCATCAGGGTATCCATGAGGTGCACCACGGTAACATCCATGCCCTGCTTCATCAGGCCGTTGGCGGCTTCCAGGCCGAGCAGGCCGCCGCCGATCACGATGGCCTTGCCACCGTCCTTGTTCGCAGCGGCCAGCATGGTGTCGACATCGGCGATATCACGGAAGGCAATCACGCCGTCCAGTTCGTTGCCGGGGATCGGGATAATGAACGGGTTGGAACCGGTGGCAATGATCAGGCGGTCGTATTTTTCTTCGGTACCGTCCGTGGCACGCACCACCCGCTGCGCCCGGTTGACTTCGTCGACCCATTTCCCCTTGTGCAGGGTGATGTTGTTGTCGGCGTACCACTGTTCGTCGTTGAGCATGATCTCGTCGATGGTCTTCTCACCGGCCAGCACCGGCGACAGCAGGATGCGGTTGTAGTTGCCGTAGGGTTCGCCGCCGAACACGCTGATGTCGTACTGGTCGGGTGACAGTTTCAGCAGCTCTTCGAGCGCACGCACGCCCGCCATGCCATTACCGATTAAAACGAGTTTCTCTTTCATGAATAGCTTCCACGTCTGGGGTTGATGAGGGTTTTGCAAGCGCCGTGCCAGCCCGAAATATTCTAATTATTAGCTTTAATAACAAATGGATAGATATATCTACCCATTAACGCACAACACCCGGAAACCACCCGGCGCACAACATTAGTGCATGCTTATACACTAATGCCCTGGCATGGCGCACCATCTTCCCCCGGCACAGCCCGCGTGCCGCCGCGTATAACCGGCGGAGGCTGCGCTCATCCGTTTTCCCTTGCCCCTCCCGGGTATGGCGAAACGACTGTGGTTACAGCATTTCAGGCGCTTCCATGTTTTCCCGAACATGCCGGTCGGTGTTTCGCGCTGGCGGTTTCCGCGCGCATGGCACACTCCTTGCTGAACGCTTCAGCAGTGCATTCAAACGGGGAACACCAGCATCATGCAAGACTCGGGATTCAGGATATTTTCATTTTCCGGCAAGACGCGCATCCTGCACCTGTCGTGGTTCGCCTTCTTCCTGAGCTTCCTGGTCTGGTTCAACCACGCGCCGCTGCTGGGTGCCATGCGCGACACCTTCGGCCTCAACGACCAGCAGATCAAGACGCTGCTGATCCTCAATGTCGCGCTGACCATTCCGGCGCGCATCATTATCGGCATGCTGGTGGACGCGTTCGGGCCACGCCGCATCTACTCGGGCCTGTTATTCGTGTCTGCATTCCTGTGTTTCGGTTTTGCCATTGCCGACAGCTACGAACAGCTGGCGCTGATGCGTTTCCTGCTCGGCTTCGCCGGTGCGGGCTTTGTGATCGGCATCCGCATGATCACCGAGTGGTATCCCGCCAGACAGGCCGGCATCGCGCAGGGCATCTACGGCGGCTGGGGCAACTTCGGTTCGGCCGGCGCGGCACTGATCCTGCCCACGCTGGCGCTTGCTTTCGGTGGCGATGACGGCTGGCGCTATGCCATCGGCACCACCGGCGTGCTGGCGCTGCTCTACTCTGCGGTGTATTTCTTTTCCACCAGCGATACACCCAAAGGCTCGACCTACTTCAAGCCGAAGCGTAACGGCGCGCTGGAAATCACCAGCCCGGGTGACTTCTTCCTGTACCTGCTCATGAACATCCCGCTGTACGCCGCGCTGGCGGTGCTGACCTGGAAACTCAGCCCGGCCAACCTCGGCATGCTCGGCGAAGCGGTGGTGGACATCATCTACGCGATACTGGCCAGCCTGTATATCTTCCAGACCGTCCGCATCTACCAGATCAACGGACACGTCTTCAGGAAACCGGTGCCCGATATTGAGCGTTACAAGTTCAAGCAGGTCGCCATACTGGACCTGGCGTACATGGTGACCTTCGGCTCGGAACTCGCCGTGGTATCCATGCTGCCGCTGTTCTTCCAGGACACCTTTGAACTGTCTATCGTCAAGGCCGGCCTGATTGCCTCCGTGTTTGCCGGCCTGAACCTGGTCATGCGCCCGGCCGGCGGCTGGATCAGCGACCGCTTCGGGCGCAAGCGTTCACTGGTTGTCATCATGGCAGGCCTCGCGGTCGGCTACCTGCTGATGAGCTACATCGACAGCAGCTGGTCCGTTATTGCCGCCGTAGCCGTCGTTATCTTCTGCTCTGTTTTCGTCAACGCCGGCAACGGCGCGGTATTCGCCGTTATCCCGCTGGTCAAGCGCCGCCTCACCGGCCAGATTGCCGGCATGGCCGGCGCATTCGGCAACGTCGGCGGCGTGGCCTTCCTGACCGTCCTGTCCTTCGTCGCGCCCGGCGTGTTTTTCCTGGTCATCGGCAGCGCCGCCGTCGTGGTACTGATCGCCGTCCTGTTCTTCCTCGACGAGCCCGAAGGCCACATGACCGAAGTCCTCCCCGACGGCACCGTGCAGATGATCAAGGTCAATTAATTCCAGGAAACCTTTGCTGAATCCCTGTCATTGCGAGCGTAGCGCGGCAATCTCTTTGGTATGGCGCCAAGCTGTAAAAGATTGCCGCGCTACGCTCGCAATGACAGAACTGAATGAATATGTGCTCTGACCCCGTTTTCCCGTAACATCATCCGTCATGCCTGAACTTACTGTCATTGCCGGCCAGCATTCCGAAACCGGCACCAAGGAAAGCAACGATGATTCCTGCGGGATTCGCATTCCCGAGGGGGGGTTGCTGACGTCCAAGGGCGTGGCGGCGGTGATTGCGGATGGCATGAGTGGCAGTGAGGCCGGGCGCGAGGCGGCTGACTCCTGTGTGAAGGGTTTCCTGAACGACTATTTCAGCACCCCCGATTCCTGGACCGTCGAAACCTCCGGCGAAAAAATCCTCGGCGCACTCAACCGCTGGCTGTACAGCCAGGGGCACCAGCAGTACGGCACGTCGAAAGGGCTGGTGACGACACTCAGCGTAATGGTCATCAAGTCGACCACGGCTTACCTGTTTCATGTCGGCGACACGCGCATCTACCGCCTGCGCGACTACCAGCTGGAGCAGATGACCCGCGACCACCGCACCAGGGTCAGTGCCGACAAGAGCTACCTCAGCCGCGCCATGGGCATCGATGTGAATCTCGATATCGACTACCGTTCTTTCGTGGTCGAGAAAGGCGATGCCTACCTGCTCACCACCGACGGCATTCACGATTTTGTCGATGACACCACGCTGAAGCGCCTGGTGATCGAAAACCTGAAAACCCCCGAGGACGGGGTCAGGACCATCATCCGCAAGGCCGCGCTGAACAACAGCAACGACAACCTGAGCGCGCAACTGCTGTTCATCGCCGACCTGCCGGCCGGCGACGAGAACGAGTTCTTCCGCAAACTTACCCGACTGCCCTTCCCGCCACCGCTGGAACCCGGCATGGTGCTGGACGGCTACCGCATCCTGCGCGAGCTGCACGCCAGCAAACGCACCCAGGTCTACCTGGCGCTGGATACCGAAACCGACAGGCAGGTGGTACTGAAAACACCCTCGGTCAATTACGAGGACGACCCGGAATACATCGACCAGTTCCTGCACGAGGAATGGGCCGGC
>JBHHXO010000212.1:0-5808 GCA_046757125.1 Thiogranum sp.
GCTTTTTCATTGCTATAGTCCTCAACAGGTTGAAATGGCCTATTGAGGAACTACTTTAACATCCTAATTTATTTTATTGAAGGAGTACTAGTTACCCTGCCCTTTCACGCCATGAAAGATTTACTGAAACTCCTCGCCCGTCTACCAGGCGGGGAAGCTTACGGGTCGACCTTACTCCCCGTTTTCGGACAACCTCAGAAACGGTCACTATTCGTTTGATAGTCGCTTGGCCACCCCGTCACTTACATTTTGACAAATCAATCGTCATTTCGGTTTCGTATCAGCAGGTACCTGATCTTTGGAGGCAGTTTCAGGTTCCAGCACTTCCTCGACGGCCTTGGCTGTTGCCCGCACGGAACCACTGGACAGAACGGGTGCCGCGTCGATATCTTCCGCATCCATCATCGCTGCAATGCGCTGCAGTGACGCCAGCAGCTGAGTCTGCTCCCAGTCGTGCAAACTATTAAAGCGTTGAGCAAAGCGCTCCTGAAGCAATGGCGGTGATTGTTCTAACAAAGCCAGACCCGCGTCCGTGGCTTCCACGCGCACACGCCGCCGGTCCTCGGTATCCCGTATGCGCGTGATGAGCCCTCGTTGCTCGAGACGATTGAGAATATCGGTAACCGTACCCTGGCTGAGACTGACCTCTGTTGCCAGTTCACCGGCGGTCAGGCTGCCATTGTGCAAGGCTTTGAGAATCAGCGCCTGGGGCCCGGTTAAACCATGGCTGCCAACGAGGGTTCGGGAATGCAGGTCCACGGCACGGATCAATCGCCGTATGGCAACGATCACCTGATCGCTTATATCGTGATGTTTTTTCATCGAATTTACTTGATAATACTTCCTATCGTTAACAATTTCACAGCAGCCAAATTGAGCCACCCTTTAATAACTTACTAATTTCAAATATAATTGTGCTTCTCGCGGCTAATTGGCCGTCAGTTTACACAAATATTTCATTTGGGCTCAAAATAGTTTTCATGGACGAGGTCCGCAGCCTTGCACCCTAAACCATGTCGAAAAGTGACCACCATATAGAAAAAGTATGCTGGCAGTGCGAACGCTTTTTTCAATCCTGGCCAAGTTACCGGGAGCGCCTGCTGATAACGCTGCTGATATCTATGCTGGCACTGGCTTGCCCACCCGCCACCGCCACGCCGGATCCACAGATTGCCACACCCCGACTGGCCGTGGATAACGACATCGCTTCAGCGGGATTCTTCCGCCTCAGCTGGGAGACCGGCGCTGAGCGCGTCGAACTCCAGGAAGCCATCGAGCCGGCGTTTCGAAATCCAACGACGGCTTATACCGGCCCGGACCAGGCCACTGTCATTTCCGGTAAACCGGGTGGCATGTGGTACTACCGGATTCGCGCATTGAGCAACCAGCGCGCCGGGCCCTGGAGTGAACCGGTTGCGGTGACTGTGGCCCATCACAGTCTTTTCCGTGCACTACTGTTTTTAACGCTCGGGATCATGGTGTTTACAGCCATCGTGCTGGTGATTGTACGTGGCCCGGGAAAAACAGAATGAGTGTCGGTGAGCTGCGTATCAACGCCGAACGTCTGCGTGAGGATATCGACAACCTGGCGCAAATCGGTCGTCAGGAAGGCCTGGGGATCTACCGCATGGCCTTCAGTGAAGGAGACATGGCGGGCCGCGCCTGGTTACGTCAGCGGATCGAGGACAGCGGCCTGGAATTTCACCAGGATGGTGCCGCCAATCTGTATGCCCGTTTGAACTGGGACCTGGGCATACCGAGCGTCATGGCCGGTTCACATATGGACACGGTACCCGGCGCGGGTCACCTGGACGGCGCCCTGGGCGTAGTCTGTGCACTGGAAGCACTGCGTGTGCTTAAGGAATCGAACATTGCGCTGCAACGTCCGCTGGAGGCGGTATCGTTCAGTGACGAAGAGGGCCGCTTTGGCGGTATGTTCGGCTCCCAGTCCGTCGCCGGACTGGTCACGCCCGAGTACCTGTATACCGCCTGCGACCTCGACGGTGTCAGCCTGGCAGACGTGATGGCTCAACGGGATCTTGATGCCCGCGAGGCACTGCACGCCCAGCGCAACCCTGACAGTATTCATGCCTATGTTGAGTTGCATATCGAACAAGGACCGGTCCTGGACCGCAAGGGTCTGAGTATCGGCGTCGTGGATGCCATTACCGGCCTGTTCAAATGGGAGATCACGCTGAATGGTGCCGCCAACCACGCCGGCACGACCCCCATGGACATGCGTGCAGACGCCTTTCAGGGTCTCGCCGAATTCGCCGGACAGATCGACCGGGTGTTGGCCGAGTATGGCAGCCCGCACAGTACCGCGACTATTGGCCGCGTGGAACTCAAACCGGGCGCGGCCAATGTTATCCCCGGGGAAGCGGTTTTTACGCTGGATGTCCGCGACACCGACACTCACACACTCGACGTGCTCGCTGACGCTTTCCGAAGAACGCTGTCAGCGATCGCCCGTCGTCGCGGCCTGATGTTTGAATTTACGGTACTCAGCGAAATCGCTCCGGTTCAATGTGATGCTTCAGTGGTATCGGCCATCGATGCGTCGCTCAATACCCTGGGGCTGCAGGCCACCCATTTAAGCAGCGGCGCCGCACATGATGCCCAGATCATCTCAGGCATTGCACCCGTTGGCATGATTTTCGTGCCCAGCAAGGAAGGCCGCAGCCATTCGGCGGCCGAATGGACGGCATGGGACGACATCGAAGCGGGTGCCAATACGTTGTTGAACACATTGAAACGACTGGCGGCATAACCATGAATGAAGAAAATGACAAGAAACCTGCAGCCGAAGAGTTTCTTCATGTGGATCCGTTACGCAAGGCGTACCGGGAATCCATCACCCATGCGCCGGCCGTCACGCGCTCGCTGGAATCGCACAAAACCGCGCTGCTATGCATCGACATGCAGTACCTGGATGCCGCCCCCGGTATCGGTGTATTCGCGAATGCCGAAGCTTCCGGTGTACCGATCGAGGCACAGGAATACTATTTCGACCGTCTTAAATACACCGTATTGCCTAACGTCCGCCGTTTGCAGGATGCCTTTCGAGCACGCGAACTGGAAGTTATTCATACGCGTATTCAATCTTTGACCCAGGATGGCCGAGACCGCAGTCCCGGGCACAAACGCCTGGGTCTGCACGCCGCACCGGGCTCCAGGGAAGCGGAGTTCCTCGAGGAGATCGCACCCGTGGACAACGAAATCGTGATCAACAAAACCGCCAGCGGTGTTTTCACCTCCACCAATATCGGCTACATCCTGCGCAACATGGAGATTGACGGTCTGTTCGTGGTGGGCGTCTACAGCAACGAGTGTGTCTCCACGGCGATCCGGGACGCCTGTGACCTGGGTTTCTACGTCACCCTGATCTCCGATGGCTGCGCGACCGTCACGCCCGAGCTGCAGCGGGCGACCATGATCACCATGAAAGATCGCTATGCACGCGTACTGAATACAGATGAAGCGATCCAGGAAATCCAGACGGTGGTGGACACATGAACAGCATGCACAGCGCCACGCTGGATGCCGGCACGGGCTGGCTTATCCTGGCCGTTTTCTCCGTGATCTGGATTGCCCTGGGCGGCTACCTGGGGCGACGTGCGGTCGGCCTGGAAGGCTATATGCTGGCCGGACGCAAGGTCGGTCTGGCACTGGGCACGGCAACGGCCATGGCCACCTGGGTCACCAGCAATACCACCATGGCCGCCCCCCAACTTGCACTGCAGATGGGTGTGTGGGGCATGCTGGGTTATTCGCTGGGCTCGGTCGGCTTGATGTTGTTTGCCCCACTGGCAAAACGTATCCATGCCCTGATGCCGTCCGGATACACCAGCGGCGATTTTGTGCGTCTTCGTTACGGCAAGACGACCTGGCGGGTGTTTCTCGCCATTTCTTTGTTTTACGGTTTCGGCTGGCTGGTGTCCATGGGTATGGCCGGCGGTGTTCTGGTCAATGCCCTGACTGGTATCGATTACCGCATCGGCATGAGCGTTATCCTGGCCGTTTGTGTCCTGTACACCGTGCTGGGCGGACTACGTGCCGTGATCGGCACCGACTTCCTGCAGACGCTGATCATACTTATCGGCGTGGTTATCCTGGCCTGGCTGGCGATCACGGAAGTCGGTTTCGAACGCATGCATGCCGCGGTGCTCGATGAGCGGCCCGAACTGCTCAATTTGCTGATGCCGGCAGCGATCATGTTCCTGTTCAACAACCTGCTGTTTGGCGTCGGTGAGATCTTTCATTCCAACGTCTGGTGGAGCCGGGCGTTCGCGTTTCGCGAAGATGTTGGATTCAGGGCTTATCTCACCGCCGGCATATTCTGGATGCCGATTCCCGTGGTCGCCGGCTTTATCGCGCTTACCGTTCCGGCACTTGATATCAATGTACCGGCTGCGGATATGGTAGGGCCTTTGGTCGCCGCCAATTTACTGGGTGCCAGTGGCGCGATCCTGGTTTTCATTGTGGTGTTCGCGGCCCTGGCTTCCAGCCTGGATTCACTGTTGGCTGCCACCTCCGACCTGATATTGAACGATATCTACAAGGGCCATTTCCGTCCAGGGGCCAGTGAGGCAGAGCTGGCGAGTGCGGCGCGCTGGGTCGTCGTGGGACTGGGCCTGACGGCCTGGGCATTGTGTCTGCCGCGTCTTACCACGCTGGCCGAACTGCTCTACTTCACCGGCGCTTTCGTGGCCAGCACCATCTGGCCCATTGCCGCCGGCCTGTTCTGGCGGCGGGTTAACCCGGCGGGTGCGGCGCTTGCGATGGTCGCGGGCACGGTAATCGGCCTGGCCGGGTACTTCCTGATCGGTTTCTACGTGGCCGCGCTGATATCCGCCGCGGTTTCCATGAGCATCGTGTTGCTCAGCACCTGGCTGCGCCCCGGCGACTTCGACTGGTCTGCCCTCGCCTGCCCGGAGGGGGAACGCGCATGACCCTCTCGGTTACGGCACTCACATGGCTCGTCAGCATCGCGACAGCGATCACGTTGGTAGCACCCGTTGTACTGATGATTTTCTGGATCAGGGACTGGTTAAAGGGACGACTATGGTAAACAAACTCAATCCCCGTCTGCAGGAATCCCTCGAAGAACAGCCTCTTGACACGCAGGGCTTTGAGCGGCCGCGCGAGTTGATTGACGTAATTGATGAAGATCTGGCCCCCCTCCTGGATCTGACTCAGCGCCCTGTGGTTTCTGCCAGTCAGTTTACCCGGGAACAGCTGCTGCAGCTGGCAAGATTGGCTGCCCGTTACGAAACGCAGCCACAAATGATCGCCCGGCCGTTGACGGGCAAGATCCTCGTCAGCGCCTTCTATGAACCCAGCACACGCACCCGACTGTCTTTCGAAAGCGCCTGGCACCGACTGGGTGGTGACATCATGTCAATCACCGATCCTGCCTCAACCGGTATCGCAAAGGGCGAGTCGCTCTACGACGTGGGCGAAATGCTGAATCACTATAGTGATCTGGTGGTGCTGCGCGACAGCGACAAGAATGCTGTTTACGAGATGCTGGAATCATTGCGTATACCGATAATTAACGGTGGCAATGGCACCGACGAACATCCGACTCAGGCAATGGCGGATATCTATGCCCTGCTCAAGTGGCGGCCGTCGCTGTTTATACAGGGTAACGCGGACGCAGCGCCTGTCCGGATCGGCATTGTCGGTGTTCCGTCGCGTATGCGTACGGTGCACAGTTTGCTCGTTTTCCTGGCATTGTTTGCCGACGCGATTGCCGAGGTCGTTATTGTCAGTGATGACGATCAGCCTTTTGCAGACGGTCAGCAA
>JBHHXO010000213.1:0-5710 GCA_046757125.1 Thiogranum sp.
GGCAGTTACGAAACAGGCTGCGCACTTCGTCCGGGGTCGCGTTGGTACCGACGTCGAAATCCTTGGGTTCACGGCCCAGCAACAGATCCCGCACCCCACCACCAACGAGAAAGCTCTGAAACCCGGCATTTTTCAGCCGGTACAGCACTTTCAGGGCACTGGAACTGATGCTGGCCCGCGACACGGTGTGCTCGGGCCGGGGGATGATGACGGGCTGGACGCCACCAGGCTCGATATCACCTTGATTGGTCACGTTATTTTCACTTGTTCCTTTATCACTGGGGCGTATAATAACACCCCGCTAACCCGCATACAGCGCCAATATGCTCCCTTCGTCTAGCGGTAAGGACACTGGCCTCTCACGCCGGTAACAGGGGTTCGATTCCCCTAGGGAGCGCCATATTTATTCAAGTGAATACAGCATGTTGCAGCATATCAGGGGAACTGGCTGGCGGCTGAATCCGAAAATTATCCGAAAAAGTGGCTGGCAAGGAAGCCAATATGCTGATACTCACCCGACGGCCAGGCGAAACCATTATTATTGAAACACCCGCCGGTGAACGGATCGAATTCACCATACTCGGCATGAAGGCAACCAGGTGCGGATCGGTACCGAGGCGCCGGACGATGTAAAGATCCTGCGGGAAGAACTGCTGAAAGCTGATACAGCCTGATACGAGGTAGCGCGGTGATAAACTGGGCAATTATACCCAGCGTTAAGGGCTTGCGTATAACTTATCGTGAGTAGCAACGTTTCTTAAAATCGCCGTATCCCCATCCATTTTAAATGAAAGCCGATAGTTCCTGTTGACTCTAGCGGAATACACACCGGGAAAACCTTGCAGCTTTTCAACGTTCAGGCCGGGTAATTCGGGATTATTTTTCAGGTTATTAAAGGTATCCTTCACAGCCTGCTGAACATCAGGCTCAAGCTTTTTGAATGCCCGCGTGAAACGGGACAGCTCATTGAAACGAGCAACATTAACCCTAATCGGCGGCACAAGCTTACGCTTGCAGGCGTGTCATCAGGTCAGACACGTTATCAACCGGCTCGCCGGTCGGTGACTCTAAGTCGGCATCATGTTCCATCACAGCCCAGCGCAGGTCGATAATTGCGTCATGCAGATGTGAAATGATTTCTATAGTTTGGTCATACGCGTCGACGACCGCGTCTTCGTGGTGGTCGTTCAACTTCGGGTCACGTACAGCATACAGGCGCTTGTAGGTCAGCATGTGAAGCGTGCTACTTAACGCGGCTTCTGCAACTTCCAGTTGACCACAGGTCGCTTCATCGGCATCCAGTGTGTTCTCGTCGCATGTGTGGATCGACTGCGTAAGCGCGCGTGTTACCTTGACTAGTCCTTTGGTCATGTTGCGTGCACGCGCAAGACTTTCGACAGTATCGTCGATGGCGCGCAGTAGCCCGAGGCTGACCGTCTCAGCCGCCTGGCCGGCGCTCTGGCAAAGCCCGTCTATTTGCTGGAAAACTGTTTGAGGTGTGCAGCGCATTGTTGCCCCTAAAATTACGCAGTAATCTGTCTATATATCGACAAGCTTAGCAGGAAATTGATCCCCAGCACGTGGGAACAGTCATAAGACATTGAAGATGAAGGCAATATCCATGCCTCTTAACGTATGCACATAAAAACAACACGTTATAGATCCAAGTAGGGCGGCGGATTATATACACGTAAGTATTTCTGACACAACAAGATAATACTTATAGAGTCTTTCACCCTACATTTCAGTTAGTTAGCTTTGAAAGAGCCTTGATCAACCACCGTCAAGAAATACGACACAAAACCCCGCCGAAACTGGCTGTGTTTCACGGAAACGGACTCAGTGCACCGGTAGACTTGGCGCGGCGCTCACGCAGGCAGCGTACCTGAATATCTCAGCCAGCTTTCCCAGGTGCACACCCGGTATTTTCTCATTTTTGTCTCATTTCCGTTTCAGTCCGAAAAGGTGGCCCGCTGCGCGTCGTGACACCACAATTTGGATGAGTCGGCATTAATTGCCGAAAACACCCTTTTATTCTGAATGAGGATTTGAAATGAACACTTTGAGAAATACTGCCGTCGAACGACTGGAAAAAGCTCAAGCCGCCCTGGACCATGCACTTGAGGCTGGTACTGATACTGCTGAACATCACGCTGCGGTTAAAGCCTTCAAGCAGGATTTGGCCGAAATCGACACGCAGATCGCCGAGCAGCAGCAAGCCGACGTTGACGAGATCGAAACGCCGCTCGTTGAACAGGCAGAACAGGATGTAGCCGATGCACAACGGGAGATGCAGGACGAGCTGGACGAACTGGCCAATATTGAAGTGCCGAGGATCAGTTTGCAGGTAGGCTACGCACTTAACGTCAGACGGGCTCAAGCCAGCCTGGAAGCCGCCCGTGAAGTAGAGGCTGCGACCCGCGTTCAGCATGAAAAGCTGATCAAAAGGCAGTCCGACCTGCAGTCGAAGCGTCAGGCCATCATCAACCGGCGCATGTCCGGCCAGGCTGATGACGCCAGCGATGGCCAGCGTCTGGAAACGATCGCGGCGGACACCGAGGGTTTGGAGCACTTGATAACCAATGCGCTCTCTGAATTACAGCAGGCTCAGGCTGCAGCCGCCCAGGCACAACAAGCATACGACCAGGCTTATGGACAATGGACTCAGGCACGTGCAGCCGAGTGGCTTCATGTTCTGAATCTGCTCACGGACAACCTGGACCCCTTGATGGTTAAGCTCGCTAAAATGATCTACGAACTCGATCCGCGCAAAGGCCATACAATGGAAGCCATAGGCTGGCGGCCAAGTTTAGAACTGCGTCAGCTGGTAGCCTGAGTCATGGCCACTACCCGAAAACCCGGCAGGCCGACGAACCAGCTGACACCGGCACGGCAGTTGATCGAGCAAAATACGCTGAAACTGGCAGAAAAGGCGCTGAATCTCGCGCTGCTGGGCGATGTGCAGGCACTCGGCCTGCTACTGGACCGGGTCTGGCCGCCGCGGTCGCATCCGCCGGTTCGCCTGGACCCGGCCGCGATCCGGTCTGCTGTGAGCAAGGGCCTAATCCCGCGGAGCAAGGTACACGGTTGCTGGAATGGGTAACTGGTGAGCAGACCCAGCCTGAAGGTGGGAACTGACATGGCGGCAACAAAGGAAACCCGGCGCCAGGCACAGAATGCCATCGCCCGCGCACTGTCCACAAACGGCCCCTTTTTCGATCTGAGCCGGTTGTGGGAGACCAAGTACCCAGAAGTACCCCGGGCAACGTGGTACCGCTGGGTGGCCAAGGTCAGGGACAGTGGTGTTCCTGGGCGACTGTTTGCCAAGCGGATCAAGCAGAGAGTGGCAAGGCGCGCCCAGCATCCAGAGTAAAGCGTTATCGATGATGTGACCGTGAATGGGGGCAGTCTGAAGCGATTGCTACTCAGGAAGCTCGATGCCTTCCACCGACAGCCAGAAGTCGACGCACGGCTCGCTATCGCTGCCCTGACAGCTGCAGCCCCGCGGCACGCAGCCATCGCAGTAGTAATCCTCACCGTTCGGCCCGGCAGGGCCGGACCAGACTGCCAGTTCGCCGCATTGAATGCAGCGCGCCAAGTGTGCCAGGGCATTACTGACCTCTTCATCGTCCACTGGCAGCTGTCGATATTTTTGTCTGTACATTTCTATTTCGCTCACCGAGTAGGTGGGTTTACCTGCCGCAGGTGTCCTCATCGAATAAACCAACTATTTCCTGTGTTTTACCGGGCTTATGCTTGTCGTTCCTGCCACAATAAAATCCTGCCGCCTTACCGGTTTTCAGAGTCAGGCCGCACATGCAGATCAACCGGTGACCACCTTCCATCTCGTGGCCGCAGTCCGCACACCTGACTATCATGGTGCCATCCTCAGTCGTGCGCTCCAGTACCCGGCCGAGGCAGTCAGCGCATACGTGGTCCGTGAGTTCCCAGGTCAATTTATCGCTCATCGGCAAGATCCTCGATCTGTTTCACTGTCCGCTCCAGCTCGTCGACCAGCGTAACCGGTGCACCGGCAGTCTGGAAGGCCTCGACCGGCGCCCGGTAATACCAGAGGCTTTGCCGACCAGCCGTGAACCTGTCCCAGAGTGCGTCACCGTGGGTCCGCAGATCAACCAGGATGGCACGTGCGTTGTGCAATTTGTCAGCACATGAACGTGTAGGGTCGATAGTGCTGCCGTCGCCAGGTGTGCGACATACGCTTCCTTCCGCTCCCGCCAGTCCATCTTTTCAATGCCGTCACTGTCCGAACATGCCACGACGATATCGGTAACCGCGCTGCCGAAACGAGCGGTAATCTCGTCACGCAGCGCCTGGCTGCCACCCGGATAGTGTTCTGCTTGATCCTCGATGGCGTCATGCAGCAGGCCGCCAATAGCCTCAGTTTCATTGCCGCCATGTTCCAACACCAGGCTGGCAACGCCCAGCAGATGGCTGATATACGGGATATCCGTACCCTTGCGGGTCTGCGTAGCGTGTAGCCTGGCAGCGAACGTGAGCGCGTCCTGGAAGGTTTCTGAGAGTATCATTTCAGTTTCCCATTGCGTGATCAGCCGTACCCAATTTCTTCAATGGCCACCAGGTAATAGCTACTGTCCGGATCCAGGTTATTTGCCGCCTCGGTGATCGATCGATACCCGTCGTACCGGTACGGCCAAGCCGGATCGTCATGGGACTTGTCGTCCCGGTAGCAGGTATCGATGAATTCAAGAACCTGCTGTTTCGAGGCCTTCGCCGCCCAGCAACCCCAGTCGGTCTGCTTCCCTTCATAGTATTCAGCGTAGATACGGCTGTGCAAGATATCGAATGGCTGCTCCTTGCAATCCGTCGGCGGAAACCTGCCAGCGCCGATGCTGGGCGGCTGGTTTCCGGACCAGTCGCCGCCATCCCATGAGAACGTCTCATCCGGTTCTGGCTCGCGGCCGATGTAGACTTCGTAAAATGCCATGACAGTACCTCCTCTTATCAGGATGTTTCAGGCACACGCCACTGCCGATGACAGAAGGCATCACACTCGGTTACCGCCAGGTCGGCAGTAGCAATCAGTTGGGCCGTTTTCGGTCTGGCCCCAGACACTTCGGGTAATACTGAATTCCAGAACAGGAACTCTTCAAGACACCTGTAGTATAGCCAATCTTCGACCAGTTGACTATACTTTTCCAGCACCGCCTGGTACCCGTGTGGTGTGCACAGGGAGACCCGAAAAGGGCCTTGAGTCGAACAGAGTTCCGCCGGAACTTCCTCCAACGCCTGTAAATCCAGAGACCAAGGGCTGCTAGCTCAATCAGTGCTAGCGGGGCCCCTCCCTTGTGGGCTTGGCAGGAACGAACAAAGAGTGACGACCCACTCCAGAAGCACTTCAAAGTGGCTCCATTAGGCCGAAAACGGGTGGCTCCTTTAGGGTGAAAACTGACAGGCATCCCTTCACGGAAATGCCATCGCCTGATTACGCTTAATAACGCCACGTCGATCACTCCTTGCTACTCCTGCATCATTTGGCTGCAGGGTGAGTTGTACTGGGTGCAAATCAACAATGTAATTTAAGGAATCACAACCGAAAAAGGCTTAGCCATTTAACGACTAAGCCTTTGTTTATATTGACGCGCCCGGAGAGATTCGAACTCCCGACCGCCTGGTTCGTAGTTAGCAAACTGTATGCTAACTATATGTTTTTAATTGTAATTACTGGAAC
>JBHHXO010000214.1:0-5642 GCA_046757125.1 Thiogranum sp.
TACACTGACGGAGGCGCTGCCGCCCTGGGTGTTTGCGGTCTTTGAATTGGTGATACCCAGATCGACTTTTCCGATTGCAACTGAAGCTTGTTCATCAACAATCCGGTCGGTTTTATACCAGTCGTTTTCCCTGATGGCCTGGAGCATGCCTGTCAGAGATGGGTTGATATCCGGTGTTCCGGATGTAACCATTATCCCTGCCAGGCCGGGCACGATAATTCTCCTTTCGTTGTTATCAGGTTGGGAACAAGTAGTAGTATTTTATTCATGTGTCGTGTCGGATACGACTTGCCCGACAGATTTCTGGTCACTACGATCAGCACTGTATTTAACGTCTATTATCCAACGTACTTGCCTGACAATACCCGTGTTGCCGATGACGTTGCATGTGTTGCGTTGGAAACACCGAAGGATATGTAATGCAGGCAGGAATTACAACTTTGGCCTGTGGTTTTAGTCTGGGCGATATTCGATAGCACCCGCATCGCGCCCTGCCCCGGATGGTGGATTGCCGGAGAAATCCCTCAGAAAGGGGCCGTTAAATTCCCAATTATAAAGCTCTCCAATACTGGTCTCGGCTTGAGACAGGGTGCCTTTGGCAATGCGGAGAAAATCGATGCGACCCGAAAAATAGTCGTCGGTGACCTTGCCAACGCTAAAATTCGCAGTATTAGAAAGACTTGTCGACGGGTCCATTTCGCCGTTCCATTGACCGTTGGCGAGTTTTCCGTCGATATACAGGTTTATTCCCCGTGGGGATCCGCGATTAACCTCGGCTATTACGTGGTGCCATTGCCCATCGTTGACGGGAATCGAGCTGACTCGACTGCAGGTCTTTCCACCGAACTCAAGGGTCAGTTTCAGCGCCCCCTGTCCATCGATAGTCAGGGCGTATCCGCGTCCCTTGAGTTTGCCGGATATGCCGCCTTTTGTGTGGCCACTGTCAGCCGCAACTACGGATTCTATAAGGAAATTATCTGTAGCGATATCGACCGTATCGCGCATTTCCGGTAAAACAGTACCCGATTTTCCGGTCTGATCGTTTTCCCACGTGTACCCCGCTTTCAGTTCCATGTCGTCGATCTGGCAATACTCGCTGGAGCCGTTCAGGCGGAGTGCTCCCCTGGTCCAGTCTTCGAGGATACCTGTTGTGTAGTTAGCCGCTTTAATGTTTTTGCAGGAAAGATTATTGCGCGGGATATCCTGGAACATTGCGCGGTGCACCCATTCCTGATTCATGTTCAGATTTTCGCCGCTGACAATATCGGGGTGCTGCCTTGACTGAAGGAAATGCCACTCCCCGACAACCCGGTACAGCCCCCATGGCACAAAGACCCTGGCGCCGGCATCAATGGCTGCTGAACCAGGGCGTGGTCTGAAATCAAGGGCATTCGCATTTTCAACTACAGGGTTGGTTGTATAAGTGCCTGTTTCAGTTGCCATCAGGCCATGCCTTTCGAGATTATTACGCCAGTCATTGATTGTGCGGTAAGTAGGCGAACGGCGCCTGCCGATCTGACCGAATTCGGGTGGTGTGCCGGAGAACACGTTATGACCGTATGCGAGGGTCTGGTAGTCAATGCTATCGTCACGGGCCTCATGCCGGATAAACCGGCTACCGATATCAAGCATCAGGTTGCCAATATAGTAAGAGCGATTGTGCTGGAACATGCCTTTATGCAGTCCCACGCCGAAGCGGTAAAATGTGTTCTGGAAAACCGTATTCATGAAGCCCATTGCTTCGTTTACAGCAACAGAGTTATATATGGGGTCGTTTACATTGTTGTTCAGCCCCCAGATAATATTATTGAATACATAGCCTTTGTATTGGCCGTCAAGGTATATTCCAATGCCATAGCTGCTGCTGCGATACCAGTCGCGCCTCTTTCCAGCACGATACTCTGCGTGTTTGTAGCCGACCGGGTTACCGGAGATGTTGTTGTAGATGTAGGTCGGCCCGCCCATCCATGTGCCGATCCCCCCGATGTCCTGAATGCCAAGAATGCTGTTGGTTATCTTGTTGTGATGAATCAGCCCCCTGAGCAGTGGTCGGTTGACAGGGCTTCGGTCGTAGTCGGAACCAAGAATCAAGGCGATACCAGCTCCCCAGACACGATTGATATGATTGCCGGACACCTCAACCAGTTCAGCGCCGTTGATATCGATGCCATGGCCATGGGCGCCTGCGCCCCAGAGTGCAAGCGGGCGCTGGCCAATCTGCTCCAGCCGATTGCGTTGCACCTGTGTATGGATAAGGCGTGCACCAGGTGCGCCGTAGATTTGCCGGCCTCTGCCGTTCCCGAGTACAACCGCCGAGCTGTCGATGTCGCTGAATTCGTTATCGGAGACCTTGATAGAATCCAGGATGTTTTTACTTTCACTGCGAGCCGGATAGGCAACGATTCCGGTTGCCAGGTATTGCAGGTGGCAGTGGTGGACGCTTATGTCAGATGAAGAGCCGCGTATCTGTACGGCAGCAGCATGCATCGGTGCATGTCGAGCCTCGTTGCTGCGAACCGGAACCTGATTGGAAAACATGAAGGACAGGCCGGAGATATCAATGTGGTGGCTGTCATTCAGGGTGAGTATATTGCGCAGGTCCGCCCCCTCTATGCGTGACTCGTTAGGGTTGCGGTCACCGGGTAATCTCAGATACAGAATGCCGGTATGTGCTGCTGTTTCTTGATAGAAATATTCACCCGGGGTATCAAGAAATTGAGGTAGTCCTTCAAGGTAATATCGATTATAAGGGCCGAAATTCCTTGGTCCGGTATGGATATCGACAGTGATTGACTTTTCTTCCGGGTCTGACCCGATTATTTCCCCTGCTCGTGGTTTGACCTGGGCGCCGGACTCCAGCCACAGGGTGGCACCGCGAAGCTTTCCCGGGGAGTGTTGAAACGTGTCAGGTACAATGAATCTGACGGGCGATCGGTTTTTAGCGTTCGGGAGCGCGGTAATTCTCGTTGTTGCGCTGCCGTTGGTCAGTATGCCGCCAACCTTGAGTGTATTCAGATCCCATCGATCCAGGTTCGCCACAAGGTGGTTGGGACCAACATCGCTGATGGTGCCGGAAACACCTGGACTTTTTCCCCTCCCCGCGTTTTTTGTGTTCCTGTTTGACAGCCAAACCCGGTTGCCAGTGAAAAATCCCGCTGTGTCGTCTACATTAAATTGCAGTTCCTTTCTTGTGCCGGTTATTTCAAGCCATTCAGAGCGGGGGTCGCTAACGTTGCTGATGTTCCAGTTGGGCGTGCGTGCAATCGGTATTCGTTGAACGGTTCCATCGCGTACTTCCCATAATAACCGGGGTTTGTCACGCCCTGTCCATTCCGTGCACCAGGTTCGGGAGCGGGATGCTGTTGGTAGCACGGTTGATTCCTTCGCGTTGCAGGGGCGCCATTTCCCTTCGATCAACGTTGAACCTGCAAGCACAGCATCACCGGAGCCCCAGTCCGGATCAACTGTGAGGCGAATCGGCTTGCGCGGCGATCCGGATTCTCTGGCAACAAGGGCGCCACGATAGATAACACCTTTTTTAAAAATATAGGTGTCGGCACCTTGTGCAGATTTGGCTCTGCTGCGTGCCTGCGAATCCCATGGATGATGTTTCCAGGGCAGGGGTTTTGTCCCTGGATTTCGGTCATCGCCGTGTTCGAAATCGATGTAGCGTATCGCGGATCCGTATGCGGGAAGGAACGGGGCGGGGCGCCAGACCAAATCCGGGATCTCGGCTACAGTTTCTGCCAGGGCTGGCGTTCTATGACAGGAGCCGGCAAAAAACAGTACTATGGCTATGGGCAGAAAATAAGTAATATTAGTGCGCATTGCGCTGACGCTTCGGCGTTCTTGAGCTGGTATTTTGTGTTCGGCTCTCAATAAGGGCTTTGCCGGCCGGGTATTGTAACCGGGCATGAAAAAATAGTCGATGTTGGATAAAGTATGTGTTCCGGATGTCCAGGCGCCGGGCGGGGGAAATGTTTTGGATTTCAGTACGAGTCATTATATCCAGCTTATAATAGCCGTTATCCTTGGGATAACTCTGTTTATGGTGACATTTCTTGTCAGAGAGCAGAAGGTTCTGGCTTTCCTGATATTGTTGATACCGTTTCAACCGCTAACCTCCAAATACGGGAGTATCAACGATGTACTGACGTACATGGTGTTTGGTGTTTACCTGGTGCAGGGGAGGTTCAGGGAACTTCCCCTGTTCGGCTCGGTGGCGTTGATATTTCTAGCCTATGCTCTGTCATTCACCCAGGCGCTGCGGGCTACCTATCTGGATCATATCATCTATATGAGCGCTATCGGCGCAAATTTCATCTTGTTTTACCTTGTATACAACTATCTTATGCGTGTCCAGGATTGGCACTTTATATGGAGGATCCTGATAATTCTGAATGTGCTGATAGTGGGATACAGCCTTTTACAAGCCGCTGCAGGAGGGACCCGAATACAGGTCCTGGGGATTGAAGAGCTGTCTTTTGGTCAAAGTCGTGTATGGGAGACCGGAAGTTCGCGCCTGGCCGGGCCGTTTACGGCTACTGCAATGACAGCAGAAGCTATCGTTATTTTGATGCTGATTGCAGCATATTCAATTATTCATGAAACAAGGCCGCGTATTAAAATCCTGTTGGCGTTATTGATTGGTATGGATTCGGCATTCCTGGTTGCAACGGGGAATCGCGGCGGCATTATCTCCCTGGTGCTGGGGGGTGTGTTGTTCATGTATGCCTATCGGCGTGAGCTGGGCATGAAGAATGTGCTTAAGATTACGATTATTGGCAGCGTATTATTTGTAGTTGCTTCCGCCATTATGGTTCGCTATACATCATATAACCTGCTCTTTGAACGACTCGAGTCAACGGAATTCCACGGCATAGTGCCCGACAGTCGGGAGGGCTGGTTTGATTTATGGCCGCGCGTGATCGAGAAACCGGTGATCGGACACGGTCCCAGAATGCAGCTGGAAGGGGAGCAGTTCAGGAGAATTCCCGGCTTCGTGCCAATGCCTTTCCCCCATAGCATCTATTTATATCTTTTGTATACGGTTGGTATATTTGGCCTGGTTGCGTACCTGATATTTTTTTCGCGCGTAGGATGGCGCTACTTTCGTTCCAGGAGGCTGGTGTCTGATGACAGGTTTCTGAACGGCTTGCCTCGGCTGGGTTTGATTATACTTGCAGTGTTCGCAGTGTCGGAGTTCCGGATGGAGATGTTCCGTTACATACTCCACGATTATCAACAATTCCTGTTCGTGATACTTGCTGTTTTCCTCGGGTTGGCCGAGGTGCTGCGCAGGCGGGTCAGGGACAGGCGGAGCGGGACCACGGCATCCTCGTGATGTTCTTTAAGTCATGAAGATATGCATCGTCAGTCCCGGCGCTTACCCGCTGTTCAATCAGGACACGGGAGAGACGGCTGGTGGGGCCGAAACCCAGTTGTATACGTTGGCGAATGCGCTGACTGATCGTGGCCACGAGGTGCATTTTATCGTCGATGATCCCGGTGTGCCCGGCGGAGGGGAGTCAATTGGCGGGGTGTTTCTGCACCGATCGTCGTTGCGTTACATGGGTGGAAGTAACCGCTACCTGTTGCCGGACTGGATCAGGTTTATGCGCCTGCTTGGGCGTATTGACGCC
>JBHHXO010000215.1:0-5573 GCA_046757125.1 Thiogranum sp.
AATGGCTTTTAAAATGTGTGGCAAGGGCGCGCATCTTCATCACCTGGTCGTGGTGCCGGGTTTCTGGAAAGGAACCACCGGCGACGACTGGCTCAACAACGGCTCCACCCGCGACACCTTTTGCCGCTACCTGGAAAGCGAACTCGGGCGTGAAGTCGATGAGCATTTCGCCCGCGTCGGCAACGGCGCAGTGGCACAGGACGTGGAATACACCAATGATATGGTGGTCGGCGAACCCGACGCGTGTTTGCTGGAGGCCAGCCGGCAGCAGCCCTACGACCTGATCATCCTGGGCTCTCCCCGCCCCAGGGGGAAATCCGGGCTGCGCTCACGGATGATCACAGATGCGCTCACACACAAGCTGACCACCCCCCTGTTAATCGTACCTTATCCGAATGGATGACGCCGCACCCTCGGGCGAGGACGTCGCCTGGGCCTCGGTCGAAACCCCGCTTTCGGTCGACGCATTAAAAACCTTCTGCTCGGACATCGAGCGCCTGTATCGCATCAATCCCATGCTCGAATTCAGACGCTGGGAGTCAAAGGCCGCCAATCAGTTTGTCTTCAGCGGTCGCAACATAAGCCAGGAACAACCCTTTGATTTCGAATTCGTACTGACTGTCAGCGCCCTGGAGGATGGCGTGCGCATCGACTATGACAGCGGCATTAAATCCAGTACCACCGTCAGCATCCAGCCCGCCGGACAAGGATCAAAGCTGACCATCACCGAGCGTTACGAGCGCCTGCCCGCCGAACAACGCAATGCACACCTGCACGAGGTCGACAAAAGCCTTGTAATCTGGGCGCAGTACCTGCAACAGTACATCGACAACTGGCAGCGCTGGTCCCGCTTCGGACTGTGGCGCTGGTACATGCGCCGCGTCTGGCAACCAATGAAGCCGGCCGGACGCCGCATTACCTATATCCTGCTCTGGATCACCGCGGTGGAAATCGTCCTGATCACCCTGGGCGCCGCCATCTATTTTGTTGAATACGCCAGGGATTAACCGAACTTCATGCCTCCTGGTAACAAACGGCCTGGCGAGCCCGGCGACCTGAAAACGGGGGTTAACAGGGCCCCGCCGGGCCCCTAAAGTTTCCTTTATCCCTGTCGACACGTGGGGTACTTCCGGGGAAACCGGATGCAGGAATACAACAATCAGCCAGGGATGCTCCATGAACGTCAAGACCAAACTCATTACCGTTTCACTGGCGCTGACCATCGTGCCGCTTGTTATCGCCACACTGATTATGGAGCGGATGTCAACCGGCATCGCCAGCGAAGCGCTGCAGAATGCAACCAGAAACCAGCTCATCTCCATCCGCGATGCCAGAAAGGCACAGATCGAGGACTATTTTGACACCATTCGCAACCAGGTACTTACCTTTTCCAATGATCGGATGGTGATCGAGGCCATGCGTCAATTCAAACAGGCCTTTAATAAAGTAACCACGGATGGAGTCAGGGGCAAGTCATCCGACGAGATGCGCGCTGCGCTTGCCGGCTATTACAGCAACGACTTCAGCAATGAATACAGGAAACAGAATACCGGAAAAGTGATTGATACCGGCTCAATCATCAGTCAACTTGATGCCGAGTCAGTGCTGCTGCAATACCACTACATCAAGGTCAATCCAAACCCGCTCGGAAACAAACACAAGCTGGACTCGGCCGGAGACGAATCGGAGTACAGCTGGCTGCACAGGAAGTACCACCCGCATATCCGTGACTTCCTGGAGAAATTCGAGTACTACGACATCTTCCTGGTTGACCCGAAGAGCGGGGATGTTGTTTATTCCGTTTTCAAGGAACTTGACTATACAACTTCGCTGATCAACGGGCCTTATGCTGACAGCGGTCTCGGCGATGCCTTCCGCGCAGCCAACCAGGCAACCACTGCCGACGCCGTGGCCCTGGTTGATTTCAAGCCCTACACGCCATCCTATGAAGCCGCCGCCTCATTTATCGCCTCCCCGATTTTTGACGGCAAAGAAAAGGTAGGCGTGCTTGTCTTCCAGATGCCCGTCGGCAGAATCGACGCCATAATGACCAGTAATGAAAAATGGAAGGATGTCGGTCTGGGGGATTCCGGGGAGACATATATTGTTGGTTCCGATATGAAAGCGCGCAGCATGAGCCGTTTTCTTATCGAAAACCCGAAGGCTTATGCGGAACTGATGGCGCAGGTTGGCACACCAGCGGATACAGTTGCCGAGATGCGCGCAAAAAGCAGCAACATCGGCCTGCAAACCATCGATACCCAGGGCACCCGGGCAGCCATCGACGGCAGGAAAGGTTTTGATATCTTCCCCGACTATCGCAACATCAATGTCCTTTCTGCCTACACGCCGGTTGACATCCCCGGCCTGAACTGGGCCCTGATGGCCGAGATCGACGAGGATGAAGCTTTTATGGAAGTCGGCGTCATGAAAAACGATATCACGACGGCAGCCATTTTCATGTTTGTCATCGTCACTGCCGTGGCGATGGGCATCGGCGTCTTCTTCGCTCTCTCCATAACCAGGCCGATCCAGCGCCTGAGCAGGACCATGGAGCGGGTCGAGGCCGACAACGACCTCTCTATCCACTCCGATGTACATTCCAGGGATGAGATTGGCGCTATGGCCGGTGCTTTTAACTCCATGATGAACAAGTTCAGGTCCCTCAACCAGCAGGTCAGTGGAACCAGCAGCCAGCTGGCTGCTGCATCAGAGGAACTCTCGGCCATTACCGAACAGACCAGCCAGAGCATCTACGAGCAGCAATCGCAAACCGAGCAGGTAGCCACAGCGATGAACGAGATGAGTGCCACGGTGCATGAAGTCAGCAGAAACATTACCGGCACGGCTCAGGCCGCCGAGGAAGCCAATGCGGAAACCGCAGAAGGCCGTAAAGTGGTGGAAGATGCCATACGGGCCATTCAGCAGCTGGCCGGACAGGTTGAAAGTGCGGCGAGCGTCATCCATCAACTTGAACAGGACAGTGAAAACATCAGCACCGTCATGGATGTAATTCGCGGCGTGGCGGAGCAGACCAACCTGCTGGCGTTAAATGCGGCTATTGAAGCAGCCCGGGCGGGTGAACAGGGCCGCGGCTTTGCGGTAGTTGCCGATGAGGTACGCACTCTGGCCGGACGGACGCAGGAATCCACTGCGGAGATCAATCAGGTGATCGAGAAACTCCAGGCCGGTTCGCGAACGGCCGTGGAAGTCATGCACAAGAGTTGTGAAGAAGCCCAGTCCGTGGTCGAGCAAGCCACCAAAGCGGGGGAATCGTTATCAGCCATTTCTACCGCAGTAGCGCGCATCAATGACATGAGCACCCAGATTGCCAGTGCTGCGGAGCAGCAGAGCGCTACCACCGAGGAGATAAATCGCAACATCACGAGCATCTCCAAAATGGCCAATGAGACTTCTACCGGAGCGCAGCAGACAGCCACTGCCAGTGGCGACCTGGCCCGGCTGGGCGCCGAACTGCAGGAGGTGGTGGGGCAGTTCAAGGCCTGATTAATTTACCATTCAGCAGGGGCAGGAATAAGGCGCCGGGGTTCAGCCTGTTTCCACTTTGCCTGGTAACGGGCGTCTGGCGAACCAGATAATGTGCCGTGCGCCCTTCGAACCCCGTGCACGGACGTGCGTCTCATCCACCTCGAACCCGGTCTTGCGCAGGCGTTGCAAAAAGTTTTGATCCGGGCCGGCCGACCAGACTGCCAGTACGCCCCGGGGCCGTAGTGCTGCGTATGCCGCGCTCAGCCCGTTCGTGCTGTAGAGCCAGTCGTTCTCTTTGCGGGTGAGCCCTTCGGGGCCGTTGTCCACGTCCAGCAGGATAGCGTCGTAGGCTTGCGGCCCGGCATCGATCATACGGGCGACGTCCACCTCGCGCACCGTCACACGCGGGTCCCGCAGTGGATGACCGGCATGCTCCCCGAGCAACTCCCGGTTCCACGCCACCACCGCCGGCACGAATTCCGCCACCACCAGTTGTGCGTGGTCGCCGACCTGCCGGAGCGCCGCTGCCAGGGTAAACCCCATGCCCAGACCCCCGATAAGCACACGCGGCTTGTCGCGATCCGCCAGCCTGGCGCAGGTGCGCTCCGCCAGCGCGTCTTCCGAACCGTGTACGCGGCTGTTCATCAGCTCGCTGCCACCGACGACCTTGATCGAGTACTTGTCACCGCGCCGGTAGAGGCGCAGTTCGCCGCCGTTGCCGGGCACCGGAGCGCTGTCGAGTAAAACCCAGGGGGTCACGAACGCCTCACCGGAGTCTCCTCGCCTTGAAATACCGCCCCTTTATTTTTCCTGTCGTGAGTTGTTGCAGCGCCCTGTCCGCGACGGAACGTTCGACGGCTACGCAGGCCTGACGATCAAGGATATCGATCTTGCCGACCCGGGTACCGGCAATACCGGAGCCCCCCGTCAACGCCCCCAGAATATCGCCGGGGCGTACCCTGGCCTTGCGCCCCCCGTCGATGCACAGCGTGACCATGGGCGGTCTCAGATCCTGCTTCCGGTTTACCTGCAAACAGTCGATGCCGGAAAAATCGAGCGGTGTTTTCCGGTAATCCTCGATCGCGTTCACCCGGTGTGACTCGGCGGCGGTATACAGACTCAGCGCCAGCCCCGTTTTTCCGGCACGACCGGTACGGCCGATGCGATGAACGTGCACTTCCGGATCCTGGCTCAACTCAAAGTTGATCACCGCTTCCAGGTCCTTGATATCTAGGCCGCGCGCGGCAACATCGGTCGCCACCAGGACGGAACAACTCCGGTTGGAAAACCGCACCAGCACCTGGTCACGGTCACGCTGTTCCAGGTCGCCATGCAGGGCAAGGGCGCTGAACCCCCTGTCCTGCAACGCACCTGCAACAGACCGGCATTGCTGCCTGGTATTGCAAAAGATCACGCAGGAAGCAGGATTATAGTGCCCCAGTAACGCTACCAGCGCTGTAACGCGCTTGCCGTCGCTACTCACCTCATAAAACAGCTGTTTGATGCTGCCCGGGGTGTGTGTCGCCTCAACGCTCACCCGTACAGGTTTTTTCTGCATGGATGCGCTGATGTGCTCGATCGTCTCGGGGTAGGTCGCGGAGAACAACAGGGTTTGCCTGTTGGCAGGCGCTGCGGAAACGATTTCAGCCATGTCATCGTAAAACCCCATGTCCAGCATCCGGTCCGCCTCGTCCAGTACCAGGGTTTTCAAGCTGTCCAGCTTGAGCGAACCCTTGCGCAGGTGTTTCAAAACCCGCCCGGGTGTGCCTACGATGATATGCGCGCCGTGCTGCAGCGAACCCGTCTGCGGCCTGCAGGACATCCCGCCGCACAACGTGAGCAGTTTGACGTTGGGGATAAAACTCGCCAGGCGGCGTATCTCCCTGCTAACCTGGTCGGCGAGTTCCCGGGTGGGACACAGCACCAGCGCCTGCACACTGAAGTCGCGTGCATTCAGCCGGGTAAGCAGTCCGATACCGAACACCGCCGTCTTGCCGCAACCGGTCTCGGCCCGGGCAATGAGATCGTTGCCCTGCAGGATAACGGGCAGACTTTGCGCCTGAACCGGGGTCATGGCCCGGTAC
>JBHHXO010000216.1:0-5558 GCA_046757125.1 Thiogranum sp.
ACTGCAGCAAAACCTTGTCAAGCACTTTCTTCAGTTTTTTGCTGAATAGTTACAATTTCTGAACCATTAAATGAGATATCGACATGATGAATTCCGTAGCTAAAGAAGTTGCTTCTTTCCGCAAAGCACCCGCTTTGTTCTTGGGCTTGTCATGGTTCTTGTGCTACCGGGCTGTGCGGCAGATTGCCGTACAAGTTTAATTTCCGCTATACCTCCCTGAAACTGCCTGCTTGCCGGGACCCGGTTTTTTCAACTCAGTGGATTCCGGCATGCACCGGTAAGTAGAAATTTATTTAATATTTATATACAATAGGTAACAAGTTACTTTGAAGGTAATAAATTAAGTATTTTTAGTGCCTTCTGGATATTCCCGCCATATCAAGTTGTCCGCCCCCCTGCCGCTAAACTGTGAACCTGGACACAGAAACCCGGTTGTATTCCTTTCTGCTGGAGCGGGACGCTCCGTCTTTTGATACACATGGCAAGGTTCTCCTTGAGCGCGTCAGGACGACGCAGGGACCGGAACAGTCACAGGTTCCCGATGGCTTCGCATGCTACGAAGTTCCGCTAAACGAACTGGTCGAAGGTAAAATTGTGGAAAGAAGAAAAGCGCGACGCAACCAGATACAGGTTGATATTGAAATTGCCCATCCGGGCGCCCGCCGTTGCGGCGGTTATGCAGAGAATATCAGCCGCACCGGGGTTTCCATTGTCCTGTGGGACGGTGAACTGCCAACCCGGCAACGCTCGGTTATCCTTAACTTCAAGGTCTGGACGGGCAGTGAAACCCTGTACCGGAAAATATACGCCCGCGTAGTCCGCTCCGAACAGGAAAGGATTGCGCTGGAATTTGCCGAGCACGATTTTATCGCCGAGGCGATTATCCAGGACCTGATGTATTACCAGGGCCGGGAACGTCGTGCGGGCGCAAGGACGCCGCTGGAATGTGGTGAAACAATCGCTGCCGTTACGGCGCCTGCCGAGCAGGCTGTCTGATCCCGGTCTGTATCAGTGGTCCTGGTACATCTTTTCGATATCCGCTGCGTAACGCTCAAGCACCTGGTTGCGTTTTAGCTTGAGCGTGGGTGTCAGCAGGCCGTTTTCGATGCTCCAGGGCTCGAGTTGGCAGCAGACCTTGCGGATTCTTGCGTAGCCGGGAAATGCTGTAATCTGCTTTGCCACGCGTTCCAGAACGATTTCATTGATGCGTGCGCTTTTGCACGCTTCGGTATCGGTCGGATTCACTCCCAGCTCCCTGGCCAGCACCTCCCATTGTTCAGGGTTCAGAACAATCAGCGCGCCGAGGTAGGGTTTGTTGTCACCGATCACCATGGCCTGGTCGAACAGGGTATCCATGCAGATCGCCATCTCCATGTCCGCCGGCGGTACCTTTTCACCGTTTGCCAGCACGATGATTTCCTTCAGCCGGCCGGTGATGTAGAGCTGCCCATTGACGATTTTGGCCTTGTCTCCGGTATGCAGCCAGCCATCGTCATCGATCATCTCGCGGGTGGCCTTTTCATTGGCCCAGTAACCCAGCATGACACCCGGGCTGCGGACCTGCAGTTCATCGTTGTCGCCGATGCGGGCTTCCACGTCTTCCAGCAGGCAGCCGACGCCGGATGGATCGTTGTTCTCGATCGGGTTGACGCTGATGACCGGGCTGGTCTCGGTCAGTCCGTAGCCCTGTATCATGGGCAGGCCGAGGCCGATGAACAGGTGTGCGACACCTGCCGGCAGGGGGGCGCCGCCGACCACGGCCAGGCGCAGGCGGCCACCCAGTTTTTCCATCACCTTGCCGGCGACAATTTTTTCCAGCAACGGCCACAGTAACAGTTGCGGCGTCCAGCCTGCGCGTCCCTGCTGGTGTTCAAAGCGTTTCCAGCCGGTGCTTACCGCCAGCCTGAACAGGCCGCGCGCGATGGGGGATTTCTCTTCCAGTCCAGCGTGGATCTTGTTGTAGACGCGTTCAAAGATACGCGGCACGGAAATCATGATGGTGGGCCTGACAGCCAGCAGGTCGTCGGCCAGTTGCGGGATGGAACGGTTATAGGCAACGCCTGCGCCCAGCATCATGGGCAGGTAGTAACCCGCGGTGCGCTCCAGTGTGTGCGACAGCGGCAGAAAGGACAGGAACAGTTCATCAGGGTCGCACTTGACCACCTGCAAGCTGCGGTAGGCGTTCCAGAGAATGTTGTGATGGCTCAGCATCACGCCTTTGGGACGACCGGTGGTGCCCGAGGTGTAGACAATGGTTGCCAGGGAGTCGCTGTCCCAGTTGATGCGGATCAGCTCGGCCTCGTCGGGCAGCCAGCTGCCAACCGCGGTCAGGCGGGGATCCGGTTCGGTGGCCGTGTCGATGTGGGAGAGGCTGATAATGCGCGTGAGAAAACCCAGCTGGTCCCGCACCGGCTGCAGGCTGTCCCAGTGTTCCTGGTTGCCGATCACGAGCAGCTTGACGCCCGCATTCTGCAGGATGTAGGCGGCATTCTCGGCGCGGTCCTGGGTATACAGCGGGACCGTCACCAGCCCGTTGGCCAGCGCGGCCTGGTCCAGCATCACCCACTCGGGGCAGTTCTGCATCATGATCGCAACCCGGTCGCCCGGTTGCAGGTCCTCGGCCGCCAGTGCCGCCTGCCAGCGTGCGACCCGGGTGCCGGCTTCGGACCAGCTCATGTCTTTCCAGGTTTCGCTGAATTCATCGAAGTAACGGTACGCCAGTGCGTCCGGCGTCCTTTGTACGCGTTCGCAGAACAGGCCCGAAAGTGTCCCCGCTTGTTCCGGAGTGATCAGGCTGGTGTTTGAATTTTCTGCCATGGTTTTATCCGTCGCTTTTTTCTTCATCGGTAAAGCCGGAAACGAGTTCCCAGCCGGGATCGGGTTTGAAGCGTGGCCCCAGTGTCTGTTCGAGTTTGCCCAGGCGTTGCAACAGGGTATCGGCACCCATGGTCTCGATGTAGCGCAGCGGGCCGCCGCGGAAGGGCGCAAACCCGGTTCCGTATACCATACCGCCGTCGAGGTGATCGGGTTTGTCGACCACGTGCTCGCGCAGGCAGGTGACGACTTCGTTCAGCATGCGCAATACCATGCGGTCGCTGACGCCTTCCGGCGGCTGGTATCCCTTGGGTAGTGCCGGCTTGACCGCCTTGCCTTTCCTGTACTGGTAAAAGCCTTCACCGCTCTTGCGCCCGAGGCGGCCCTGGCGGACCAGGTCGCGCAGTCGCTGCGGGACCGGGGTGTCCAGGTGCTTGCCAAGGTTTTCGGCCACGTGCAGGCAGATATCGAGACCGACCGTGTCGGCCAGTTCGATCGGTCCCATGGGCATACCGAACCCGAGTGCCTGGCGGTCGATTTCGGCCGCCGGGATGCCCTCGTTTTCCAGTTCCACGGCTTCCAGCAGGTAGGGCATCAGGACCCGGTTGACCAGGAAACCCGGCGTGCTGGTAACGGGCAAGGGCAGGCGGTCGATTTTACGCGTAAAGGCGATAGCCCGGTTGACGACTTCCGGGTCGGTCACATCGTCCCTGACAATTTCGACCAGTTGCATTTTGGCCACGGGGTTGAAAAAGTGTATACCGACCAGGCGCGCGGGCCTGTCGAGCACATCGCGCAGCTCGGCCAGCGGGATGCTGGAGGTATTGGTCGCCAGCACGGCGTCCGCGCGCATGCGCGGTTCCAGTTGCTGATACAGGCTGCGCTTGGCATCGGCGTCTTCAAAAATGGCTTCAATGACGACGTCGGCACGTTCCACACCGATACCCTTGTGGTCCGGCATCAGGCGGTCCATGGCTTCCTGGATCGGCCGCGGGCGTTTCAGACGGCGCTTGAACAGGCGGTGCGCCCGTTTCACGGCCGGCGCAATACGTTCCGGCGACTGGTCGGCCAGGGTGACGTGCAGGCCCCGCAGGGCACACCAGGCGGCGATATCGCCACCCATGATACCGGCGCCGATCACGTGCACGCGGGCCGGTCTGAAATCCGATTTCCGGCCCAGCGCCTTGAGTTGTTCCTGTAGCAGGAATACCCGGATAAGGTTCTGCGCGGTCGGGCCGACGATCAGGTCGGCGACGGACTCGGCCTCGGCGTGCAGCATGGCGCGCTCGTCTCCGGCGTGCGCCAGCCACACATCGATCAGCGCATAAGGTGCGGGGTAATGGTCCTCACGGGCCTTCTTGCTGACCTGGTGACGGAATAGCCGGGCCAGCGTGGGGCGTACCCAGGGGTGATTGGTGAGCGCCTGCAGCTTGCTGGGGCGGTGTGGAAACGGCGGGTCCATGATCATGGCACGCGCCGCTGCCTGCAGATGCCGTTCCGGGACCGCGTGATCGACAAAGCCCATGCGTTTGGCTGCGCGTGCATCGACCGTTCGGCCGCTGAGCATGAGATCCATGGCGTGCAGGGCGCCGACCAGCGGCGTCAGGCGGACGGAGCCGCCGAACCCCGGGTGGATCCCCAGCCGGACTTCGGGCAGGCCGAGGCGCGTGCCGGGGTCGTTCCTGGCAACCCGGTAACGGCAGGCCAGCGCCATTTCCAGGCCGCCACCCAGGCAGAAACCGTGTATCAGGGCCACGCTGGGAAACGGCAGGGCCGCGAGCCGGTCGAACACGGCCTGACCGCGCTGGATCGCGCTGATGGCCTGGTCGTGATTCCCGAGTTGGGTGAATTCACGCACGTCGGCGCCGGCAATAAAACCGTTGGCCTTGTCGGACAGAATCACCAGGCCGCGTGGTGCGCGTTCAACCAGCTCCAGCAGTTCTGCATAGAAGGCTTCCAGTATGGAGGCGGACAGTACGTTGGTGCCCGTACCCTGCTTGTCGAAATGCAGCCAGGCAATGTTGTCTTCATCGATGACCGTGTACAGGTCGCGCTTTTCGTCGTGCGTATCCATCAGGCGGATTCCCTTTCCAGCAGCAGTGCGCCGCCCTGGCCGCCACCGATACACAGGCTGGCGATGGCGCGCTTGTCACCCGTGCGTTGCAGGGTTTTCAGCGCGTGCAGCGCGATCCGCGCACCACTGGCGCCGACCGGGTGGCCGATGGCGATACCGCCACCATCGATATTCAGGCGTGCTTCATCGATCGGGTCGAAGGCCGCATCGAGCTGCAGTTCTTCCCGGCAGTAGTCTTCGTCCTGCCAGGCGCTCAGGCAGGCCTGTACCTGGGTGGCAAAGGCTTCGTTGATCTCCCAGTTGTCGATGTCCCCGCTGTTCAGGCCGTTGCGCTTCAGAATCGGCGCCATGGCGTGTACCGGCCCCAGCCCCATCTGGCCGGGATCCAGTGCGGCCCACTGGCTGTCCTTGACGCGCCCGATGACCGGCAGTTCGTATTTTTTCACCGCTGTTTCCGACGCCAGCACCAGCCAGGCCGCGCCATCGGTAATCTGTGCGCTGTTGCCGGCGGTTACCTTGCCGAAAGGCCGGTCGAACACAGGTTTCAGTTTAGCCAGTTTTTCCAGGCTGCTGTCCGCACGCAGTCCGTCGTCGTCGGCGTAGTAGTTTCCCCGTTCGTCATAGACCGGCTCGATTTCTTCCAGGTGCCCGTTCTGCCGGGCCTGGTCGA
>JBHHXO010000217.1:0-5534 GCA_046757125.1 Thiogranum sp.
GCCCGGCGCGGGGTACGCAGGCCGGCCGGCAAGGTCCGCTGAAACCCGCGGCCCGCGCGGCGAGCACCGTCCCTCCCCCGGTGCTCGCCGCCTCGAAGACGCCCTTGAACGCCGGCGTGTCACCGGCATCGAGATAACCGGAGCCGGACAGCGACTGCGCCTTCACCCGCTCCAGGTAGTCCTTGTCCTGAAAGCGAAGAATCTGCGTTTCCGTGGCCTGTACCGGTTCACGAATGTCGACCCGGCTGTCCAGACCCAGCGCCTGCATGCGTTCCCAAAAGGCGTGCAGGCGGTCGGGGCCGAACGGGTGCCCCTCGCCAAAGCCGTAGGCGGCGAGCGCATCACCGACATAGACAGTTATGGACTTTGAAGCAATACTCACTCCCTGGCGAACTGTCGAGATAAACAGTGCGGCAACCCATGCTCATCCTGGTGAATCTCAGCGGTCTCCGCACAGTTTAACAGCTTTGATAAATGCCCGGTTGCTTCTGCTAACAGCAGATTAAGGAAACTCTAAATTATTCTCAAACCTTGAACTGCTCCACCAGATCCTGCAGCCCCGAGCCAAGCCGCGCCAGATTTTCACTGGCAGATGCCGTCTGGCGTGCTCCCGTAGAGGTCTCATTAGCCATTTCGAAAATACTCGTGATATTGCGATTGATCTCTTCGGCCGTGGCACTTTGCTGCTCCGCCGCACTGGCAATCTGGGTGCTCATGTCATTGATGTGTTCTACTGCGGCGGAAATGGCAGATAGAGATGTGCCTGCCTTAGTCGCCTGCTCAACCACAGACTGCGCTTCTTCACGACTTTTACCCATGACTTCCACTGCCTCCCGAGAACCTGCCTGGAGCTTTTCAATCACTTGATTGATTTCCTCAGTGGACTGTTGAGTACGACCAGCCAGGGTGCGGACCTCGTCGGCTGCCTGAGCGGTAACGGTGATACTCTTGCTCACCTCCTGCACCGTGGCCACCTGCTCGGTCTGCGATTGCTGTTCATAGATGCTCTGACTGGTTTGCACGGTAATGGCAGAGAGTTCTTCAGAGGAACTTGCCACTTGTTGCGATGAAGAGGCAATCCGGGCGACTAGTTTTGTGAGCCGCCCGAAGCGGCATGTACGGAGCCTTCGGCTCCCTGAGACCCCATGTTATTAACTATCGGCGGATTCATCCCACCGGAATACGGCTTCCACCTGGTTACCAACACCCGTGTAGGTCAACGAATCACACAACTGGCGCAGCAAACGTATGCCGCGCCCGCCAAGCGCATCTTCGTCTACGCTTTGCAGCTGCCGAGCCTGATAGTCAAACCCTTTGCCACTGTCTTCAACCTGAATAGTGACGCACCCGCCCTGTGCATTCCTTTTGCCACGAATTTCGATGCGCACAAAGCCTCTTTCCAGTGCCGCGAGCCGCTGCTCGCGCTCACCGAAATATGCTGCGAAACCCTCGCTGTTGTTCTTCATACCCGATTCCAGGCCCAGTACTCCGTGATCCAGCGCATTGACATACAATTCGGTCAATATAGTAAACAGTGGCTGGCTTGGTAACCCTTTACCCAGCGATGTCTCAACGTGATTGATAAGCACAGGAACCGGGTCGATGTTACGCAGACAGATGCCTTCAAACAACAGCCTGATTTCCAAGCCGCCATCGGCAGAGTCGCTAACCGATATTTCCGGCTCATCACCCTGCAGCAAGCCACTCATATCCCAGGGCGGCAGGTTTTCCGCAATACAGGGGATCTCCACCAGACTGATGTCGTCGGCCTGCGGCTCCTGTCCGCAGAACGCATCAAGTTCCGTAATCACCCTGTCCAGCGGGGTATCCCGCCATTTGCACAAGGCTCGCTGAAACCGTTCGTCCCCAAACATCTCCTGTTCCGCATTACCCGCCTCGACCAGACCGTCACTGTACAGCACAACCCTGTTGCCGCTGCGTATAGCGCAATGCTCAAGGATGGCACGGAAGTTAACATCCGGAACGATACCCAACGGCATACCGGAAGATGCCAGGCGCGAGACGATATGCCTGCCCGCATCATCCAGCAGCAGGACATCAGGCATACCGCAGTTACACACCGTTACGTGTTTCAGGTCATGACTGATACAAACATACTGGGCGGCCATGAATATTCCTGTGGGCAACAACCTGCAAAGTTTGCGGTTGATACCATCCATGATTTCATCGACCGAAAACCCTTTACCCACCATGGCATGAAAAACCTCCGAGGCCGGTAGCGCGCCCAGGGCAGCGGCCAGACCATGACCGGTGAAATCCGCCAGCAGGACATGAATATCGCGTGCCGGCGAAAAAGCGGTAAGCAGCATATCACCATTAAAGGTACTCGCCGGACGCAGCAACGAGTAAAAATGACTGATATCTGCATTACCACTGGTTACAGCACGACTGAAAACTTTCTCTGCAATCTCTGCCTCGAACTGTATTTCCCGATTGAGGACGGCAATCTCAAGGTGCAGGGCACGAAAACGCTCCATGGATACAATCTTGGCTTGTAGCAACGCCACATTCGGCGACCCGCCGGGAAAAACATCGGCACCAAAATCGATACAGCGGGTTATCACTGCATTGTCATCCGGGGCAGTGATAAAAGTAATGGGAACAGAGTCACCCCCTGCCAGGGATTTAATCCGTTTCGCGACTTCGAAACCATCCAGTACCGGCGTTACGATATCTATGAATATCATGTCCGGTACTGTTTCGCGAAAACACTGCACCGCCTGCTCAATATTTTCTGCCGGCACTACATCAAAATCCATTTCGAGTAACAGCGATTTCAGCATCAGCCGATTGCCGGCACAAGGATCCACCAATAGCACCCTGCCACGCGTGCCGGCAAGTCCTTCAACGACCGGTACAACAACGCTGTTCACGGGCACACCCCAGACCCTCTCACGCAATGGTAAACTGCTTGCCGAAGTTGGCGATATCCAGGATCTTCCTGACCCCGGGAGCCGGCCTGCTGAGCACCACTTTCCCCTTGCACTTGTCTGCGTGCTCTTTTAACAGCAACAACATGCCCAGCGCGGAACTGTCCATGTATTCTGTCTGGGACAGATCCAGCACAAAGCTGAGCCCGGCGCTGTTGCAATTCGTATAGGTGTCACGAAACTCCTTGTGCACTGAAAAATCGAAACGCCCAACCACCGCGATGCTAACCTCGCGACCATTATCGGAAACGGACACTCTGATATTTGACATTATCGCCATACCTGTATTCACAAACTTAAAATAACTCTACATCGCCACCAGCCAGGGAATCCTGTGCAACGGCCTTGTCGCCACTGTGGATCCTGCCCGCAGCGAAGGCATCCATATCGTGCTTGAGAGCGGCCAGCTTTTCCGGATCCGGCGCTGTCGACAGATCCACCAAACGTTCCAGCATATGTTCCATTTCATTCAGGCGTTGCAGGTGCGTCTCGGCAGCGCCCATAGACTGGGTAACCAGATCCTCGAACTGCAGGCAACGCACGGCGTTCCCGACATCAGATGTAATTGAATCACTGATACTGCCCAGATCGGCGATCCGCTCGGCAACAAACAGGTTGTATTCCTCCGAGCATTTAAACGCCTCGTCAACCCGTTCCTTCCCGGCGATTGCCACATTCATATCACGTGACGCCATCTCGCCCATGATTTCACGCACCGCGGCGATTGCCTGTTTTCCGGCACTTACACCTGCGATAATTTCCTCATTCAGATTGTTGGAACGCATTGACAACTGGCGAACCTCGTCAGCCACCACGGCAAACCCGCGACCTGCCTCACCGGCGCGCGCGGCTTCGATTGCGGCATTCAACGCCAGCAGATTGGTCTGGTCAGCGATCTTTTTCACGTCACCCAGCAGCCTGAAAACACCGTCCATGTGTTCCACCATATCGTCGATACGATGCACTGTTTCAATACTCTGCTTACTGATATCCACCAGTGTATCGATAAAATCCTGCAACAGCCCGCTCGCTTCGGTAAGAAATGACCGGCGATTATCCTTTCCGGAGCCGTACTCGATAATGGCATGTACCAGCTCTTCCTCACGCTGACTGCTGGCGCTCAGGTTCTGGAAGCTGTCTGTCAGACTGGAAACAGCCTCCAGCACAATACGACTGACGCGCTGTACTTCGTCGCGCGTACCGGAAACTTCATCAGCCAGCAGGTTTTTTATCGGCACGCAGACAGCCTTGAACTCTTCAGCCGACTCCGTGTCGATATTGATATCCTGCCTCGCAGGCGTACTCGAAGTCGTGGCACGACCGGCCCAGGCGATACCGGCAACCCAGCCGGCTGCCAGCAGAATAAACTTCGGGAATTCGGCCTCACCCAGCCAGGCAAACCCGGACATTGCCGCCACCACGACAGTACCGAGCACACCGGGGATCAGTGCCCGGAACCAGCTGAATGAGACAGGGTTTAACGGTGCTTGCGACACGACACACAGACTCCTTTCTTATCCCGTGATAGCGTCCGGCGAAGACTGATCTTTATTCTTTTAACAGTACTTTTTGTATACGTGCAGCCATCGACGACAGGGCGACCTGCTCGTCGGCGGCACCCAGCCTCACCGCCTCGCCGGGCATCCCCCATACCACACTGCTGGCCTCATCCTGGACCAGCGTACAGGCACCGGCTTCCCGCATTTCCAGCATGCCCCGGGCACCATCGTTACCCATCCCTGTCAGCAGCACCGACACGGCATTGGGACCGACATTCTGCGCAACCGAGCGGAACATGACATCGACACTGGGCCGGTGCCGGTTTACCGGCGGACCATCGCTTAATTGACAGCGGAATCGCGCGCCGTCGCGCACCACCAGCAAATGCCGATGCCCCGGCGCAATATAGACATGTCCCGGCAGAATCTGGTCACCGTCCTCGGCCTGTGTCACGGTCATCTGCGAACAGCGGTTCATACGCTCTGAGAACGGTTTGCTGAACGCTTCCGGAATATGCTGACTGATGACCATCGCCGGGCCGTCGGCCGGCATGATTTCCAGCACCTCGCGTATCGCCTCGGTACCACCGGTCGAAGCACCAAGCGCAATCAGTTTGTCGGTTGTTTTAAAATGCCTGCGCCGCCGCGCGGGCAAAACCGCATCAGCGTTGTGCCGTTCCGCCACCGGTTTCAGCTCCCGCACACGGGCTACCGACGCCGCCTTTACCTTGGTAATTATTTCTTCGGCATAGTCGCCCAGGGAGTGGGCAATATCAACCGTCGGCTTGGAGACAAAGTCCACCGCACCGAGCTCCAGAGCGTCCAGCGTGATTTCACTGCCCCTCCGGGTCAGCGTCGACACCATCACCACCGGCATCGGCCGCAACTTCATCAGGTTGCGCAGGAAGGTAACGCCATCCATCTTCGGCATTTCCACATCCAGCGTCAGCACATCCGGGTTCAGCTGCTTGATTTTCTCGCGCGCCATAAACGGGTCGTGCGCAGTACCCACGACCTCAATCTCCGGATCCTGCTGCAGCATCTCGGTCAGCATCTGGCGGATCAACGCCGAGTCATCGACCAC
>JBHHXO010000218.1:0-5472 GCA_046757125.1 Thiogranum sp.
GTACACGGTATCCTGCCATGACGACCTGACGGCTGCCGACCTGGTGGGGCGGCACCTGATCGGTGACGGTGCCACCTACTGGAACGACGGCCCGCTGACCCGGGCGGTACGCGAGGGTGCCATCTGTTACCTGGACGAGGTGGTCGAGGCGCGCAAGGATACGACGGTTGTCCTGCATCCGTTATCCGATAACCGTCGTATCCTGCCGATCGAGCGTACCGGCGAAACGCTGCACGCGCCGCCGGATTTTATGCTGGTGGTGTCCTACAACCCCGGTTACCAGAACATGCTCAAGGGGATGAAGCCCTCGACCCGCCAGCGTTTCGTGGCGGCGCGTTTCGATTTCCCCGATGCCGGGACCGAGCAGTTGATCATCATGCGTGAAACCGGTGTCGACGAGGCGCTGGCCGCGCGCCTGGTGCGCCTGGCCCACAGCCTGCGCGCCCTGAAGGACCACGACCTGGAAGAGTCGGCATCGACCCGCCTGTTGATTTATACCGCGCAGCTGATGCGGGACGGATTCGATGCCGTCGAGGCCTGCCGTGCGGCGCTGATCGAACCGCTCAGCGACGATGAGCCCACTGTCGCGGCGCTCATGGAAGTCGTTCAGGCCGACTTCGGGGCCTGATATGGGCCGGCACTGTGCGTATGCCCGCTGATCGGATGGCCGTTGCTTCCATGAGTGCGTTGCAGCGCCAGCGCCTGCTGTGGCGTGCGGCGTTCTTTGCGCTGTTCGTGCTGGCACCGGCGCTTGATCTGTTCCGCCTCGATCTCACCCAGGGGCACTTCATTCTGTTCGGTATGCCCTGGACGCTGGATGTCCGTGGAGCCGGTTCTATCGAGGCGGGTTTCAATCTCATATTGCGCGCTTTCCTGCCTCTCGCGCTGATTGTCGGCGCCGGTGTGTGGCTGTCATGGCGCTATGGACGCCTGTACTGCGGCTGGCTGTGCCCGCATTTTTCCGTGGTCGAGGCGATCAACGGTCTGATGCGTCGCGCCAGCGGCAAACCGACCCTGTGGCAGCGGGAAGCGCTGCCGGAAGTCCAGTCGGACGGCGTCCGGATCCATCCGCAACGCGCCATGTGGTTTTTGGTCGCGCTGGCGGTGTTGTTCTTCTCGTTACTGTGGGCTGTCTCATTGCTCACCTACCTGCTGCCGCCGGGCGAAATCTGGGGCAACCTGTTCGCGGCTGCGCTGAGCCGCAACCAGTTCATTTTTATCGGCGTGGCTGCCACGTTATTTGTTATTGAATTCACCCTTGCACGCCACCTGTTCTGTCGTTTCGGCTGTGCTGTCGGCCTGTTCCAGAGTCTGGTGTGGATGGCTAACCGCAAGGCGCTGGTGGTGGGCTTCGACCGCAGCCGGGCGGCCGATTGTGCGACCTGCGACAGTTCCTGTGAACACGCTTGTCCGATGCGCCTGCAACCGCGCCGTATCAAGCGCAAAATGTTTACCTGTACCCAGTGCCAGCAGTGTGTCCAGGCCTGCGAACGCGTCAACCTGCCACAGGGTAAACAGAGTTTGTTGCAGATGGTGGAAGGACAGTGCGCGCTGGATGTCTCCGAGCGGGGCTTCGGGCGCAGACCGGAGGTGCCTGCAGGGTGCTTTCGGCATGATGCACAACAGGGGAGCGGTGGCTGATGGAAGAGTGGGTGGGCCGGTTATGGCACAGGGTTATCACCCGCGCGGCCCGGCGCGAGTACCCGGAGGCAGCGGTCAGGCTGGATGAGATACGCCGCCCGGCCGCGGTACTGTTTCGCGCGCTGGGCGGGGACGGCGGACTGCGTATCGAGGTTGCCAATGAAACGGCGTCCGGCGCCCGCCGCAAGTTGCTCAGCCGTATCGCCGGCAGCGACAGGCAGACAGCCCTGGCCTGGCGCGATCAGGATACCCTGCGCCTGCCGGCGAGCATCGCCTGGTACGCCGAGCGCGATCTGAATCGCCAGCTCTACCTGTGGCTCGCGGCACTGGCGACGCGGGACGGGCAACACGCCGGAGACTGGCTGCAGCAAAATGCGGCCGCTGCTTCAGAGCTCCTGGCGGCGCACCCGGGGCTGGCGTCCCGCTATCACGCGCTGGTCGAACGGCACCTGCAGCAACGCCCCGATCCCGACACACTCAGGGCCGACGAAGCCGAGCAGGAGACGATGATTCGTCACGCCTTGCTCGATCCGGTATCGGTGAGCGGGCCGCTGGTCAATGCACGGGTTGCGCCGCAGCCGGTACCGCTCTGGTTGCATCCGGAGCCACCGCTTCTGCAGCAGGCCAGCCCCCCCGGCGGCGATGCGGAAGGGGGTGAAGAAGCCGGTGAGCAGCACAGCAAACAGGTCGATACCGACAAGCGTCGCCGCGGTGAACGTGTGGATGCACCGGACGGACGTGACGGCCTGCTGGCGTTTCGCCTCGAGAGCCTGTTTACCCGCGCCGAGTATGTCAATGTAGACCGGACCAGCGAGGAAAACGAGGATGAAGACGCGCAGTCGGCGCTGGAGGATATGGACGTGGTCAGCGTAGCGAACGACCGCAAGCGCAGCGCGGCGCGTCTGCGTTTTGACCTCGACCTGCCGCCGGAAGACAACGATGATCTCTACCTTGGGGAAGGACTGCCGCTGCCGGAGTGGGATTACCGGCAGCAGGTGTTGCAGCCCGATCACTGTCGCTTGCAGCCCATGCAGGCGCGCGCCGTTGTACCGGCCGGAGTTCCTGCGCACCTGCAACTCAAGGCGCGCCGCCTGCGCCGTCTGTTCGAGGCGCTCAAGCCGCGCCGGCACTGGTTGAGCGGCCAGGCGGACGGTTCCGAACCGGATCTCGATGCGCTGATCGGTTACAACACCGAACGCCTGCGTGGTATCCGCCCGGCGGACGCTAACCTGTACCGCAGTTTTCGCAATGCGGAGCGCGACCTGTCGTGTTTGTTGCTGGCCGACCTGTCATTATCGACGGATGCCTGGGTCGATAACCGGCAGCGTATTATCGACGTGGTGCGCGACAGCCTGTTTTTGTTCTCGGAAGCGCTGCAGGCGACCGGCGACCGCTTTGCCATGTACGGCTTTTCTTCGCGCCGGCGTAACCATGTACGCTTCCATGCCCTGAAAACATTCGCCGAGCCCTGCAATGATGAGGTAAGAGGGCGCATACAGGCGATACGGCCGGGTTATTACACGCGCATGGGTGCGGCCATCCGGCATGCAACGGCCCTGCTGGAAAAGGAAGTATCAGGCCGGAAACTGTTGTTGATACTGACCGACGGCAAGCCCAACGATCTCGACAAATACGAGGGGCGCTACGGCATAGAGGACACGCGCCGGGCCATACAGGAGGCACATGAGCACGGGCTGCGCCCCTTTTGTGTCACTATTGACGAAAAGGCGGGAGACTACCTGCCGTACCTGTTCGGCAGTTCATCCTATGTACTGGTCAGGAATGCCGGGGAGCTGCCGGCGAAGTTGCCACTGCTGTATGCGCGATTGACAACGGACTGACCGGTTTTACAATGCCTTGGCGTCGAACGCCAGTGGCGACCTGGCTATCTGGAGCTTTTCCGTGCGTGTCAGCAGACGGGCGGCACGTTCCTGACTGTTACCGTGAATCGGCGTAGCCCCGCCGCCGGATGAAAAAAACCGGTAGGCGGCCATCACGACCGGTAAGGGCGCATGTCTGGCCGCCCAGCGATCAGCTTCGCTTTCCTTTTCCCGGGCGGTGAGGTCATCACGTTTGTAGTGGTTCAGTTCTATGTGGCCATATTCGTGGTGGCGGTAAAATTCGCACAGCGCCCGGCCGGCCTGCCGGCACAGAATGGGATTGTAGAGAATAACCGGGGCTTTGCCCGGTATGAAGTGCACCGCAGCGATATCCGGCAGGGAAGGGTCGGCGATTTCCTCGACCTTGTGCCTTGCCTGTGCAGACATTACGGCAAAGAATCCCGCTGAAATATAGAAGAGCAACCTGGATAATTTCGTAAACAAGATCCTGCCCGGATGTTTACACACTATTAAACCCTGTGTCGGCCCGCTGGGCATTTACTGTACACACTTTCCAGAAAGATACCACAATAATTTGAATGTATTTGTCTTTCGGTGTTTCTGCCTGTTCCCCCGGGCTGAACTGCGGGCGGATTTGTCTGTGGCTGTTTCGATAAAGGTTATGGCGGAACCGTCCGAAAACCTGATGAGTCCCCGAAGTAACAAGAGACCGACAAGTCTGTTATGGATAACCCGTTCACCAGGAAGCAACTGGACGCCCGGCTGGAAGCCGAGCGGGACATGATCATGCTTTACGCCGAATCCTGTTTTCTCAGTATCCAGGTTCTGTCCGGCGACCTTTCCGGTATGAAACGGCTGGAGCAGCTCGATGCAGACCTGGGTCAGGTGGAGCACCGCCTGCACAGGATTGCAGTGGCGCTGTTTCGTCTCGGTGTACCCGCAGGCAATATCCACTGCCTGGACGAACAGGAGCGACTGGACCTGTTCGAAGCGCATTTCGCCGATCCGGAAACACCGGTTTCCTGTTCCGAAGGTCTGTTCGGCCCGGAGGACATGCGTGAAATGCTGAGGGATCTTTACGGATCGTTGCAGGTGAATGCGGCCACATAGCGGTTCCGTGGGCGCTGTAAAACGGGCGTCTTTGCGGATGGTCTGTCGGGACAGTATTCGGGGCCTGTGCGCAACAGCTCCCGGTGGACGTTTCTATAACGCGCTTCCCTGCACATAAGCACGCAGCTGCCCGAGGTCTTTCAAAACGATGGAATGTTCGTTGATGTCTATCAGCCCGTCCCGGTTGAGCCTGGACAATGTGCGTGACAGCGTCTCCGGCGTCATGGACAGTCGCGAGGCGACAACGTGTTTGGGCGTGTTCAGCCTCACTTCCGATGTGCCGAGATGGGTGCTCGGGATCTGGTCGAGCAGGTAGGCGATAATCCGGAAGGTCGCGTTATGCAGTGTCAGGCGGTCGATTTCACTGATCAACCAGTGCTGGCGGCGGCTCATCTGCGCCATGATGGCGAAACAGGCATCGGTGGACTGGTGCAGGATGCCGGTGTAGGTGTTCGCATCGAAACACAACAATTCACTGGTGCACAGCGCTGCGGCTGTCACCGGGTAGACGCTGGCACCGGAAAACATGATGGCCTCCGCGAAGGTGTCACCCGGCGAAATCAGATCGATGACTTTTTCCTGGCCCTCGGGAGAGATGCGCGCCAGTTTGACCTGGCCGGACTGCAGCATGAAGATTTCGTTTGCCGGGCGTTGCTGCTCGAACAGCACCTGGCCTTCCTCGAGTACGGCGGAACGGGTGTGTTGCAGCAGGGTGTCCAGTTGCGCCGGTTCCAGGCTGCCGAACAACACGGACTTGAGCATGCACTCGCGTGCCGTGCCGGATGTTGCTCCGTTGAGGGGAATACGTCTGAACATGGTGCCGCAAGTGTATTCTCCCCACTACCGGCGCTTCAATGATTAAATGAAAAAATTGCTGCGG
>JBHHXO010000219.1:0-5335 GCA_046757125.1 Thiogranum sp.
GCGCAGCTCATGGTGTTCCTCGCGCACAACCGGTTCGCCGCTCTTTTCATGCTCGTCGTAAAAACGGATGCGCTGCACCAGGTCGCGCGGTGTTTCGTGCTGCCCGAGCACGACCACAACACCCTCGCCGTTCTCGGCGACGCGCCGCATGGCATCGCGCAACGGCCAGCCGGTGTCCTGCATCTGCGCACCGAACAGGTCACTCAGGGCATTCTGTACGTGCACGCGCACCAGGGTCGGCCGGTCGGCACTCACCTCGCCTTTTACCAGTGCGAGATGAAGCCCTTCGTTGACAATATCCTGGTAGGCGAACAGGCGGAATTCACCATACTCGGTGGGCAGATCACACTCGGCCACCCGTTCGACATTCTTCTCATTGGCAATCCGGTAATGAATCAGGTCGGCAATGGTGCCGACTTTCAGCCGGTGCTGTTCGGCAAATTTTTCCAGGTCGGGCCTGCGCGCCATGCTGCCGTCTTCGTTGAGAATCTCAACGATAACGGCTGCCGGCTCCACACCCGCCAGGCGCGCCAGGTCACAACCGGCCTCGGTGTGCCCCGCGCGCGTCAGCACGCCGCCGGGCTGCGCCATCAGCGGAAAAACATGGCCCGGCTGCACCAGGTCCTGCGGTTTCGCGTCGGCCCTGACGGCCGCCTCGACGGTGCGCGCACGGTCGTAGGCCGAGATACCGGTAGTGACACCCTCGGCAGCCTCAATAGAGAGCGTGAAGTTGGTCGAATGCTGGTCCTGGTTATCGTTTACCATCAACGGCAGGGACAATTGCCGGCAACGCTCCGGTGTCAGCGTCAGGCAGATCAGGCCGCGACCGTGTGTTGCCATGAAGTTGATGTCTTCAGGCCGCACCAGCGAGGCCGCCATGATCAGGTCACCTTCGTTCTCACGATCCTCGTCGTCCATGATGACAACCATTTTTCCGTCACGGAAATCCTGGATAATCTCTTCGATGTTGTTCAGTTCCATAATTCGCCTAGTCCGTCGCACCCGTAAAACCGCAGCGCTGCAATAATTCCATACTGATGCCTTCAGCCTGTGTCGAGGCCGCCGGTCCAAGCAGCAGGCGCTCCAGGTAACGGGCGATTATATCCACTTCCAGGTTGAAGCTGCGCCCGGGCTGAAACCCGCCCATGGTCGTCTCGACCAGCGTGTGCGGCACGATATTCAGCTCAAACTCCGCGCCGTCCACGGCGTTGACCGTGAGACTGATGCCGTCCACGCACACGGAACCCTTGGCGGCAATATAACGCGCCAGCGTATCCGGCGCGCGCATCCGGAAGCGCACCGAACGGCCGTCGTCACGCCGCGACACGACCTCGGCAATGCCGTCGACGTGACCGCTCACCAGGTGCCCGCCCAGCGGCGTGGCCGGTGTCAGCGCTTTTTCCAGGTTGACGCGGTCGCCGACCTGCAGGTTGCCGATGGTGGTACAGGCCAGCGTTTCACCGGACACGTCGGCCACAAACCCGTCGCCCGGCAACTCGACCACCGTCAGGCAGACACCGCTGGTAGCGATACTGTCACCGATCGCGACCGTCGCCAGCTCCAGCTTGCCGGTGCGGATACGCAGGCGTAAATCCTCGCCCTTGTGTTCGAGGGCGGCGACTTCGCCGACGGATTGTATGATTCCGGTAAACATTGTGTTGTTACTCCGGCCGTGCCGTTATCCGCAGCGCATCTCCCACCTGCCGGACATCGGTCCACTGCAATGCAATGCGGTCTCGCATCTGTTCCAGACCCGGCAGGTGAAACAGACCGCGGGCCGAATCGCCCATTATGTGTGGCGCCATATACACCACCAGCTCATCCACCAGCCCCGCGCGCAAAAACGCGCCGGCCAGTGTCGGACCGCATTCCAGCAGCACCTCGTTGATATCGCGTTCAGCGAGCATGCGCAACACGGCCTGCGGCGCCGGCTGTTCCCCGGCCGTCCCGACAGCCACCACCCCGGCGCCCGCCTGTTGCAACGCTTGCCAGCGCGCCGTATCCGTCACACCGGTAACCACCAGTGTAGACCCCGGCAGCGATAACATCTTCGCCTGCGTCGGCATGCGCAACTGCGTATCCAGCACTACGCGCAGCGGCTGACGTACCGGTTCGACAGCATACAGGTCTGCCGCGTCCAACCGTACATTCATGGACGGATCGTCGGCCAGCACGGTGCCGATGCCGGTCACCACCGCCGAGCTGCGCGCCCGCAGCCGTTGCACATCACGACGCGCGGCGTCACCGGTTATCCAGCGGCTTTCGCCGGACGCCATGGCGGTACGCCCGTCCAGGCTGCTGGCCAGCTTGAGCCTGACCCAGGGCCGCGCCTGCTGCATGCGCGCGATAAATCCCGGATTGATCGCCCGCGCCTGCGCTTCCAGCAAGCCGGCCTCGACCACGATACCGGCGGCCCGCAGCCGCTCCAGCCCCTGCCCGGCCACCAGCGGGTTGGGGTCCTGCATGGCAACCACAACCCGTTTCACACCGGCATCGACCAGCGCGTCTGCACAGGGGGGTGTGCGCCCCCGGTGACTGCACGGTTCCAGGCTGAGAAACACATCCGCACCACGCGCTTTTTCGCCGGCTTCGCGCAAGGCAAAGACCTCGGCGTGCGGACCACCGGCCTGCCGGTGCCAGCCCGTCCCGACCACGGCAGCCCCGTTGACGATCACGCAACCGACATTGGGGTTAGGATGGGTAGTGTAGATCCCGCGTGCGGCCAGACGGATGGCGTGCGCCATGTGTTGCCGATCGTTCAACTGGTCTCCGCATCCTCGTCACCCGACAGCAACGGCATCTGGTGGCGCCGCTCTTCAGGCGTGGGTTCCTTTTCCAGCCGTTCGATTTCGTCGCGGAATTCGCTGACGTCCTGGAAACTGCGGTACACCGACGCAAAGCGCACATAGGCGACCTGGTCGAGGTTGCGCAATTCCTCCATGACCCAGCCACCCAGCGTGCGCGACTCGATCTCGCGCTCACCGCAGGACTGCAGGCGGTGCTGGATATGGCTGATGGCCGCATCCACGCTCTCGGTGTCCACCGGCCGTTTTTCCAGTGCGCGCAACACACCGGTCAGCAATTTGTCTTCATTGAAAGGTTCGCGCGAACCGTCGCTTTTCACGATGCGCGGCATCACCAGTTCCGCGCTCTCATAGGTGGTAAAGCGATCACCGCACTCGACGCACTCGCGGCGCCGGCGCACCTGCATGCCCTCGCTGGCCAGGCGCGAGTCGATGACCCGGGTGTCCATGTTTCCACAAAACGGACAGCGCATCGGACAACCTACCCGCTATAAACGGGGAGTCGCCGGCAAACTTCCAGAACCTTGCCGCGCACTTCGTCGATCAGCGACCGGTTCTGCACGTCATCCATGATGTCGCACATCCAGCCCGCCAGTTCCCTGACCTCGCTCTCACCGAAACCACGCGTGGTGACGGCCGGCGTGCCGACGCGGATCCCGCTGGTGACAAACGGCGACTGCGGGTCATTCGGCACGGCGTTCTTGTTGACCGTGATATAGGCGGCGCCGAGTGCCGCATCGGCCTCCTTGCCGGTAATACCCTTGTCGATCAGGTCCACCAGGAACAGGTGATCGTCGGTACCGCCGGACACCACCTTGTAGCCGCGTTCGATAAACACCTGCGCCATGGCGCGTGAGTTGGCCAGCACCTGCTTCTGGTACTCCCTGAACTCCGGCTGCAGCGCTTCCTTGAACGCCACGGCCTTGGCCGCGATCACGTGCATCAGCGGGCCGCCCTGGGTACCGGGAAACACCAGCGAGTTCAGTTTCTTTTCGATATCCGGGTTGGACTTCGCCAGGATCAGGCCGCCGCGCGGACCGCGCAGGGTTTTGTGCGTAGTCGTGGTCGTGACATCGGCGATGGCCACCGGGCTCGGGTACTGGCCGGTGGCAATCAATCCTGCCACGTGCGCCATGTCGACGAACAGGAAAGCCCCGACCGAATCGGCGATTTTACGGCAACGCGCCCAGTCCACTACACGCGAGTAGGCGGAAAATCCGGCCACCACCACTTTCGGTTTGTGTTCCTGTGCCAGCGCTTCCATGGCGTCATAATCTATCTCGCCGGTGTCCGGGTTCAGGCCGTACTGGACCGCGTTGAAAACCTTGCCGGAAAAGTTGACCTTTGAGCCATGGGTCAAATGCCCGCCATCGGCCAGACTCATACCGAGTATGGTGTCGCCCGGCTGGCACAGCGCCAGGTAGACCGCGGCATTCGCCTGCGAACCGGAATGCGGCTGCACGTTGGCATAATCGGCGTCGAACAGCTGTTTGGCCCGGTCGATGGCCAGTTGCTCGGCCCGGTCGACGAATTCACAGCCGCCGTAGTAGCGCTTGCCCGGGTAGCCTTCTGCATATTTGTTAGTTAAAACAGAGCCCTGTGCCTCCAGTACGCGCGGGCTGGCGTAATTTTCCGAGGCAATCAGTTCGATGTGTTGCTCCTGGCGCTGGATTTCGCCGGCGATAGCGGCGGCGAGTTCATCGTCGAATCCGGCGATGGTCATATCTTTGCTGAACATGCGATTTTCCCGGCAAGGCTGAAAAGAGCGGAATCATACTGGAATTAGCCGCTTTCGCCCAGCAGCGCCGCTACCACCGCAGTCCAGGCCCGGGCCAGGTTGTCACGGTTATAACCCCCGCCCCCAAGCGCCAGCAGCCTGCCGTCGCAATGGCGTTCAGCCAGCCGCTTCAGGCGCTGCGCCGCGTGGCGGTGTGCCTGCTCCGAATATTTCAGGTGGGTGATGGGATCGCCGTCCAGGCTGTCGGCGCCGCACTGCAGCAGGATGAACTCCGGTTCCGCCTTGTCGAGGAAGCTCTCCGCAGCCTCCCATGCCGTAAAAAAGAGCTCATCGCCGGCAGCGGGTGGCAGCGGGATGTTCAGCTTGGTACCGGCCGCAGCACCGCTGCCGGTTTCCTCGACGGCCCCGGTACCGGGATAGAGGTAGTGTCCGTCTTCGTGGAAGTCCACGAACACCAGGTCCGCGTCATCCTCGAAGGCATAGAACACACCATCGCCGTGATGGGCGTCGATATCCACATAGGCAACGCGTCGAATACCATACTGCCGGCGCAGGGTTTCGATGGCGATGCCGCAGTCGTTGAACACACAGAACCCGGCGGCGCCGTCGCGGCGCGCGTGATGCAGGCCGGCGATGGGTACGAATGCCTGCCGGCAATGTCCGCTGACAACAGCGTCCAGCGCGGCGAGCACCGTCCCTACCACGGTGCTCGCCGCCACGAAGACCCCCTGGAACGCCGGCGTGGCACCGGCCTCGACATAACCGGCGCCGGCCAGCGACTGCGCCGAGGCCC
>JBHHXO010000220.1:0-5303 GCA_046757125.1 Thiogranum sp.
ACCGTTTTCCCTTAATACGCGCTGTATGCCCGGGCTGGGGCGCAAGGGCCGGCTCACGCGTTTGACGCCTGTGCGGGACGTGAACACCGGCACCAGGTGCAGTCACAGTCAGCGTATGGATTCAGCACGGGAGTAAGGTGCCGCGCCACCGCCAGATGATACCAGATGCGCTTCCAGAGGCGCGGCGCATATGAGCGCCGCATGCGTTCGCGTATATCCCGGCCTTCCGGGTAATGCCTCAGCATTCGACTGTACCCCCGGTTACCGAGACGTTCATAAAACCAGCGATTCACGGCAGCCGTTTTATGATAGTCGCGCAGACGGTGTTTCCAGAAAGTCTCGTATTGTTCGAGATGGCCGCTCAACTGGGCGCGTCCTGCCGCCGCACCTGACAAAACCGCGAAACGAATGCCGAAGCCGAACAGCGGATCCTGGAAACCGGCGGCTTCGCCGGCATACAGTATATTCCGCTTGCGCGCTGATTTCGGCAACGCGAAGTTTCCGGTGCCGCCGAAACGACGCGGGTTGTCCATGTGTACGCCCAGTTTGCCGGTAAGGAAATCGACACTGCGTTCCAGGTAGCGGCGTTCATTGTGGAAATCGCTGAACAGGCAGGTTGCCAGGGTGGCGCGGTGATTACAGATCAGGAGATAGGCGTAGCCACCGGGTGCGAGTTGTTCCGACACGACAGCATAGGCGCCGTCCGCCATATCTGTTTCAAACAGATAACCCGCCGCAATGGCGTCGGCGCGATGCGGTCCTTCGGTTACGATGCCGCCGGCAGGGAGTTTGCGCAGGGTTTCGTTGAAGCGGATTTCAACACCTGCGGCCAGCGCCTGTTGCTTAAGCGCATAGTCAAGCGTACCGGGTTCGCTACCGCGCCTTATCATATAGAAAAGCGGTTGTTGTGAGTGTACCTTGCGTTCTATGTCACCGCCCGGTCCGAAGCAGGTAACCTCGTTGATCGGTGAGTGTTCAAAATCCGGTGCTATGCCTGTCTCCTCCAGTTCTGCCAGCACGCCGGTTTTCGTCGTCCAGTTTTCCAGGCCCTGGAAATCGCCGTGAAAGCGGGCGCCAACATCGCCGCGGCGCTCGTAGACGCGTGCATGGCCCCCACCGCGCGCCACCGCAAGTGCGGCGGCCAGTCCCGCCGGGCCCGCGCCGGAAATTTCCACAAGCTGCCTGTTAGTGATTTTGCTCATCGGTAATCCTGTTTCTCGCGGCCGGCAAGTTTACCTTTTACACCGGACTGCTATCTACCCCATATGGCAGACTGCCACGGTGGTGTGTCCTGCGCTCACGACAAGTGATCGATATCCGTGCGCACCAGGTCGGCGGAACGCCTGAAATCCGCCTGTTCTTCGAGGTTCAGCTTCAGCTCGATTATTTCGACCAGACCGTTCTGGTCGAGTACCGCGGGTACGCCCATGGCCGTGGAGTGTTGCCCGTACTCGCCGTCAAGGATAGCCACGCAGGGCAGGATGCGGCGGCGGTTGTGACTGATGGCATCGACCATGGATGCAATGGCGGCGGCGGGGGAGTCATAGGCGCTGCTGTGTTTTTTCAGTGCCAGTATTTCTCCGCCGCCCTGGCGGGTGCGTTCGGCAATCTGCCGGATGGTCTCGTCATCCAGAAAATGCTCGATGGGAATACCGGCGATATCGGTGAAGCGGGCCAGTGGCACCATGGCGTCACCGTGGCCGCCGAGTACCAGAGCGGAGATGTCCTTCACCGAGTAGCCTGTTTCCATGGCAATGAAACTGGTCATGCGTGCCGTGTCCAGCGCCCCGGACTGGCCGAACACGCGCTGCCGTGGCCAGCCGGTACGTTGCCAGGCGCGCCACGTCAGTACGTCGACCGGGTTGGTTACCATCATCAGCATGGCGTCAGGCGCATGACGCAGGGTGTTGTCGATAATGCCATCGATGATAGCCAGGTTCGAACCGAGCACATCAGAGCGCGACATGCCCGGTTTGCGCGGAAAGCCGGCCGTCACGATAACCAGCTCCGAGCCGCTCATGGCAGCGGGGTCGGTGGCGCCTGTTACGCGCGTGTCAAAGCGTAACAGGGAGGCCGATTGCTGGATATCCAGTGCCACGCCTTCGGGGACACCCGGGCTGATATCCAGTAACAATATCTCCCGGCACAACTCTTCCTTGGCCAGTATTTGCGCGGTCGATTCTCCGACCCGGCCGCAGCCAACGATAGTGATCTTTTTCACTGTGAACCTCCTGAATCGGCAACATGAGCATGAATTGTCGCCTTTTGCCCGGCCGGCAGTATTGCCGGCATATTGAAGGCACAACGGCGCCCCGGGGCGCTTCTATTTCATGCCGCCGCACTTCCCTTCATTTTCTTTCATGTGTCTGGCGCCGCACTTGCCTTCGGGGGATTTACTGTCATGGTCGTCCTTGTTGTTGTGATCATGACCGTTTTCTTCCTCTGCTTCGTGTTTGCGCCCGTCTTCATCCTGACTGTCCGGAGTGCGCCCCTGATCCGAGTGGGCTACCTGATAGCCGGATGCCAGGTCTTTCATCTGGAACGGGTTGCTGCCGGCATTTGCGCTTATCGGCAGGCTTGCTCCGAGTGTCAGCAGTGAGGCGGCAAACAATGCACTTGTTTTTGAAAGGTGTTTTTTGTTCATCTGGACATGTCCCTGGTGTAGTAAAATAACTCACTTAGCAGTGAGGGCGTTGGTAATAATTCGTGGCATGCAGGCATGATCAGTGCTCGAGTTCGCGGCGCCTGCGTTCAAATTCCTGCTCGTCAATTTCACCGCGCGCGTAGCGCTTTCTGAGCAACTCCATCGGCTTCTCCCCAGGCGGTGTGTTGCTACCGGCCAGCACTTTTACAACAGCGACAATAATAATGACCAGCAGGATCCAGAAAACCCACATGAACAGCCCGCCTGCAAACGCCATACCGCTACTGTCACCCATCATGTCTGCCTCCCTGGGGGCCAGGCCCTAGATCTTCGCCCGGCGCAAGCGCAAGGCATTGGCGATAACCGATACCGAACTGAAACTCATCGCCGCTGCAGCGATGATCGGTGACAGCAACAGTCCGAATACGGGGTACAGTACACCGGCTGCTATCGGTACGCCGACTGAATTGTAGATAAAGGCAAAAAACAGGTTCTGGCGGATATTGCGCATGGTGGCGCGACTCAGTCGCCTTGCCCGAACGATGCCGCGCAGGTCACCCTTCACCAGGGTGACGCCGGCGCTTTCCATTGCCACATCGGTACCGGTTCCCATGGCAATGCCGACGTCGGCCTGGGCCAGCGCCGGTGCGTCGTTTATTCCGTCCCCGGCCATGGCAACGGTACGGCCCTCTGCCTGCAGGGCCTTTACCACCTCGGCCTTCTGGTCCGGCAGCACTTCCGCCTGTACCTGGTCGATATTCAGCCGGGCTGCGACTGCCTCCGCTGTTTTTTTGCTGTCGCCGGTAAGCATGACGACTTGCATGCCTTCGTTATGCAGGTCCCGGATGGCTTCGGGTGTGGAATCCTTGATGGGGTCGGCGACGCCGATCAGGCCGGCGGCCTTGCCGTCGATGGCCAGCAGCATAACCGTCTGGCCATCGGCGCGCAGGGTATCCGCCATGCGGGGAAAGTCACCGGCATCGATGCCCAGGCTCTCCAGCAGCCTGATATTGCCCAGCGCCACCGTACGGCCCTCCACGCTACCCGTAACGCCTTTGCCGGTCACGGACTGGAAGTCCTCTGTCCTGACCAGTTCGGTTCCGCGTTCCTCGGCACCACGCACAATAGCTTCGGCCAGCGGGTGTTCGCTGGCTCGCTCCAGGCTGGCGGCCAGACGCAAGGTATCCCGTTCATCAAAGCCTTGCGCCGTTATTACGCTTACCAGTTTTGGTTTCCCCTCGGTGAGCGTGCCGGTCTTGTCGACTACCAGCGTGTCGACTTTCTGCATGACTTCCAGCGCCTCCGCATTTTTTATCAGCACACCGGCCACCGCACCCTTGCCGGTGCCGACCATGATGGACATGGGCGTGGCGAGCCCCAGCGCACAGGGGCAGGCAATAATCAATACCGCGACCGCATTGATGATCGCGTAGGCCAGGGCCGGTTCAGGCCCCCACAGGCTCCATACAATGAAGGTGATGATTGCGACCAGCACGACGACCGGTACGAAATAGCCGGCAACGATATCCACCAGTTTCTGTATCGGTGCCCGCGAGCGCTGTGCATCCGCCACCATCTGGACAATCTGCGCCAGCAGGGTATCGGCGCCGACTTTTTCCGCTCTCATCAGCAGGCTGCCGGTGCCGTTGACCGTGGCGCCGATCAGTTTTTCACCCACGGATTTTTCAACCGGCAAGGGTTCACCGGTTACCATCGATTCATCCACGTTGCTTTCGCCCTCGATGACCGTTCCGTCCACCGGTACTTTCTCTCCGGGGCGTATGCGCAGGGTATCGCCCGGCCTGACATGTTCCATGGGGATGTCTTCTTCGCTGCCGTCGTTCCGGACGATACGCGCCGTCTTGGGCGCCAGTCCCAGCAGCATCTTTATCGCGGCATTGGTCTGGCTGCGGGCGCGCAGCTCCAGCACCTGGCCCAGCAATACCAGTGCGGTGATGACTGCTGCCGCCTCGAAGTAGACCGGGATGACTCCCATGTCGTTGAAAACCGACTCGGGAAACAGTCCGGGGAACAGAACACCGGTCATACTGTAGATCCAGGCCACGCTTACACCCAGGCCGATCAGGGTGAACATGTTCAGGTTGCGCGTAACCAGCGACTGCCAGGCACGCACGTAGAAAATCCAGCCGCCCCAGATAACGACCGGTGTCGCGAGCACCAGTTCGAACCACTGCCGGTAACGCGGGTCAATGATTTCCGCCATGGCTTCCGGCCAGAACTCCGCTGCCATGGCGCTGAGAAACACCGGGACAGCGAGAAGGGTGCTGACCCAGAAATGACGCGTCATGTAGTTGAGTTCACCGGTATCCTCTTCCGCCTCGACGGTGCGGGGTTCCAGTGCCATACCACACCTGGGGCAACTGCCCGGTTCGTCCTGGACGATTTCCGGATGCATGGGGCAGGTGTACTCGGTTCTGGTGGCCACCAGCGGCACGCTCTTCGGTTCCAGTGCCATGCCGCACTTCGGGCAGGCGCCCGGACCCTGCTGTTCTATCTCGGGGTGCATGGGACAGGTATAGATTGTCGAGCCGGTATCACAGGTGCCGTCAGCACATACACCGCCCGGGGGCTTCGTGTCCGCCGGGCCGGTTTCCGGCCGGGTGTAGTCTTCAGGGTTTGCGCTGAATTTTCCCAGGCA
>JBHHXO010000221.1:0-5285 GCA_046757125.1 Thiogranum sp.
GAGGGAGTGTAAGTGAGATGGCGAAACCAGAATCGCGCCATCCTTGGCGCCTGGCCCTCGCCTCGTTCCTATCGGCGAAGCCATTATTATTGATCCAATCAGGCTCATAACGAAATCCAATGGCGCCCACTGGATTTCGCCACAAGTATCCCACCAGGCGATTCTCAAGCCAGACATGGAGTGCATCCGGGTCGATCATGATTTATCGGATCGGGTTTTGGTCGGGTACGGACCGTGAGAGGAGGGGGCTGCCCCTCCCCTTGGTTGAACGATGATGTCCAGACCCAGGGTTCGCAAAGCCTTCAGGATTTTTCCAATCTCGGCAGTCTCCTTGCCGCGTTCGAACTCAGATAGAAACCGGGTGCTCAGGTTACCGAGTCCGGAGACCGTTTCCAGCGTCAATCCTTTGCCTTTGCGGTGGGCACGCACAAGCCGGCCGAGGTCTTCAGCCGACTGGATCCGCCCGTAAGAGACATCATTCTTTGCCATCTTTTCAGCCCAATAATTATATCGTACGGTAAAAAATAGCAATAAATTTGGTATGAATCAAGAAAAATGTCCTGTACGTGATAAATATCGTATTTATCAGGAAATGACCCATAATCGTTCACGTACGGTATAATTACAGAGCCTGTCGTATGCGAAGCATGAGGCGCTTATATCGGTAAGGTTGACATAAATAGTCTGTACCCCTGATTTATTCAGGTGTGGCGACAACTATTGTCAACTTTGCGGTGTTTATGAAGGTCCAGGACTTTTTCAATGAAAATCCGGTATTCCGCCATGAGGCCTTCGTGGCCTTTCTGGAAAGCACCGGCTCGCGCCGGACGAAGACACGAGAGGCACTGCTTGCCTATCTCACCCGGAATGCCCGACGGCCCTTTGTCTTTCGTGGCCAGGAATTTCTTGCTGTCCCATTTCCCAGGGTACTGTCGGCGCAACAGGCTGAATTATTCGGGGTCACGATTCAGCGCCATGCCGGAGGGAATGTCCGAGTGACGAGTCTGGAGCGTACCCTGGTCGATGTGCTGGTGCGCCCTGATCTGGGTGGTGGCTGGGAGGAGGCGGGATGAATCTCTCGCTTCAGGATCTTCAGGCTGATGGAAACTCTGGACAAGGTAATCCGCCTGATCGAATTGCTGAACGCATTTCGCAGCCATCCCTTTCTCAAGGATCGCATGGTATTGAAAGGGGGTACGGCGCCGAATTTGTTTGTGTTCGATTTACCCTGGGACACATTAACCGGTGCTCTGCGTCGAAAGAAGGATAGAATCGGCGATCTGTTGAGAGCCATTCGGTACGAACGGATCCAGGTCTATGAAGATCTCGGTCAGCACCGCAGGGCACGTAGTGAGCTCGAAAAACTGTACGCTGAGGCACCGGACTATGAGAATGTAGCTCCCCGCCTGGGATTATAGGTACTGGAATGAGTAAGCCTGAAAAACACAAATGGATCTTCCCCGCACGCTTCCGGACGGGTGCCTACAGTTGGAAGGCATCCCGGCTTGCATGTCAGCGCCTTCGCGAAGCCGTCTCCGAGATCAAAAAGGTGGCAAAGAAAGATCCCGTGCATGCGGCAGAGGGTGCGGTTCGTCTGATGGAAAAGCTCTGGCCGGCGCTGGAGCACATCGACACATCCAGTGGTGCACTGGGATCGGCGGTCAACAAGGCGCTGGATGCGTTGATCCCGATCATCGTCAAGGCGCCTGCGGATGACAAGACACGAGGCAAATGGCTGGCCCGGCTCTGGCAGGCAATGGAAGATGACGGTGTCGATTACCTCGGCCCGGTCGGTGACCGGTGGGGTGAGATCTGTGGCTCGGTGGAAGTTGCCGGGCGATGGGCCGATGAGTTGGTGCCTACGGTGCGGTCCTGTTGGACGAATCCGAATCCAGGTGCTTATTTCCACGGTACCACGGCCTGTTTGTCCTGCCTGCTGGTGGCGGGGCGGTATCAGGAAATGCTCGAGCTGCTGGAATTGAATCGGTATTCCATGTGGCACTACCGGCGTTATGGCGTTGAGGCGCTGCTGGCTCTGGGCAGAAAGGCGGAAGCTGTGCAGTACGCCGAGGCCTCGCGCGGACTGAACCAGCCGGACTCTGTAATCGACCAGGCCTGTGAGGAGATTCTGATCTCTTCCGGTTTGCATGAGGAGGCCTACCAGCGCTATGGATTAAGTGCCGCCGTGGGCAATTCCTGGATTGCCCGGTTTCGCGCGGTCGCGAAGCGCTATCCCGAAAAAGACAAGTCACAGATTCTGGCCGATCTCATTGCCACCACACCGGGAGAAGAGGGTAAGTGGTTTGCCACGGCCAAGGCGATCAGTCTTTTCGATCTGGCGCTGGAACTGGCCAACCGCAGTCCCTGTGATCCGAAAACGCTGACCCGAGCGGCAAGGGATTTCCTCGAGTCGGAACCGGACTTTGCACTCGGTTGTGCCATGGCTGCACTTCGCTGGTTGAGTGAAGGGTGGGGTTACGAGGTGACAAGTATTGATGTGGTGGAGGCGTATGACCGGGCGATGGCTGCCGCCGCAACGTTGAACAACGTTGACGAGGTAACGGATAAGATACGGCAGCTTATTGTGTCGAACGAAAGTGCGTCAACGTTGTTTGTTCGACAGGCTTTGCAGGCAAGGATGCGTGCGCATTCTTCATCTTTATAACGAGAGCTATGCGAGCAAATTATGAACGGTGAAAGTGCAAACCCTGGAAGAGAAAAACACCAAAACGCGCTCCACCCATGCTCCATTTCCGGGACAATCAGAGACCATGACAGACAATACGGACATCGAATTAAAAAAGGAAAATGCTTTTAAAAAACAAATGGATAATCTGGTTTCAGATGGTCTGGAAAAATGGTGCCGAGGAGAGGACTTGAACCTCCACGGGGTTGCCCCCACTAGCACCTGAAGCTAGCGTGTCTACCAATTTCACCACCTCGGCATGGTCGTTCCGGCAGGCGCCTTTACGGCAGCCGCGAACTCTACCGGCCTGATTTGGGCTTGTCAATCGAAGCAGGCTGCCCGCTTGTCCCGTTTTTTGATTTTCCTTTGTTGTCCAAAGTGGTTAGCATGCGCGCATGGTAAAAAGACGTAAAAAACAGCGCAGTAAGAAAACGCACGTTGGCAAGGACCCGTTCGCCGAGCGCGAGGCGGGAAAATACGCTACGCCGATCCCCAGCCGCGAGTTCATCATGTCGCTGCTGGAGGATGCCGGCCGGCTGATGTCCCGCGAAGACCTGGGGCAGGCTCTCGGCCTGCACCGGGACGAGGATATCGAGGCACTGCGCCGCCGCTTGCGCGCCATGGAGCGTGATGGCCAGCTGTTGCGCAACCGCCGTGGCGGTTACGGCCTGGTCGATCGCATGGATATGGTGCGCGGCCGTGTTATCGGTCACCCGGATGGATTCGGTTTCCTGGTGCCGGAGGAGGGTGGCGAGGATCTGTTCCTGGCACCCCGGCAGATGCGCCAGGTCGTGAACGGCGACCGGGTGGTGGCGCGCGTGGTCGGTATAGACCGGCGTGGACGCCGCGAAGGCGCCATTGTCGAGGTGCTGGAACGCAACACCCACAACGTGGTGGGGCGTATCTATTTCGAGAGTGGTATCAGTTTCGTAGTGCCGGATCACAAGCGGCTGACGCAGGAGATCCGCATTCCGCCGGAAGCGGTGGGCGGTGCGCGCCACGGCCAGTTCGTCACCGCGGCCATCGTCGAACAACCCAACAAGCGTTCCGGTCCGGTCGGCCGGATCGTGGAAGTCATCGGCGACCACATGGCGCCCGGCATGGAGATCGACGTGGCCATGCGCGCCCACGAGGTGCCGCACGCCTGGCCGGATGCGGTCGAGAATGAAATCCAGGGTCTGGCTGAAAAAGTGTCGCCGGCGGCCAAACGCAATCGCGTCGACCTGCGCGACCTGCCGCTGGTGACTATCGATGGTGCGGATTCGCGCGATTTCGACGATGCGGTCTACTGCAAGCGCACGCCCAATGGCTGGAAGCTGATGGTGGCGATTGCCGACGTGTCGCACTACGTCAAGGCCGGTACGGCGCTGGATAACGAGGCGTATATGCGGGGCAACTCGGTGTACTTCCCCGAGCGTGTAATCCCCATGCTGCCGGAGATCCTTTCCAACGGCCTGTGTTCACTGAACCCGGACGTCGACCGCCTGTGCATGGTCTGTGAAATGACGGTCGACAGGCAGGGCAAGGTCACGCGTTCACGCTTTATGGAAGCGGTGATGCGCTCACATGCGCGTCTGACCTATGACCAGGTGGCGGCCATACTGGTGGAGCGCGACAGGAAAACGCGTGCCCGGTACAAACCGCTGCTGGAAAGCCTGGAAGAACTTTACAGCCTGTACAAGGCGTTCAGAAAACTGCGCGACCGGCGCGGCGCTATCGATTTCGATACCACGGAAACGCGCATCGTGTTCGGTGATGATCGCAAGATTGAACGTATCGTGCCGGTGCACCGCAACGACGCCCACAAGATCATCGAAGAGTGCATGATTGCCGCCAACGTGTGCAGCGCGCGCTTCCTCAACCGCCACAAGCTGCCCACCCTGTACCGCGTGCACGAGGGTCCACAGGCCGACAAGCTGGCCGACCTGCGCGAGTTCCTCGGTGAGCTGGGACTGTCGCTTGGCGGCGGTGACAAGCCAAAGGCCGGTGATTACGGGAAACTGCTGAAGAAAGTCCAGGCGCGCCCCGATGCGCATTTGATCCAGACAGTCATGCTGCGCTCCATGTCGCAGGCGCGTTACAGCCCGGACAACATCGGCCACTTCGGCCTGTCGCACGACGAGTACCTGCATTTCACTTCGCCGATCCGGCGTTATCCGGACCTGCTGGTGCATCGCGCCATCCGTCACCAGCTGCGCAACGAGGCGCGTAAAAAAGCCCGGGGCAGGAATGCGCGCCTGGCGAAGTTCCCCTACAGCGAATCCGACATGAGCGCGCTCGGCGAGCACTGCTCGGTGACCGAGCGGCGCGCCGACGACGCCACCCGTGACGCCGTGGACTGGCTGAAGTGCGAGTATATGCTGGATAAGGTCGGCGAGGATTTCGGCGGCATCGTCAGCAGCGTGACCTCGTTCGGTATTTTCGTTGAACTGAAAGATATCTATGTTGAAGGCCTGGTGCACATTACCGCGCTGCACAACGACTATTACCATTTCGACCCGGCCGGCCACCGCCTGCGCGGTGAGCGCACCGGCAAGGTCTACCGGCTTGGCGATGAAGTCGATGTGAAAGTGGTGCGCGTCAGTCTCGACGATCGCAA
>JBHHXO010000222.1:0-5207 GCA_046757125.1 Thiogranum sp.
GCGCTGGTGACTGCGCAATGCATAGCTGTCCATCATCTCGCGACTGATGCCGAAGCGGTGCGCAAGGATTTCGGCGGTCTGGCCCATGTTGAGGCTGACGATGGGGTCGGTCAGGCCGCACCGCAGGCCGATCACCGGTTTGAGAAAGGCGGGCCTGAATGCGGCAACCGCCTTGAGTCTGGCGCCGGTGCTGCGTGCGCTGTTGAGTGCGCTCAACCAGTTGACCATCGCGTTGCTGAACAGCAGCGGCGCGTGGCTCATGGCTTCCGTACCGCCGGCCAGTACCAGTTCGGAACGTCCGGCCGCGATGTCCTGCGCGGCGCAGTCCAGCGCCTGCATTCCGGATGCGCAGTTACGCTGCACTGTCCATGCCGGCACCCGGTCGCCGCAACCGAGCCGGAGTGCGACCACGCGCGCAATGTTGATTTCCTGCGGCCCGGGCATGACACAGCCCATAATGACCTGGTCCAGGTCCTGTGGCGAGAACGGCTGGCGGTAGAGCAGGGCGCGACCGGCCTGGAAGGCCAGGTCGGAGGCGTGTAAAGGTCCGGGTTTGCCGCGCGCGCGCAGAAACGGCGAGCGGCTGCCGTCGACTACGAAGACTGGCCGGCCTGTTGCGAGGGGGTTGGGTTGCGCTGCCATGAACTGTTTGTCTCCTTCCAGTAGTCGGCGGGGAACTCATCGACACCGATGACTTTTTGTCTTGCCGCCGCCGCGGCACGAACCTGTGCTGCTTCACGTTCGTCGATCACGCCGGCGGAAACCGCTTCGACCAGGCAGTGCTCCGGATCCCCGGATGCAAGTTGACCACTGCGCATGGCTTTTCGCAAGTGTGAAAGTATGGACCGGGCGGCGCTCGCTTTTTCAAAAGCGGATTCCAGTTGTGCCAGCGACTCGTTTTCATCCTGCGGAATGAACAGGCCCTCGGTCAGGCGCTCGCGCGCACTGCCCCGGCGCAGCACCACGTTGGCCGCGCGCTGCAACAGTGCGTCGTCGGGTGCGCGGTAACTGGCGCCATAGGGGAACAGCATCCATTTCAGTGCTCTGCCCAGCATACGGTTGGGCAGGTTGGCGTAGACCTCGAACAGTTTCTGCTGTGCTTCATGCAGGGCATCGCGTACCGTCCACTCCAGTAGCGGCCGGTCAGCCGGCTGGCGGCCCTGGTCGGCATAGCGTTTGAGCGCAGCCGAGGCGATGTATAACTGGCTCAATACATCGCCGAGTCGCCCGGACAGGGACTCCTTGCGCTTCAGTGCGCCGCCCAGTGTCAACAGCGCGGCTTCCGCGGAGACGGCGAACATGGCGCTCATGCGGGTCAGTTGCCGGTAGTAGCGCGCTTCTTCGCGCTCCACGGGGGCCTGCGCGAAACGTGCGCGGGTGAGGCCATGGAAAACAGCACGCGCCAGGTTGCCGAGCAGCAACTTGATATGCCCGAACAGGGCCCGGTCGAAACCGTCCAGCTCACGATTCTGCGCCGTCTCCATTTCTTTCAGCAGGTAAGGATGGCAACGGATCGCGCCCTGGCCGAAAATGATCAGGCTGCGAGTGAGAATGTTGGCGCCTTCGACCGTTATGCTGATCGGGATGCTCTGGTAGAAGCGTCCCAGGTAGTTGCGCGGACCCATACAGATACCGCGGCCGCCGTGTATGTCCATGACATCGTCCACTACCTTGCGGCTGCGCTCGGTCAGGTGGTATTTCACGATGGCGGAGGCGACCGACGGCTTTTCACCCGCGTCGACAGCCAGTGTCGTGAGGCCCCTGGCAGCATCCATGGCGTAGGCATTACCGGCGATCCGGCCCAGCACCTCGGAGATGCCCTCGAACTTGCCGATCGGTGTCTTGAACTGTTTGCGCACCGCCGCATAGGCGCCGCCGACGCGCGATGCCAGTTTGCCGCCACCGGCACCCAGCGCCGGCAGGGAAATCGACCGGCCGTCGGCCAGGCACTCCATCAGCATGCGCCAGCCCTCGCCGATGCGTGCCTGACCCCCCATGATCCGGTCCATGGGGATAAAGACATCCGTGCCACGATTGGGGCCGTTCATAAAGGCCTGGTTCAGCGGAAAGTGGCGGCTGCCGATTTCGACGCCGGGTGTGCCGGTGGGAATCAGTGCAAGTGTAATCCCGAGTTCTTCCTGTGCGCCGAGTAAATGATCGGGGTCATAGAGTTTGAAGGCCAGTCCGAGGACGGTCGCAACGGGGCCGAGCGTAATGTAGCGCTTCTCCCAGTTCAGACGTATGCCGAGGCGTTCTTCGCCCTCGAACCGGTCGCGACATACCACACCCCTGTCGGGCATGGCGGCGGCGTCGCTGCCGGCCTCGGGTCCGGTCAGGGCGAAACAGGGAATTTCATCGCCACACGCCAGGCGCGGCAGGTAATACTGTTTCTGTTCATCCGTGCCGTAGTGCAGCAGCAACTGGGCGGGTCCCAGCGAGTTCGGCACCATGGCCGTAACCGCGGCGGAGATGCTGCGGCTGGCGATTTTCATGACCACGCTGGAGTGACCGTGGGCGGAAAATTCGAGGCCGCCGTACTGTTTCGGAATGATCATGCCGAAGAAGCGCTGTTGCTTGAGGAAATCCCAGACGGGTTCGGGCAGGTCGTGCAGGTGTTCGGTAATTTCCCAGTCGTCGATCATGCTGCACAGCTCGTTGACCGGGCCATCGATGAATGCCTGTTCTTCCTCACTGAGTGCGGGGGCGGCATAGCCGAGCAGGATATCCCAGTCGGGCTGGCCGCTGAACAGCTCGGATTCCCACCAGGTGCTGCCGGCTTCCAGGGCCTCGCGTTCGGTATCCGACACGCCGGGCATCATGCGCCGGAACATGTCCATCACCGGCTTGCTGATGATCTTGCGGCGCACGGAGGGAACCCCGAGCAGGATGGCGGCGGGGATGAAAACCAGCCACACCGGGGTCAGGGCCCAGGCGCTGACACTGTGTATGCCCGGCCAGGCGAGCAGGTACAGGGCGATCGCGCCGCTCCAGGCCCAGGCGGGTGCGCGCCGGGCGAGCAGGCTCCAGACCGCCGCAAGTACTACCAGAAACTCTATCAATAGCGCCATGGATATACTCCTGTCACTCAGGTTGTTTTAACCGCGCCTTCTGCTTCGACCGCGGCTTCCTCGCTGTAGTTCTGCGCTTCAGGCTGTGGTTCCGGTTGCATGGTGGGTACATAGCACTCTCCGTTGGCATCACATACACGGCCCCTCCGGTCCCACGGCATTTCGCGGTAGGTCGGGTGCTTGCCAAAATCCAGGTGCGGGCACTTAATAATGTCAAAGTAGGGTGAATAGTCAAAGTCGCGTGGCGTAAAGAGCCGCGAGTTGCGCGGCACCATGCGCAATGAACCGTCGCACCGTTCTTCCAGCACCGGCAACACCGGGAATTTGACTGCGGCGAACGCGGCGGCAATCATCGACGAGCATACCGAGCGTGTCGGCCCCCCGGCGTTGTGTTCAAACAGGCTGGAGCGCCAGCGGCGCGGTATTATGCTGTACGGGAACAGGAAGCGGCCGAGATCCATGAGCTGGCGCAGGTCGTATTCGAAGCCGAGATGCTGCAGGGCGAATTTCATGATCTGCTGCGCATCCTGGCGGGTCAGGCCGGCGGGGCGGCACACCCGCAGGGAATCCGCGCTGTATTTGCTCAGCGGGTTCACCACAGTTCCTTCGCCCAGCCAGGCTTCGATAATCAACTGCTCGTTGGGATCGCCGTTGTAGAAGGAAAGCACCTTGTCGCGCAGTTCTTCGTCGTCGATATCGTGCACCCGCCCGATATACAACGCCGAGTGTGACCAGGGACTCTGCGTGATGGTGCGGATGATTTCGGATATACGGCTGCGTCCTTCGACCAGCACGACATCGCAGGGACGTATTTCGTAGCGGATGCGCTCAAAGTCACACAACGGCGGATTCGCCGACTGCTGTTCGGCAGTCAGCCAACTGACAATTTTCTTTCCCAGCCAGGCTACAGGATTGAACACGCTTCAGCTTCCGTTCGGTGAATTGTAAAAAGGGCTTTGCTCCCGTCAGGGAGCTATATGTAAAGGTAGCGGCAAACGGGTAAATAGTCTGAGAACAGATTGCAGGTGCTTGTAACGCCTAGCTATCCAGTGGTTTGCGCGCAAGGGCGAGTGCGCGTTCCAGAACGGTGTCAGGGGTGTAGAAGTGGGGGGAGAAGCGGATGCCGCCGCCTCGCAGGGCGCATACGACGCCATTTTTCTGCAAATTGCGATAACGTGCCTGGATATCTTCATTTTCGTAGCGAAAAGTAACGATTCCCGCGCGTTTTTCCGGGGCGGCTTCGGAAATAATTATTCCGCCTGTATTGTTAATATAATCAATAATATATTGTGTTTTACTTGAAACGAGATCAGCTATGGCCTGGATGCCGGTTTCGAGTAACAGAGTGAGACTGGCGTGCAGGGCGTGTATGCCCAGCATGTTCGGGCTGCCGCATTCGAAGCGCCGGGCGCCGGCAGCGGGTTGCCAGTCACGGCGCTCAAAGTCACCCATGGCTTCCACCATATGCCAGCCGTACTGCTTCAGTTCGAGTCGCTCCAGCCACTTGCTGCGGCAGTAGAACAGGGCGAGCCCTTCCGGTCCGAGCATCCATTTATGTCCGTCCGCTACCACAAAGTCGGCGTGGCAGGCCTGAACGTCCAGCGGCTTTACGCCAAGGCTTTGAATGGCGTCCACACAGAATGCCGCACCATGCTGTTTGCACGCAGCACCAATGACTTCCAGGCGCAGGGCCAGTCCGCTTGCATATTGCACGGAACTCAGCGATACAAGCCGCGTGCGCGGTGTCATGGCATCGATAATACGTTGTTCCGGGTCGTCTGCGTGGTCGATATTGACCGTGACTACTTCTACTCCCAGAGAGTGCAGTGCTTCCCATACGATGCGGTTGGAAGGGAATTCCTGGTTGCTGATGATGACTTCGTCACCGGCTTCCCAGCGCATGCCCCAGGCGATCACGGACAGGGCCTCGGAGGTACTTTTCAGGAGTGCAATCTCGTTGCTGCCGGCCGCATTGATCAGTGCTTGCAGCTGCTCGCGCAGTGCCTGCTCGGTGGCCAGCCAGCGCTCGTAGTGGCGTGAGCCGACCCGCCCGTTTTCTTCCGCAAAGCGCTGTACCGCTGCGACTGTGCGCGGCGGCCAGGGGGAGACAGCGGCATGGTTCAGGTAGCAGATGTCGTC
>JBHHXO010000223.1:0-5157 GCA_046757125.1 Thiogranum sp.
TATCTTCCAGTTCGGTACTGCTGTCAACGATGACGCGTGTACCGTCAAGGATGAAGGCGGTACCGTCGAAACCGGTCGCAATCGTAGCCCTGATTTCAAGCTCGTCGTCCCGGTCGCCGTGGTGGCCGGCTTCACCTTCGTTTTCCAGCTCGACCTTGCTGGCGACCAGGTTGCCGCTGGCGTCGATGCCTGCGACGCTTTTCACTTCGACATAACGCCCGTCTGCAAGGCTGCCGTTATCGTCCAGCGTTGCGCCGGAGTAGTCGACCGTCATGCTACCCAGCAAAAATGTCATGGCGCCCGGATCGAGCGTGCGTACCACCCCCTTGACCTCGACGCCGTTGGGGTGATTGGCAAGATAACCGGCCAGGTCCGCGGCTTTTACCTCGATCCGCGTGGCTGTCACGTTGCCGTTGCCATCGCTGAAACCGCTGACTTCGACAATGGTGTTCACCGCGATCTGATCGACACTGTTGATACCCGGGACCTTGCTTTCAAAGATCATGTCGGCGTTTGCCGTCACTGTCTGGCCCATGATGTCGAGCGTACCGGCAGTCGCGCCCGGCGCGATGTTGTTGGCCAGCACCATGCCTTCCATTTCATCATTGGCCACGATGCTCTGCGCAGTACCGTTGACGCCGTCATCGGTACCTATGATCTCGACAACCATGCCGACCGCCAGATCGGATTCACTCGCCGGACTGCCGTCACGGCGAATGTCACTGCCGGATGTCTCGTACTCCACGCCGTTGACGAAGACGCTGCCAAAGCCGGTGATAACGCCGACGCTGGCGGTGCCGACCGATGAAACAGTTGCGCTGTCGCTGCCCCCGCCGCCACAGGCAGTAATGCCGAGGGCAAGGGTCATGGCTGCGGTAAGATATGATAACTTTTTGATTTCCATAGCGATCTCCTGATTTCTATAGAGCCGGGTGGGGGTGCATTCACCACAATGGGATTATTTTCCCAAATATAAACAAAGTCAAGAGATGTTGGTAAATATTTCCCATTTGTGACGAAGGTAAATAAAACCCCGCTGGCTGCGGGGTCGGGATTGCAGGCTGGTGTGCCGCAGTCTGTTCAGTTATCGATCAGGGTGTCGGTTTTCTTGTTGCGTTCGATCAGCGCGTAGGCGGAGTGGTTGTGGATGGATTCAAAATTCTCCGATTCCACGATATAGGCGCAGATGCGTTCGTCCCCGTTCATGACGGCGGCGATATCGCGCACCATGTCTTCGACGAACTTGGGGTTGTCGTAGGCGCGCTCGGTAACGTATTTCTCGTCTGGTCGCTTGAGCAGGCCGTACAGTTCGCTGGAGGCCTGGCTTTCCACTATCTCGATCAGTTCCTCGATCCAGACGAAATCGCAGGTGGTTGCGGTAACCGTGACGTGCGAGCGCTGGTTGTGCGCACCGCGTTCGGAAATTTTCTTGGAACAGGGGCACAGGCTGGTTACCGGCACGATGATCCTGATCTTCATTTCCGGTTCGCCGTCGCGTATCTCGCCGATGAAGGAAACCTCGTAGTCCAGCAGGCTCTGTACGTGGGAGACAGGGGCGGTTTTGTTGATGAAGTAGGGGAAGGTCATTTCGATATGACCGGCTTCCGCCTCCAGGCGTTCGGCCATTTCGCCCAGCATTTCCCGGAACGACTGTACGCTGATCTCGCGCTCGTGCAGGTTGAGGATTTCCACGAAACGCGACATGTGCGTGCCCTTGAAATTGTGCGGCAGGTTCACGTACATGTTGAAGTTGGCGATGGTGTGCTGTTCGCCCTCGCTGCGGTCCTTGACGCGCACCGGGTGGCGGATGTCCTTGATACCTACCTTGTCGATAGCGATGTGACGGGTATCGAGACTGCTTTGCACGTCGGCGATAGAGGCGCTGACCGGCGCTGTCGCATCCTGTTTACTCATGATTTGTCCTCGGCGTAACGCACGCAGGCGTGTTCGGTTTCCCACAGGGTGACGGCGTGCACCGCAACGCGGTCGTTGTTCAGTTTTTCCGAAAGCGCGTGGTAAAACCAGGCGGCGATGTTTTCCGCCGTCGGGTTGATTTCGGCAAACTGTTCCAGTTCATTCAGGTAACGGTGGTCCAGCTGACCGGCGAGATCCCGGGCAGCCTGTTTTATGACCTTGAAATCCACGCCCATGCCAATCGCGTCAAGGTCGCTGGCGTTTACTTCCACCTCGATTTTCCAGTTGTGGCCGTGCAGGCGTGCACAGGCGCCCGGATAGTCGCGCAGGGTGTGTGCGGATGCGAAACCCGTGAGAATTTTCAAGGTGTAGCACCCGGCCACATTAATTCCTGACTGAAAAGGTCAAATATTAATCGACCGCCCGCAGGGTTGCAATTCTGCTGGCTAATTCCCGCTGAACGCGCTGGTAAATACTGTCAGCGTCCAGGCCGCATTCCGCACTTTGCTGCTCGCGACTGGCGTGCTCTATGAAGCGGTCCGGGATCCCCAGGATGGCCAGCGGGACGGGGTTGCCATGCAGGGCCAGGAATTCTGCAACGGCGCTGCCGGCACCGCCGGCGATAGCGCCATCCTCGATACTGACCAGCACCCGGTGGCTGGTGGCCAGCTCGAGTATGCAGGCCTCGTCCAGGGGTTTGATAAAGCGCATGTTTACTACCGTGGCATTGAGGCGTTCCGCGGCGGCCAGCGCCTCCGACAGCGGGCTGCCGAAAACCAGCAGGGCGACATTCTCGCCCGTGCGGCAGATTTCGGCCTTGCCGACCGGCAACCCCTCCAGCCCGGACTCGATGTTCCTGCCGGGGCCCGTCCCGCGTGGATAGCGTACCGCGGCCGGGCCGTCCAGGCGAAAGCCGGTGGATAGCATCTGCCGGCATTCGTTCTCGTCGGCCGGAGCCATCAGCGTCATGTTGGGGATACAGCGCAGGAAACTGGTGTCGTAGTTGCCCGAGTGGGTAGGGCCGTCGGCGCCCACCAGGCCGGCACGGTCTATGGCAAACAGCACCGGTAGCTTCTGCAGGGCAACGTCGTGGATCAGCTGGTCGTAGGCACGCTGCAGGAACGTGGAGTAGATGGCGACTACCGGCTTCAGGCCGTTGCAGGCCATGCCGGCGGCCAGGGTAACGCTGTGCTGCTCGGCGATGGCGACATCGTAGTAACGCTGCGGGAATCTCTCCGAGAATTCCACCAGGCCCGAACCCTCGCGCATGGCGGGCGTGATGGCGATCAGCTTGTCGTCCTGTTCCGCCATGTCGCAGATCCAGTCACTGAATACCCGGGTATAGGTTTTGGCATTTCCGGCTGCCGATGTTCCCTGCCCGGTTTCCGGGTCGAATTTGCCGACCCCGTGGAACTTGCAGGGGTTCTGTTCCGCGGGCAGATAGCCCTTGCCCTTGCGCGTTACAACGTGCAGCAGTTGCGGTCCTTTCAATTGACGCACGTTGCCCAGCGTTTTGATCAGGGCGTCGATGTCGTGGCCGTCGATGGGGCCGATGTAGTTGAAGCCGAGTTCCTCGAACAGCGTGCCGGGAATCACCATGCCTTTCATGTGTTCTTCGGCGCGCCGTGCCAGTTCCCACATGGAGGGCATTTTCTGCAGGACTTTCTTGCTGCCCTCGCGCATGGTGGCGTACAGGCGCCCGGACAGGATGCGCGCCAGGTAATTGGACAGGCCGCCGACGTTGGGTGAAATCGACATATCGTTGTCGTTCAGTACCACCAGCAGGTTGGCGTCCAGGGTGCCGGCGTGGTTCAGGGCCTCGAAGGCCTGCCCGGCGCTCATGGCGCCGTCGCCGATAATGGCTATCACGCGGCGCTGGCTGTTATCGTGGGCAGCGGCGACGGCCATGCCCAGTGCGGCGCTGATCGAGGTGCTGGAATGACCGACGCCGAAACTGTCATAAGGGCTTTCGGCGCGCCTGGGGAATCCGGCCAGGCCGCCCTTCAGTCGCAGGCTGTGCATCTGTTCGCGCCGGCCGGTGATGATCTTGTGCAGGTAGCTCTGATGCCCGACATCCCATACCAGCTGGTCATCCGGGGTATTGAAGACGTAGTGCAGCGCGATAGTCAGTTCGACAACGCCGAGATTTGCCGCCAGGTGGCCACCGGATTTCGCTACCGATTCAATCAGAAACTGGCGCGCCTCGCTGGCCAGTGCGGCCAGCCTGGTTTCATCCAGCGCGCGCAGGTCGGCCGGTGAATCAATGCGAGTCAGCAGGGGCGGCTTGGCGGTGGATTTCATATGAGGGTGTACAGCAAAGAGACGGAGATTATCGGCGCTCAGCGCTGTGCTGGCAAGTAAAAACAGCAATTTGCCTAGTTTGAGCGATCTACGATGTAATCGGACAACCAGCGCAACGGGGTCGCACCCTCATCCAGGCCGGCCAGGCTGTCGATGGCGGCCTGGTGCAGTTCGCGGGCGCGCTCGCGCGCGCCGGCCAGGCCCAGCAGCGACGGGTAGGTGGGTTTGTTCAGCGCCCGGTCGGCGCCGGCCTGCTTGCCGAGCTGTTCGGTGTTGCCGGTGACATCCAGGATGTCGTCCTGGACCTGGAATGCGAGGCCGATATATTTCCCGTAGTGATCCAGGGCCTGGCGCTGTGCCGTCGTTGCGCTGTCGGCGCACAGTGTGCCGAGCCGCACCGCCGCCCGTATCAGGGCACCGGTTTTATGGATGTGCATATCCTCCAGTTCGGCAATATCGAGTTGTTTGCCAACAGCCGCCAGGTCAAGGGACTGGCCGCCCGCCATGCCGCGCGAACCGGATGCCAGCGCCAGGTGTTCGATCATCTGCAAACGCTGTGCGGCCGTGACCGGACCCATGGGTTCGTGGGCCAGCAGCGCGAAGGCCAGTGTTTGCAGGGCATCGCCCGCCAGAATCGCTTCGGCCTCGCCAAAGGCCTTGTGACAGGTTGGTTTGCCACGTCGCAGGTCGTCGTTGTCCATGGCCGGCAGGTCATCGTGGACCAGGGAGTAGGTATGAATACACTCGACCGCGCAGGCGGCCACATCCAGCGCCGGGTCAGGTGCGTTCAGTGCGCGCCCTGCGGCGTATACCAGCAACGGGCGAATGCGCTTGCCGCCACCCAGCGCGGCATAGCGCATGGCCCGGTGCAATTGGGTCGGCAGGGTGGTTTCCGGCGGCAGCAAGCGCTCCAGCGCCATTTCCACGCGCTGCTGGCACTGC
>JBHHXO010000224.1:0-5122 GCA_046757125.1 Thiogranum sp.
CCTCGGGCACGTCAATCGCCCGGGCATTTTTCCGATGGCGCGCAATGTCGACATCATGCAGGCCCTGAGCATGGCTGGCGGCACGTCAACTTATGCCGCACTCAATAAAATCAAGGTGTTACGTCGAGAAAACGGCAAACTGCGCGCCATTCCATTCGAGTACGGGGATGTTGAGAAGGGCAAGAACCTGGAGCAAAATATTCTCCTGAAGGCCGGGGATGTGGTGGTGGTTCCGTAAAACCTTCCCGGGCGAACCTGCAAGCAACAGCGCCTGCAAAATAATTACTAAAGACCTGTTAAAACAGGCCGCTTCTTTAATTTCAAATACAACGGGTTAGGAACACAAAATCATGCGAGCCATGATTCGCAAGCTGGTTATTCTCATACCGTTGCTGAATGCGGGCGTTATCCATTCAGCCGAGTGGAAAATTGATCCGGCCATTCAGTTCGAGGCTGGTTACAACGACAACGTGCGGTTAAGCATTGACGACAAAGTCTCATCGACCCAGGCAAGCTTAAGCCCGAGCGCAGTATTCAGCGTGGAAACGCCCAGATCCAGGTTAGACGGTAACCTGCGTTTTGATTTCAGGCGCTACGAAGAAAGCAGCAATCTTGATGAGAATAACGTCCGCTTTAACGTGAATTCCTTCCGCCGCATGGAGCGCTCCCAGATCGGACTGAATATGGGCATAACCAAGGACACAACACTGGACAGCCAGCTTGAGGATACGGGCCTGGTGCTAGGTCGCGTAAAGCGCGTACGGCTAAATGGCGGCCCAAACTGGGCTTATAATATCGACGAACGCACACAGGCCTCGCTCAGTTACAACTACTCGGATGTTCAGTACAAAAATGCCGGTGGTACCGGTCTCGTGGATTTCAGGATACACAGCGCCCAGACTTCGTTGCAGCGAATCCTAAATGAGCGCATTACCGCCTCGACAACCCTGTCATATAGTCAGACTGACAACGATAATGATGCCGAATCAAAGAATATCAACCTGCAGGGCGGCGCGTCCTATCGATTCAGCGAAACCCTGTCGGCATCACTGTTTGTCGGCATGCGTCGCACCAAAACCGATTTCTCCCAGAACAGCCTGATCCCGATTTTCTCGGGCGATACCGTTATAGGGTTTATTCCCCTGACCCAGGATGTCTCAAACAGCAGTTCAGGCTACACATTCAGCAGCAGCATCGACAAAAGTTTCCTGCGCGGGAAAACCGGCATCACAGCCTCTCAAAATATCAGCAATTCAACCAATGGCGCCCCTGTTCAGGTCACCCGCCTGGGCTGGGATAATCAATATCGCTTTACAGAAACCCTGACTACATCCCTGTCGGCTGAGTATTACAGCAGTGAAACTGAAAACTCGGTGAACACAAACCTGAATCGCGACTATTACGTCATCCGTCCTGGAGTCGCCTGGAAATTCAGGAAGTTCTGGAGAATTTCGGGACATTACCGCTACAGAAAGCAGACTTTTAACAACACTGGCGACGCCGCAACGCAAAACGTCGCGTATTTGACGCTTACCTACGATTGGCCTAGAATTGCGGCTTCCCGTTAGCGGCCATAACCGGGGGGAGGAGGGGTCGCGCGCGCAGCGCCCCGAGCGCGGAAGGGAAAGTAATGGAAGAACAAACACTTGATTTTTCGGATTATATAGGCGCATTCAAAAGGCGCCGCCTGAGCATTTTCGTTATTGCTGCAACGATTTTCATAGTCGGGGCGCTTATTGCCTTGCTGTGGCCGCCAACCTATAAGGCTTCAGCAACCATCCTCATCAAGGAACAGGACATCCCTTCCGAACTGGTCCAGTCCACGGTCACCAGTTTTGCCTCACAGCGTATCCAGGCCATCAGCCAGAAGGTGATGGCCCGGCCTAACCTGTTGAAAATAATAGGTGACTACAAACTATACTCAGAAGAAAAAAAACGCCTGACCACCGAAGAGATCACCGCGGAAATGCGTGACAACATCAGTCTGGAGCTGATCGATGCCGCGGTGGTTGACCCACGCACCGGCCGACCTACAGCCGCCACCATCGCATTTCAGTTGAGTTTCACCGGCGAAGATCCGCAGCAGGTCCAGAAAGTCGCCAATGAATTGATGAGCCTGTATCTGAAAGAAAACCTTAAAGAGCGCTCTGAACAGGCCAGTGAAACCTACAAGTTTCTCCACGATGAATCCACTCGACTCAACAGGGAAATCGCGGCCATGGAAGCCGAAATCGCCGCTTTCAAGGAACGGCACGTCAATACGCTGCCCGAACTGTCCCAGCTGAATATGAGCCTCATGAGCCGCACCGAAACCGACCTTTCCGGTATTGATCGCGAAATCAACTCCCAGGAAGAAAGAAGGGTCTACCTGGAAGGCCAGCTGGCACAACTGAAACCTTACGGCACCGATATAGCGCTGGATCCCTCAACACGCCTGCAAGCACTGCGCACCCAGTACCTCGGGCTGGCTGCACGCTATTCGGAGGATCACCCTGACGTTATTCGCATGCGTAAGGAAATCCAGGGACTGGAACAGGAAACCGGTGCAATCGACAGCTCGGCGGAACAATTGCAGCAGATTGAGGCCATGCGTGGCGAGCTTGCAAGCCTGAAAAAGAAGTATTCGCCGGAGCATCCGGACGTTATAAAACTGGAACGGCAGATCAAATCCATGGAAGCAGCCGTTCCTGAAACAGCCGCTTCCGGCGCACTGGCCTCCAGCGCAGCCGACAACCCGGATAATCCGGCATATATTCAGCTGCAATCCCAGATCGAGGCGGCCAATACGGAGATTCGTGCACTCAACGCAAAAAAACAGGAATTACGGGAAAAACTTGCTGAATACGAACAGCGCCTGATCGAAACACCCCAGGTCGAACGCGAATACCAGGCACTGCAGCGTAATCTGCAAAACGCGATCAGGGAATACCAGGATATCCATGCCAAGCTGGTGGCCGCACAGATTGGCCAGGAGCTTGAAAAAGACAGCAAGGGTGAACGCTTCCAGATCATCGAGCCACCCATTCTCCCGGAGAAACCCGTCAGCCCCAACCGCCCCGCGATACTGTTCCTCAGCTTTGTACTGGCGTTGGGTTGCGGCATTGGCTATGCGGCTGTGAGAGAAAGCCTGGATGACACGGTACGAGGGAGCAAGGCACTGTCCTTTGCAGCAGCAGGTACAGCACCCCTGGCGGTCATCCCTTATATGGCAAATGACACCGATATACGCAAACACAAACGCGCTGCTGCAACCAGGGTTACCGCAGCCGTGGCGGCGCTCATCCTGGCCATCGCCATGCTGCACTACTTCTGGACCCCGCTGGACGTGCTCTGGTACAAGGCACTGCGCAAGGCGGATGTTGTCATCAACACATGAGAGCCGGACTTTAAAGAGCAGGTGACAAACAATGGAACGCATTAAACAGGCCCTGGAACGCGCCCGTGCAGAACGCGCAGGCCAACCGGCCCCGGTCAATAGTGGACAGACATCGTCAGCATCCACCGTTACGCCTGTGGAGCAAGTCACCTACTCCCAGACCCGGCATGTCGAGATATCACGACCGGCACTGCGTGAAAAACGCGTGGTCACGGGGTTCGACCCCTGCGAATTCACCGATGCCTACAAGATGCTGCGCACCCAGGTACTGCAGCGACTGAACGAAAACAACTGGAATGTGCTCGCCATTACCAGCCCGGGCACCGGTGAAGGAAAGACACTGACCGCCCTGAATCTGGCCGCCAGCCTGGCGCTGGAGGTGAACTACACGGTGCTGCTGGTCGATGCCAATTTGCGGCACCCCAGCCTGCACGAACACCTGGGCCTGCCGGGCGAGCCCGGCCTGAGCGATTACCTGCTTGAAGACACGCCGCTGACCGAGCTGCTGGTTCATCCAGAGGGTATCGACCACCTGACCATACTGCCCGGCGGCCGCGCCCTGCTGAATTCGGCGGAGATGCTGAATTCGCCCAAGATGAGCACGCTGGTCGACGAATTGAAAAACCGTTACGCCGGTCGTATCGTTATATTCGACCTGCCACCGGTGCTCGCTGCATCCGATGCCATGGCGTTCTCGCCTTACGTGGACGCCACGCTGCTGGTGGTCGAAGAAGGCAAGACCACGAAAACAGAAGTCGAAAACGCGGTTGAGATGTTATCCAGTACCAATATACTAGGTACAGTCCTGAATAAATCAGGCAAGGACTGACGAGGTCCCGCGATGTACCAGAGTTTTTATGGATTCCGGGAGAAACCCTTCTCCCTGCTGCCGGACTCGGGTTTCCTGTACCTGAGCGGCAAACACCGCATGGCGCTGACGCTGCTGGAGTACGGCCTGATGAACCAGGCCGGCTTTACCGTCATAAGCGGCGGCATCGGCACGGGCAAGACCACCCTCATCCGCAAGCTGCTCAATGACGTCGACCCGACCACCAAGGTGGGGCTGATTTCCAATACCCACCAGACCTTCGGTGACCTGTTGCAGTGGATCGCACTGGCCTATGACCTGCCACACCAGGGCAGGGACAAGGTGCAGCTGTACCAGGATTTCATGGAGTTCATCATCCAGGAATACGCACAGGGCCGGCGCACCGTGCTGATTGTGGACGAAGCCCAGAACATGCCGGCGGAAACACTGGAAGAGCTGCGCATGCTGTCCAACATCAATGCCGACAAGGACCAGGTTCTGCAGATCATCCTGGTTGGCCAGCGCGAACTCAGGGAAACACTCAAACGCCCCGATCTGGTGCAGTTTGCGCAGCGCATCGGTGTGGATTACCACCTTGAACCGCTGGAGGCGGAAGAAACCAGTGAATACATCCGCCACCGTTGCAAGACCGCGGGCGGCAGGGCGGAGCTGTTTTCCGACCAGGCATGCCAGTTGATCCACCGCTACAGTGGTGGCGTTCCGCGACTCATCAACCTGCTGTGCGATACCGCGCTGGTGTATGGCTATGCCGAACAGCGTGACCGGGTCGATGCCGAGCTGGTCGAGGAAGTGGCAAAGGAAAAACAGCAGAGCGGGCTGTTCCCGATACAGGATTTAAAGGGGTCGGAGTCATTTACAGATTTAAAGGGGTGGGCGTGATTTAAAGTAGGGCATGTAAATGACTCCGACCCCTGTAT
>JBHHXO010000225.1:0-5049 GCA_046757125.1 Thiogranum sp.
GCGATATGGATAACCAACTGAATTTGTTCAATGATTTAACGGGACAGTAGTGGTATGTTCAATCGTTTCATCGTGCCAATCGGGATTTTGACGCTACCATACCATAGCTGCCAATCGGGTGGTGATGTAGCGCCGCACGGGTGAATACGGGTACCATTGCATTTTCCGAGGAGCAGCGGCGTGTCAGGGCAGCATTCAACACCTTCCAAACCGATCAGCTACCGCGATGCGGGCGTCGACATCGACGCGGGCAACGCCCTGATCGAACGCATCAAACCGGCAGTCGCCAGAACCCGTCGCCCCGGCGTGGTGAGCGGCCTGGGTGGTTTCGGCGCGCTGTTCGAGCTGCCGCTCGACCGCTACCGCAAACCCCTGCTGGTGTCCGGCACCGACGGTGTCGGCACCAAGCTGAAACTGGCCATCGACAGCGGCCGCCACGACAGCATCGGCATCGACCTGGTTGCCATGTGCGCCAACGACGTCATCGTACAGGGCGCCGAACCGCTGTTCTTCCTCGACTACTATGCCACCGGCAAGCTGGATATCGACGTGGCCGCGGATGTCGTCACCGGTATCGGTCGCGGCTGCGAACTGGCCGGTGCGGCATTGATCGGTGGCGAAACCGCCGAAATGCCCGGCATGTACCAGGCCGGCGACTACGATCTGGCCGGGTTCTGCGTCGGTATCGTCGAGAAAGACCGGCTGATCGACGGCCAGACCGTGCAGGCCGGCGACACACTGATCGGACTGGCTGCCTCCGGACCGCACTCCAACGGCTATTCCCTGATACGCAGGATCATCGAGGTTGCAGGCGTGGATACCAACACCCTGCTGGACGGCAAGCCCCTGCTGGACTGGCTGATGGCGCCCACGCGCATCTATGTAAAATCCCTGCTGGCCCTGCTGGAACAGGTCGAGGTACACAGCCTGTGCCACATCACCGGTGGCGGCCTGCCGGAAAACCTGCCGCGCATGCTGCCGGACGACACCGTCGCCCGTATCGACAGCGACAGCTGGCAATGGCCCGCTGTTTTCAACTGGCTGCAGGAACAGGGCAAGGTGGACAGCTTCGAAATGTACCGCACCTTCAACTGCGGCGTCGGCATGGTGGTCTGTGTACCCGACTCGCAGGTGGAAGCCTGCCTGCAACTGCTCGGGCAGCAGGGAGAAAGCGCCTGGGTACTGGGCAGTGTTGTCGAAGGAACGGGCGAGGCACGTATAGAACTGGATGTCTGACACAACACAGCCGCTGACGCTGGTTGTATTGATATCCGGCCGCGGTTCAAATCTCAGGGCCATACTGGACGCCATCGGGAACGGCGAACTCCCGGCCGTCGTCAGCGCGGTGATCAGTAGCCGCGCCGATGCCGCCGGCCTGGACCAGGCCCGGCAGGAAAATATCGACACGCTGGCACTGGACGCGGAAGACTACGCCGACCGGGACAGTTATGACCGCGCCCTGCAGGGCCTGATCGACTGCTTCGAGCCCGACCTGGTGGTACTGGCCGGTTTCATGCGCATACTGACCCCCGGGTTCGTGCACCACTACCACCACAGACTGATCAACATACACCCTTCGCTGCTGCCCGGATTCCGCGGCCTGGACACCCACCGGCGCGTGCTCGAAGCCGGTGTCGGGGAACACGGCGCCAGCGTGCATTTTGTCAGCGAGGAACTCGACAGCGGCCCGGTGATCTCACAGGTACGGGTCCCCGTAGCGGCGGATGACACACCCGAACGGCTGGCCGAGCGGGTGCTGCAACAGGAACACCGGCTCTATGCGCTGACCATACGCTGGCTGGCGCAAGGGCGCATTCGCTGGCAGGACGAACAACTGCTGTTCGACGGCCAACCGTTGCAACAACCGATAGACATAGATGCCCAAAACTAGGAAAGCTCTGATGAATTCGCCATCCCGGCGCATGCCGGGGTCCAGCGTTTTCAACGCCCTGGATGCCGGCATGCGCCGGCATGACGAAAAGCGGATGAATCAGCGGCCCCCTGGAAAAGTATGGCGCCTGCTGCTCACCGGTTGTTTCATGCTGTTAATGGCCACCACCAGGCCGAGCATGGCGGGCGACAGCGACCCTTACCCGGCCTTTGTCGCCGTCTACGCCGCCAATGCCAACGGGCTGGACATCGGCACGGTAAAGGTCAGCCTGACACACGAGGGCGGTAACGAGTATCTGTACCGGCAGGAATCCGTATCGACAGGTATTGCCGCTCTGTTCGGCAACAATGACTCGACCCAGGAAAGCCGCTGGCGCTACCGGAACAACCACATCCAGGTTCTGGACTACCGTTCGAGGCGCCGGGGCGGCGATGACGACGATAACGAACACCTGATATTTGACTGGAAAACACGGCGCGTCAGAAACACCGGCGCCGGGGAACACTGGGAAATCACTTTTCCCGATGGCGCTGTCGACCGGCTGATCATGCAGCTCGCCATGCTGTTCGACCTGCAGGCAGGCAAAACGGAACTCCGTTACCAGGTCCCCAGACAGGGCCGAATTAAAATCTACGAGTTCGGCCTGGTCGGTGAAGAAACCCGGGAGCTGGAAAGCGGTAGCTACCGCACACTGAAAATACAAAGGAAAAACGAGAACCGGGACAGAAGCCTGGTCTGGATCGCCCCGCAACTGAACTATTTTCCGGTACGGTTCCTGAAGCACAAGAAAAGCGGGGTAAAAATAGAACTGGTCCTGCGCAAACTGGATTTTCTACCCGGCAGCGACGACCCGGGCATAGAGCCCGTCACTGCGGACCAACAGTAACCCGGCTACTGGCTGGATGCCAGTTTGGTCTCCAGCTTTGCTATCAGGCCCTGCATGCCGTCCCTTTTGACAATCTGCCGATAACTGCTGCGATAGTTATTGATCATGCTGACGCCTTCGATAATCACATCGTAGACCAGCCACTCACCATCCTTCAGGCGCAGCTTGTAATCCACCGGGATGCGCCTGCCACCGTCCACGATGACGGTCTTTACCTGTGCATACTTCTCTTTACGAATGGTTTCGCCACCATATTCGACCGCCTGGTCGTTGTATTCCTCGACCATCACCAGGTAGGTATTCTGCATCATGCGCGCGAACAGCTCGACAAAGCGCTGCTGTTCATCGCTGCTGGCCTTCTTCCAGTTGCGCGCCAGCGCGCTTTGCGACATGGCACGGTAGTCGAAACGTTCATTGATCACGACGCGGATCTTCTCGCGCTTGGCGGCGCTGTCGGTACCGGCCTCGTGCAGCACCGCCAGCACCTGATCGATGGTGGTGCGCAGGTATTCCGTCGGCGTATTCGCCAGACACAGTGCCGGCAGCAACAGCAACGCCGCCGCCAGCAGTCCCCTCAGACATGATGTCCTGACAGATGCGCTGGTATTCATTGCTTGTCACCTTCAAAAATGTATTTGCTGACCAGTTCTTCGATACTGATTGCGGACTCGGTCTCGATGATTTCGTCGCCCGCCTCAAGCACTGTATCGGAACCACCCGGGGTCAGCTTTACATAGCGGTCGCCGATGATCCCCGCGGTACGGATGGAGGCGATGCTATCCTCCTGTAATTCAACACTTTGATCGAGATCCAGGTAGACCACCGCCTCGTACTCGCCGGGATCCAGTTCGATTTCGGCCACCTTGCCGACGCGTACCCCGGCCAGTTCCACCACCCCGCCCTGCTTGAGCCCCGATACCGAGGCGAAACGTGCGCTGAGCCGGTAGGTTTCAGGGGCGAATACCCCCACTTCACCCAGCCGCGTGGCCAGGTAGAACATGCCCGCCAGGCCGGCCACCACAAACAGGCCGACAGAGGTTTCAAGTGTCCAGCGTTTCATAACGACCTCACAACATAATGGCGCTGACCAGATAGTCGACGCCCAGCACGGTAATGGATGCCGCCACGACGGCATCCGTGGTTACCCGGCTCACCCCTTCGGCACCATAGGCACCGAAGCGCTCCAGGTGCAGGAAAAATCCCTTGGCGGAGGTGATCCATACAATGAGTAATGCAAAAATCAGCGACTTGGTGAAACCCATGACGACATCATGCGTCACTACCGTTTCATACATACCCTGGAAGAACGCCGCCTCACTGACGCCGAACATCATTACGCCCACGAACCAGCCGCCGACGATGCCCACCATAATGAACAGGCTGGTCAGCATCGGCACCGATACCAGTGTCGCCAGCAGTTTCGGCACCAGTAGATAGCGGTACGGGTCGATGGCCATGCACTCCAGCGCATCGATCTGTTCTTCGCTGCGCATAATGCCGATCTCCGAACAGATGGCCGAACCGGCGCGACCGATGACCACCAGTGCCGTCAGCACCGGCGCCAGTTCGCGGATCATGGCCAGCGCCACCGCCGAACCCAGCAGGCTGACCGAGCCGAAGCGCACCAGCGTGTCGTAGAACTGCAGGGCCAGCACCATGCCGGTAAAAAAACCCGCCACCCGGATGACCGAGGTGGAACGCGCGCCGATAAAATGGATCTGGCGCAACACCGGGCGCCAGCGCAATGGCGGCCGCAATGCGGTGGACAGCACCTTGAACAGGAACAGCAGGAAGCGCCCGGCCTGTTCCAGGAAACGCAGGCTGCTGTCGCCCAGCCGGTTGACGGTTCTGACAATCATGCGTCGGGCCTGTGGCCGGTCAGGCGTTGCAGGTATTCGTCCGGGTTCACCGCCTCGTTGCGCGGCCGCCGGTTGAACAGGTCCTGCACCCGCTGATTGTCCGTGGCGCGCACTTCGTCCACGCTGCCGGTAATCGCCAGCCGCCCCTTCTCCAGCACGGTGATGCGGTCGGCGATCTTGAAGGCGCTTTCCAGCTCGTGGGTGACCACCACGATGGTCATACCCATGACGTCGCGCAGTTTCAGGATCAGTTCGTCCAGTTCCACCGCCACCACCGGGTCGAGACCGGCCGAGGGCTCGTCGAAGAACAGGATTTTCGGGTCCATGATGAGGGCGCGCGCCAGGCCGGCACGTTTCAGCATGCCGCCCGACAGCTCGGAGGGCATCAGGTCGTCAAAACCGGCCAGGTTCAT
>JBHHXO010000226.1:0-5042 GCA_046757125.1 Thiogranum sp.
AAGAGCCGACGACAGCTGAACGATCTAAAGCAACTGCTCACGGCAACGCCCGAACAACTCGGCAAGGCCGGGCACTTTGCCCGCCTCCGGCTACTGGACCCCGACCGCTTCCCGGACTTCGACGCCTTTGTCGAGGAAGAGAACAGCTACGAACCGGTTGCCCGCGCAGTCGAAGTGCTGTTGACCGACGCACCACTGGATGAGGCCACCCTGGACACCCTCGCCGGCTCGCTCAACGAAACGGATAACCGGCCGTTGCTCGACAGCCTGCAACATAGCGACATCGACACCCCGGAGAATGCCGCCGCCCGGCAGGCGCTGGTGGAACACCTGCTGGACCGCCACGGCACCGGCCGCGTGCTGTTCCGCAACACGCGTGCGGCCGTCAAGGGATTCCCGCAGCGACAGGTCAGCCCCTGCCCCCTGCCGGTGCCGGAGGCGTACCGGTCAGTCCTGCAACCCGGCGACGCAACACTGCAACTGACACCGGAACTGGCCTGGCAGGCGGCACAGGCAGACAGCAGCACGCACTGGACCGAGCTGGATCCCCGTGTCGACTGGCTCAGCGATACACTGTCCGCACTGAAACCGCACAAGGTGCTGGTGATCGCCGCCAATGCCGGCACGGTGCTGGACCTGGCCGAGCACCTGCGCACCCGCCGCGGTATTCACGCCGCCGTCTTTCACGAGGGCATGGGGCTGGTCGAGCGCGATCGCGCCGCGGCCTTTTTTGCCGACGCCGACTATGGCACCCAGGTGCTGCTGTGCTCGGAGATCGGCAGCGAGGGCCGCAACTTCCAGTTCGCACACCAGTTGATTCTCTTTGACCTGCCACTCAACCCCGACCTGCTGGAGCAGCGCATCGGGCGGCTGGACCGTATCGGCCAGCGCGCAACCATCCGGATACACGTCCCCTATCTCGAAGGCAGCGCACAGGCGGTGCTGTTTCACTGGTATCACGAAGGGCTGTCGGCATTCGAACATACCTGCCCGGCGGGCCATACCGTCTTTACACAGATGAAAGACAAATTGAACGCGGCGCTGGCCCACCCCGAACACGACAGCAGCGACCTGATCGAGGCGACCCGCAACGCACACCACGCACTCAACGAGGCACTGCACTGCGGCCGCGACAAACTGCTGGAGTACAACTCCTGCCGCCCGCACATCGCCAACGACCTGAAACAGCGCGCACTGGAAGAGGATGCGCACTCCGCCCTGCCCGCTTACATGGATGCCGTCTTCGACGCCTTTGGTGTCAACAGCGAAGAACACAGCAAGGGTTGCCAGATCATCCGCCCGGGCGAACACATGCCGGGCCGCTTTCCCGGACTGCCGGACGACGGCATGACCATCACCTGGGATCGCGAAACCGCACTGGTCTACGAGGACACGCAGTACCTCAGCTGGGAGCACCCGCTGGTCACCGGCGCCATGGATCTGGTACTCGGTAACGAAACGGGCAACACCGCGCTGACATCGATTCGCTACCGGGGCACCCCGCCCGGCAGCCTGTTACTGGAGTGCCTGTATATCCTGGACAGCGCATCCAGCGACTCACTGCAAAGCAAACGCTACCTGCCGCCCACCACCATACGCGTGGTCATGGATGAACAGGGGCGCGACCATGCCCGCGAGCTGGGTCACGATTACCTGCAACAGCACCGTGAAGCAGTAAACGCCGATACCGCCACCCGGGTCGTGCGCGCCAGGGAACAGGCGCTGAGAGACCTCGTCAACGTGTGCGAACGCCATGCAAAACAACAGGTGCCGGCACTGCTCGACAGCGCCAGACAGCGAACGCAACGCACCCTGCAGGGGGAAATCGACCGACTCAGGGCGCTGCAGCAAGTCAACCCCAATGTCCGGGACGAGGAAATCGAATACCTCGAACGCCGGCAGACACTGCTGACCGCCTTGCTCGAATCCGCCACGCTGCGCCTGGATGCAATCCGGGTCATCGTTTCCACCTGACATGCAGCGCCGCAAATCCGGCACAATAAAGATGTAGATGTTTTTTCCGGAATTTGGTATATACTTCTTCGCATAGGCAGGCCCTGCGGAACGCTATGAATATCATTAATTAATGGGCCGCTTATATAAAAATTAGTTGCACGTTCTAAATAGGTCTACTCGGAAGCTCCACGCGGTAACTCCTGTACATCACCTTTAACGATCTGCAATTGAATACACATTTTTAATACAAATTTTAGAGGTTACTAAATTATGGTTACAGGTACCGTCAAGTGGTTCAACGACGCAAAAGGTTTTGGTTTTATCGCTCCTTCTGATGGCAGCGCCGACGTATTCGTGCATTTCTCGGCTATCGAAGGCGGCGGTTTCAAGTCGCTGGCCGAAGGCCAGACTGTCGAGTTCGAAGTAGAGAACGGACCCAAGGGTCTGCAGGCCGCCAAGGTCATACCGCAGTAACCGGCACCCCGTTACAGCACGATCTGGAAGCCCTGCCCCGCGCAGGGCTTTTTTATTGAGACATACCTGATGAGCATCAGAATTTCGCCGCACCTGAGCATCCCGGACAACGAGATCGTAATCAGCGCGGTGCGCTCACAGGGCGCGGGCGGCCAGAACGTAAACAAGGTAGCCTCGGCGATACACCTGCGCTTCGACATACGCGCCTCGTCGCTGCCGGAGAACTGCAAGCAACGCCTGCTCGCGCTGCGGGACCGGCGCATCAGCAACGACGGTGTGATCGTCATCAAGGCCCAGCAGTACCGTACCCGGGAGAAAAACCGCGCGGCCGCCATCGACCGTCTGCGGCAGATGATTCAGCAGGCAACAACGAGGATAAAGAAACGCCGGGCCACCAAACCCACGCGCAGTTCACAGCAGAAACGCCTGGACCGGAAAAACCGGCACGGCCGCACCAAGGCTTTACGCGGCAAGGTTCATGATTGACGGGGAGCGCGACCGGACTATGCCGGCTTGCTCGCACAGAACTTCAGGCCCACACCGTCTTCGCGGGTATGACTGACAACCGCTGTCAGACGCCGCAGGCGCACGACGTTGGAGGATTTGAGGCGCAATGCAAAGATCAGGTTCAAACGCCTGTTCCTGGGCAGGTAGAGCGGATTGGTTTTGAGGTACACACCGGTGTTGCTGATATCGCTCGCCATGCAATGCGCAATTGGATTTTCGGTGTCCGACAGGTACACACTGACCTCGACCTGCCTGCGTTCAGATACCCTGCGTTCCATATCACTTCCCCCTGCTCATATGTAACCGTGGGAATACAAAACGTCCCGCGGCACCCTGTATACAAGCAAGGTTCGTGCACGAAACTCACTTCTTTAATTATTAGTCAGTTACGGCATGTTTATAAAATATTATGTAGAATAGAGCGTAAATTTATCCGACTTTATTCGGAAACTTTTACACCTGGAGCGTGTTTCGCAGACCTGTCTGTCTGCCACACATACCGGTACAGTGAGCCCTTGCAGCCCTCCTCCCGATCATGACAAAACTTTTCTCGCTACTGCTGTTTCTAACTCCTATCGTAATCGGCGCCTTTCTCTCCCTGAAGCCCGATAGCGGAACACCCACGGGCACCGTCCAGGGACTGCCCTGGCAGATAGCGATACTGCCGGAAGGTCGCTCAAGAATATTCGGCATCACGCTTGGTCGGGACACCATGGGCCAGGCACGCGCGCACCTCGGGCCGGACATGGAACTGGCGATCATCAGCACCAACGGCGAAGACCACAGCCTGGAGATGTACTACGAGCGCTACACCGCCGGCGTGTTCTCGGGGAAACTGGTGCTGACGGCACAGCTGACAGCCGACCGGCTGATGCGCATGGTCGAACGGTCGACAAAAACCGACTATCTCAAAACCGGTGCGCGCAAACTCCGCCTGCGCACTGACGATCTGCCGACAGCCTGGCAGGCCCCGGTACAGGCCATCGCCTTTATCCCCACCGTCAGCCTGGACCAGCCGACAGCCATCAGGCGTTTCGGCGAGCCCGCGGAAATTATCGGCGATGAGCAGAAAACCCACCTGCTCTACCCCGACAAGGGCCTGGACCTGATTATCGACAAGGGTGGCAAGGGGGTATTGCAGTACGTCGCGCCACGGGAATTTTTCCGCTTACGCGACCCGCTGCCGGAAGCGCCTGGCAGGGAGTAAGGCACACGCTGCGGCCAATAGCAGCCGCCGGATTATCCAGCGCGATGTAATCATGTATATTCTTTAGCCATCTCGCTTAGGGATCCTCTGATGTGTCGTCATTGCGAGCGTAACGCAAGCGTGGTAGCCGCCCGCCCCTCTGCCAAACACAGTATCGTGTCAACCGTTCTTCTCCACAATCCGGGTCGGTTTGCCATCAAGGCTGACCTGGTTTTTCTCATGCCAGTACGACCTTATCCCGGCTTCACCCTTCTTGTTCGCCCAGGCATTTAACTGCTCCCTCTCGCCGGTATATTCAAAATACGGTACCGCCATACCGCACGAGGTCTGAACCAGATCGATGGAAAGGTCAAACAGTTGCCTTGCGCCGGGAAGCGGGTCGAACAGGGCAAGGCATTCTTCCCATTCCGGATCGGTTCGATGAATCACCCTTGCCGCACCGTAGAGACGCAGGATCATGGGATTCCCTTCAAACGCGGCAAACATCAGCGTCATGCGCGGATTTTCCTGTACGTGGGCAGCGGTTTCATTACCGCTGCCTGTCACGTTCAGCCACACGACCCTGTTCCTGCCCGGCACGCGTAAAGAATCCATACCCTTTGGTGAAATATTCACCCGGCCATCCGCCATTGCGGTGCCCACAAAAAATATTTTCTGCGCCTCGATAAACTGTTTCAGCTTATCGGACAGTTCGGTGTAACGTTGACCCATTTCTCACCCCATCATGGTGCGCGTGTATCCAGTGTCAGAGCTGACGATGACCGGCTCGCCTGCCGTGCTTCCGGATCCGCCGTTCGCTGGACGCTGTCAACGACAGCCTCGGCACACTACCCGGACACATCTTACTGGCGCAGCAATACTGATGAGTTTTGGTGTGGAATTTCATGTGACCGCCTCC
>JBHHXO010000227.1:0-5025 GCA_046757125.1 Thiogranum sp.
AACACCTTCAAGTGGCTTGCGGAAAATGACAACCCGGCGCTGGCAGACCGCCGGCTGGCTATCAACCTGTCAGGACAATCCCTGTCTTCGAGCGTCTTCCTCGGCATCGTGGTCGATCTCATCGACACGTCATCGCTGGACCCGGAGAACATCTATTTCGAGATTACCGAAACGGCGGCTATCGCCAACCTGGAAGAGGCAACCCGGTTTATCCTCATCCTCAAGGGCATGGGCTGCAAATTCTCGCTGGATGACTTTGGCAGCGGAATGTCCTCTTTCCAGTATCTGAAACGCCTGCCGGTCGATTACCTCAAGATCGACGGCAGCTATGTCCGCGACCTGGTAGCGGAACCGATCGACCGCGCCATGGTTGAGGCCGTCAACCAGATCGGCCACGCGATGGGCATGAAAACCATCGCCGAGTTCGTAGAGGACCAGGCGACACTGGAAGCGCTGGCCGCTATCGGCGTCGATTACGCACAGGGCTACGCCATCGCCAAACCCGCACCACTCGAAGAACTGTGCAGCAGCAACCTTAAAAAGGTTCGGCAACCGGCCTGACGGCGTCAATCACCGACCGAACCGCACCCCGCACCCCCCGCATAGACAAATACAACAGAATTCATGCGTTTACCCTGCGCCCGAAATGAACGAGAATGCGAATCTTTCGCTATTGGGAAACTGCATGGCATTCAGTGTCGAAATTAAATCCAGCGGTCATCGGTTTCCGGTTGAAAGCGGGGAAACCGTTCTGGCGGCTGCGCTGCGCTGCGGTGTCGGTTTGCCTTACGGCTGTCGCAATGGCGCCTGCGGTACCTGCATTGCGACGCTGGATTCGGGCAGTGTCCACTACCCGGACGGTGAGCCGGAAGCGCTCGCCGAAGAGGATACAGACGGGAAGCTCATCATTTGCCAGGCCCACCCGCGCAGCGACCTGGTCATCAGCGTGCGCGAAGTGCAAGCAGAAAATGACATCAGTATCAAGATGTTACCATGCCGCGCAGAACAACTGGAACGTCTGTCGCACGACGTTATGCTGGTACGCCTCAAGCTGCCGGAAAGCGAACGCCTGCAGTTTCTCGCCGGACAATATGTCGAATTCATCCTGAAAGACGGTCGTCGGCGCGCCTTTTCCATCGCCAATGCACCCCACCATGACGAGTACCTGGAAATGCATATCCGGCATGTACCCGGAGGCTCCTTTACCGGGCACGTCTTTGAAGGCATGCGCAACCGCGCGCTGCTGCGGATCGAAGGACCGTTGGGCTCCTTCTACCTGCGCGAAGAATCAAGGCGTCCGATACTGATGATGGCCGGCGGCACCGGTTTTGCGCCCCTCAAGGGGATGCTCGAGCACGCGTTCCACATCGGCGTGGACAGGCCTGTCCACCTGTTCTGGGGGGTGCGTGCCCGGCGCGACCTGTATATGCATGACGTGGCACGGGAATGGGAGAAGCAGTTCCCCAATTTCACCTATACCCCGGTGCTGTCAAAGCCTGATCAGGCGGACCGGTGGCAGGGCGCAAGCGGACAGCTGCACGAAACACTCACCGGCTGTTACCCTGATCTGGGCGAGTTCGATATCTACATGAGTGGCCCGCCGGCAATGATCGAAGCCGCTACACCGGCCCTGGTTGCGCAGGGTGCGCACCTTGACCATATCTACTCGGACGCCTTTGAATTCGCACAGGACGTGCTGGACAAGATCAAGCAGAGCGGCTGATCGGCACTACGTTTGTCGCCGGCGCTGCTTCGCCGTCCGGTAATGCCACGCCGGCCAGCCCCTGTCCCGGCAATTCCACACCTTTGCGGTAACATTCCGCCGCTTTATCGGGTTCGTCCAGCTGTTCCAGCAGGGTGCCCAGCAAACGGTACGCCTCTGCGCTGGGCTGTATATCGATGCTGGCTTCGAGGTAACTGCGCGCCTTGCCCCACAGCTGGTTACGCAAACTGATCTTTGCCAGGCTGAGCAACAGCACCGGATCCTCCCGATGCTGTTCAAGCCAGCGTTCAGCGTGGGCCTGCTGCGCGGACGCGTCCCCGCTTTGCAAGTCACCATACAGATAAACCAGGCGCTGGTTCCAGCCGTCCCTGATGCGCGCACCCAGCAACTGTTCGGCCTGCTCGTGCTCGCCCAGGCGCAACAGTTGCTCGATATAAACCGCCAGCAGACCTTCATCCTGCTGCACCGGCGGCGGCAACTGTCTCCAGCCGGCTTTCAGTGTCTCCACGTCAGTTCCTGAAGAGAGCGCCAGCACCCGCTCCCGGTAGACCTTGACGGCCAGTTGCTGCCACTGGCGCTCGTCCAGCACCTGGCTGCGGCGCAACTCGGGCAACAGGTCGCGCAACTGCTGCCAGTCCTGCTGTTGTACATAGAGCTGCATCAGGAGGCGCAGCACCTGGCGGTTACGCGGTGCTGAATTGCGCAGGCGGGTAAGCACTGTCTGCGCCTGTTCCAGTTGTGCCGCAGACAGCAGAATCTCTGCCTGTGTCAATGCCACGGTTATTTCTGCCGCCGGGTTGCGTTGCCGGGCAAGCTCGAGATAAGTATCGCGACGCGCATCGGCACCGATCCGGGCCGCGACCTTCGCCGCGGTCAGATAAGCCTGCAACGGTGCCTGACGAGACTTTAGCACGCGCGCCAGGCGGCGCTCGGCGCGCTCCGGCCGACCTTCCGCCAGGTCGATCACGGCACCATCGAAAAGGCGTTGCAGGCGCAGGCTGTGACGCCGGTTTTCCCATTGAGACACTTTTGCCGGCACGTGCCACAGGCCGGCAAGCAAACGCACGCCCAGATATAACAGGCCCAGCACCACCAGCAATACCAACAGGGATGTTTCTACACTGTATTTCCCGTACCCCAGCAGGACGTAACCGGGGTCCGGCAACGCCACCAATGCGACTGTCACCGAGGCCAGCAGCGCCACCAGCGCCAGCAACAACCATTTCATGAGGCGCTTTCCGCGTTGTCCCCGGACCCGGACGGCTGTTCCGTTTCCGTGGCGGTGGTATCCGCCGGACCTGCGGCAGGCACGGCAGGCAGTACGGCCTGCTGCGCGCCAAGTTTCAGCTGCTGGCGCAACAGGCGCAGTGAGGCGGAAACATCGGGCAACTGCGGCGCCACATCGATAGCGGCCAACTGCTCAAGCTGCACCAGCAATTCCTTTACCCGTGCGTCACTGGCGGAAAAATAGTCGTTCAGCCAGCTGCTGGCCGTCGCCAGGGTCGCCTGGTACTGAACACTGTCATCACGCAATAACGCCAGGCGCGCCGCGGACAGCTGCAGGCGCAGGTTCTCGCGCAGGAAATACTCGCGTTCGGGCGGCAGCATGGGGCTGACCGGTTTGTCGTGTTCGCGGATGCGGAACAGATCGGACACCACTGACCATAACAGCGCCGGCAGCTCGCGCCAGTCCTGTATCGCAGCGGCATCTGCAGACCTGTCTGCCTCTGTCCGGACCGCCGGCCGGTACTTGCTGCCCTCTACTGTCAGCTCATCGACAAGCTCCATCAGGGCACCCAGCCGCGCCGAGATACCGTCGACATCCACGAGGGCAACGGCTTGCAGCGCTTCCAGTTCCCGCGCCAGCTGCTCGCGAACTTTCAGAAACTGCGGGTCTGCAAGCTCCTGCAGTCGGGCATCCGCTGCCCGCAGCGCCTGTTGTGCGGTTTTGACATCGCGCTGTAACTGTAATCGCTGGTTGGCGATACGCAGCAGGTATTCCACTTCAGCCAGGCTCCAGCCCTGTTCGCTACGCCCTGTCAGGGCCGCCAGCACGCTGACCTGTTCGCCGGTGCGCTGCTGTTCACCGGACAGCTCTTCCAGTTTCCGCTCCATCTGCTGACGTTCGTTGCGCAGCGCTTCCTGCACGCCGTCCAGTGACGATCGCAGCGGTTCAAGGCGGCTTTCCAGGCGTGTTTCCGTACCCGACTGCGCCCCGGCCAGCTGCTGCAACTCGTGCCAGGAGAACCAGGCCGCGACAGCAAGACCGATGGACAGGCCCAGCGCCAGCAGGGACAGGATCAGGGGGACCGTTGCAAGTGACTGCCCGGGGCGGGGGGCGGGGCTATCCTGAACCTGCCCGGGTTCAGACTGCGGGTCGGAGTCCGGTACGGCTAGTGGCTGTGATTCGCTCATAGGGGTTAAGACTGGCTGCTGTTTGAGTCCGGTTAATTCAAATTGTACCTGAAGGCAGCAAAGGTACTAGTGCTCTATCAACACTTACCCAATGGGCGGGGCGCAAGCACACTTCCGGGTCAGGCTGTACAGCCTATTGCTGCGGCTGCGTTCGCCAGTCCAGTAACGCATTCATGACCGCACTGTCGCTGGCACTGTCCGCCACCAGCGGCGGCCGGGTAAAGCCCAGTTCCCCGGCAGCTGCGGCCAGGCGTTCGCTGACCACCAGCAAGGGCGTATCCAACAACAGCTGCCTTGCAGAAGATCCCAACATTTCAAGCAGATTTTGTAAACTTTCGACGCTATTTACCAACACGATATCAATCCGGCCGGCGCGCAGCCGAGCCACGATGGCGCTGCTGTCAAGTGCTGGCCGCCTACGCGCGTAGGCTTCGACATACTCGACCCTGGCACCGCGCTCACGCAGGGTATTTGCCAGCAGGCTGCGTCCACCCCCGCCACGGAAAATAACGCAGTTGTTACCTTCCACCTGCTGCATCTGCGGTAACGCCAGCAACCCCTCGCTGTCGAAACGGCTTGCCGGCACCAGGTCAGCCGTCAGGCCGAAGCGTTGTAATTCCTCAGCGGAGCGTTTACCGATGACGGCTATGCGTACTGACACCGGCCAGTCGCGTTGCTTCAGAATCTCGGACAGGGCCATATGCACCGCGTTGGCGCTGACAAAAAAAGCCCAGTCGAAAGTGTCCAGCCGCTCGCTGAAGCGTGTTACTGCCTGTGGATCCGCAGGCGGTGTAATCTCCAGCACCGGGAAACGCAACGCCGTTCCGCCCTGCTGCTCGATGCGTTCACACAGCGGCCCGGCCTGTGCTGCGGGGCGCGTCACCAGC
>JBHHXO010000228.1:0-5023 GCA_046757125.1 Thiogranum sp.
TTGTCGACTTCGCCCACGTGCCGGTGGTCAAGCGCCTGACGCGCATGCCGGTGTGTATCGATCCGTCACATTCGGTAGGCACCCGCGATCGCGCGCCGGACGGCATGCTGGACGTGATGCACGTCACTGCGCAGGGGGTCATCGCAGGCGCCAACATGGTGCTTGTCGATTTTCACCCGGAACCTTCGCAGGCGCTGGTGGACGGGCCCCAGGCGCTGACGCTCAGGGAGCTGCCCTGGTTCCTGGAAGACGTCCGCATCGCGCGTGAAGCCTACGAGAAAAGGCGGGAGCTCGCCGACCGGTCGCTGTAGGCACCTGCCGCGGGGGCACGCCTCCCGCCCCGGCAATTATTGTCTATACTATTCGGTACCGGGCCGTGGTGACACATGTGCAGATGAAAATACTGGTGTTCCTGATCTTGCTGCTGTCGTCGTTTGCGCACGCTGACAAGGGTGCCAGCTTCGTGCAGACCCCCTATACGGAACAGAAGGTCATATTCGACTTCTATCTCGATAACCCGCAAAAGATCAATTCCGCGCTGTACTGGATACGCTCACTGGTAAACCCGTTAATGGACTCGCCCTATGACATGGCACCGGAGTTCATGGACCTGAAGGTCATTATCCACGGCACGGAAATCGTAACCGTGGCGCGCAGGAATTACGCAAAGTACAGGGATGCCGTGGAAAGAATGCGTTATTACGCGGAACTCGGTGTTGAATTCCGCGTATGCGGGCTTGCCGCGGAAGACTATGGCTACAGGAAAGAGGACTTCTACGACTTCATCAAGGTCACGCCGTCAGCCATCACCGAACTGGCCCACTGGCAGCTCCAGGGCTACGCCGTGATCACGCCTGTGGTCGTGGAAAAAACGCTGTCTATCGAAGAGATCCGCTAGGGCGAGGTGGCGGATACAACGAACTATCTGGCCCGTTTCAGGCTGTTGCGATCAAAGTCCCGCTCCGTCAACCCGGTCCGGAAACGGTAATTCTCCCAGACCAGCCGCGTGCTTTTACCTGTCTGGTGATTCTCCATGAACATTTCATGGGCACGCCAGAACCTGTCCAGGTACTGGCGATAATCACTGTACGTGAGCGTTTTGAGCAGTGCGTTCTTGCGGTCGTAGAAAACAATTTTCTGCGGGTGGTATTCCTGCTGGTCCAGCCACACGAGCTGGCGCGTGTAGCCCGAATACCTGTCGACCGGGATACGCTCGATGACAAAACACTGCAGTTCGCCGCAGGCCTCGTCACGCAGGTATTTGTAGGTGTATTTTTCGATTTCCTGTGAAGACAAGTCCTCGTAGGCAAACTCGCTGCCCATGAACGGCCCGGACTTGTTGCGCGAGGATATACGTTTTACGCGTTTCAATGCCGGCAGGTACAACCACTGGTCATCGGGTCCGGTTTTATGGGTAAAAGTCAGAAAATTCGTGCCTTTGACATCCGCAGGCTTGTCAAACATGGTCAGGCTCTTGTCGCCGTCATCCAGCTGCTCGAGGGTGCGCACGCGAATATCACGTATGCTTTCATCGCCCTGCCTGTTGCGCAGGATCATGCGCATCGACGCCTGTGAATCGTGAAAGCCGGTGTCCCGGCGATCCGCCTCTACGGCGATTTCCAGTCCGCGTTCCTGGGCGGTTTGCGCCGGCAGACTAAACGACAGACTTGACAGGATCAGTAGCCATAGGTGTCTCATAGTGTTCCTTTTTATCCAGTGTCATCAGCAGGGTTGGTAATAACAGAAAGTCGGCAAGCAGTGCCAGGCCGATAGTGATTGCGGTCAGGAGTCCCATGCCGGAGTTCAGCTTGAACGGGGACTGGGTCAGCACCATGAACCCGGCTATCAGTACCATCGAGGTTATCCACAGCGCGGTACCCACGTTGTGGAAGGCGTAGCGCACGGCATCGGGGGACGACAGCCTTTCTTCCCGGCGTGCGCGCAGGTACTTGCTGAGAAAATGCACCGTATCGTCAACCACGATACCCAGCGTCATCCCGGTGACCACCGACAGGGCCAGGCCGACCTCGCCCACCAGCAATCCCCACAGACCGAACGCCATCCCCGCCGGTACCAGGTTGGGAATAATACTGATCAGGCCGATACGCAGCGAGCGCAGGGCGAATATCAGGATAAAAGAAATAAGCACCAGCGCCAGCGTGGTACCGGTAAGCATGCTGCGTATATTGCGCGCCCCGATGTGCGAGAACATCACGGTGGGGCTGGCGCCGTGCACCTGCATGGATACCGGGGCATTGTCCGCCAGCCAGCGCTGCGCCCGTTCCTCCAGCGCTATGGTCTGGTTGCTCGAAATGCTCTGCAGCGACACATCCAGTTTGGTCGCCGACTTGTCGACATTGATCTGGTTGTTGAGGTCGAGCCCGTAGGGCAGCGACATTTCATACAGCAGCAGGTACTGTGCCGCCAGGTTGCGCCGGTCCGGTATCCGGTACCAGTCGGGATCGTCACCGTGCAGGTTCTTGTTGAGCCTTTTCATGGTGTCTGACAGCGTATTGACGTGCATGACCTCGGGCTGTTGCCGATACCAGACCGCGAACTCCTCCAGCTTGTTCAGGAACTCCGGCTCACTGATACCCCCCGCTTCGCCCGCTTCGAGGGAATAGGAAATATTGTAGAGCCCGGTCAGGTTGTCCGTGGTGAAATCGGTGTCTATCCGAAAAGGGACTTCCTCGTCGAAATATTCCACGAATTCGTCGTTGAGTTCGTTTGCCGGTACAAACGCTACCAGTCCGATGACCAGCAAGGACATGCCCCACAGGACCGGTACACGGTAGTTAATAACGAATCCCGCCAGTGCATCCATGCCCGCTACCGACTGGCTGCGTGCGGCCTTCACCCTGACCGGGAACAGCAGCATCAGCGCCGGCAACAGGGAGATGCAATAGACGAAGGACGACACGACACCGATGGCAACGATGTTACCCAGGTCACGGAACGGCGGCGCATCGCTGAAATTCATGGACATGAACCCGATTGCCGTCGTCATGCTGGTCAGGAAAACCGGTTGCAGATTGAGGCGCAGGCTTTCGATCATGGCCGCGGATCTTGATTCCACCTGCCGCAGTTGCTGCAGGAAGGTCACCAGCAGATGCACGCAGTTCGCGACCGCCAGCGTCATGATCATGGTCGGTGAGCTGGCCGAGGGCGGCGTGAGCTGGATACCCAGCCAGCCCGCCATGCCGATCGCCGTTATGATGGACAGGACAATGACCAGCAAGGTGGCCAGCGTCCCCCACACCGAGCGTATCAGTACGGCCATCACCAGTATAATGATGGCAAACATGATCGGCACCAGCGTGCGCATGTCCTGCATCGCCATTTCCGAAAACGCGTTATTCAGAAACACGATACCGGTAAGATGAACTCCTATGTCGGGAAAGCGTTCTGTAAGCCGGCCGGCCAGGTCACGTGAAAAACTGACGACTTCCGGTACTTCCGCTGCCGGATCGACGCCCGGCAACTGGATGATGACATTCACCGCGGTAACGTGCCCGCTGGGGGAAACGATACGATTGACCAGCAGGGGTTCGTTGACGGCCACCGCGCGTATGTACTTCAGCTCGTCCGCTCCAAGTTTTTCCGCCTGCATGACCAGGTCTTCGACGATCAGATCATCTTCCTCTGCGCGGGTGTGCTGGAAATTGGTAACCGAGTCCACGCGAATCGAATAGGGAATCTGCCACGCCTGCTCGGTCAGCCATTCGACAGCCCGCAAGGTGTCCGGTGTGAATACATTGCCATCCGCCGGTGCCAGAACGAACAGCACATTGTCCGATTTGGTGTAGGTATTCTGCAGGTTTTCAAAGGCAATGAGCTGCGGGTTTTCCGCGCTGAAGAATACCCGGTAGTCGTTGGAAAATCCCAGGAAACGGACGCCACTGGCCGCGAGACCCACTAAGGCAAGTACCAGCACAACACACAGCCAGCGCCAGCGCACCAGCCATTCGGCCAAAGATCGCGACATAAAATTCCTTGTTTGGTTTATCAGGACCTCAGGGATTCAATAAACCGGATCAGTCCGCGGTTACACACGCGCAGCCGTTCAACGCTCTGCGCATTCTTGGCGATACCGATGCATCCTTCCAGCGCAGCCATGATAAAGGTTGCCGTTTCGTCACAGTCCACGTCGTCGCGCAAGGTACCTTGCAGGCGCGCACGCTCCAGTGCTTCCCGGGTCACGTCGTGCCAGACACAGAAGGCATAATCCAGCCGCTGTCTGAAGCCTTCATCCAGAGGAGACATCTCCTGGGCCAGATTATTAAGCGGGCAACCATACTCGATCATCTCCGGGAACGGCCTGTCATCAGGTATTTTTTCGATAACCGATACCAGTCCGGCAAGCGGGTCTGATGCAGCCTTGAGCGGCTGCAGCCACATGGCCCCCATGGTCGGAATAATCACTTCATCGACCACCGCATAACCCAGCGCCTGTTTACTGGGAAAATGATGGTACAGCGCGCCCTTGGTCAGCTCGGTCGCCTTGAGCACCTCGTCCAGTCGCATCCCCTGGAAACCGTTGCGGTACATTTCCAGGAACGCGGCTTCCAGGATGCGGCTGCGTGTCTGATCCGGGTTGCGCTCGATGCGGGTCACATTTGGTGCACTGTCCATACTTCACCTGACTGTTTGATTCCCGTCATTATTAGGGAACTCATTGCGGAAAGCTATTGACAAACCATCCGGTCGGTTTGTATTCTACAGACCAACTGGTTTGCACTCAAGTAATAGTAGCACAGACCGTCTAACCCACCCACTCCGACAGGAGGTACGCTATGAACGCTGAAGTCGCAAACGCTGATATGGATCAGTGGTTAAGCAGTAAACTCGATGAACTGTTGCCGGAAAAGCTGCAGCAGATCGAAGATACCCAAACGCCATCCATGGCAATCATTGCAACCAAGGGGACCCTCGACTGGGCCTACCCGCCCTTCATCCTCGCATCGACGGCGTCAGCGCTTGGCTGGGACACCTCGATATTTTTTACCTTCTATGGCCTGCTGCT
>JBHHXO010000229.1:0-4996 GCA_046757125.1 Thiogranum sp.
GGCTCGGTGTAGATCATGAAACTGTCCATGAAGCGCAGCAAAATAGCGATGGTCAGTACCCGTTTCATCTTCGGCAACTGAATATAGCGAAATACCGCCCAGGCATTAGCGCCGTCGATGCGGGCGGCCTGGTAATAGGCATCGGGGATCGCGCACAGGCCCGCATAGGCGAGCAGCACCACCAGGGAAGTCCAGTGCCAGACATCCATGAGCACGGTGGTCAGCCATGCCGCAACGGGCTGGCGGGTGAAGTTATAGTCGATTCCCAAGGCATTGATGCTGTGCCCCAGCAGGCCGGTTTCCGGCAGAGCAAAGATATTCCACATGGCCCCGACTACGTTCCAAGGGATGAGCAGGGGCAGGGCCATCAACACCAGGCACACCGAGACCCAGGGGCCTTTGCGGGGCATGCTCAGGGCCACGGCGACACCCAGGGGCACTTCGATCAGCAAAATGGTGCCGGTGAAGGCCAGTTGCCGTAAAAACGCGTCGTGAAAGCGTTCCGATCGCAGCACTTGTTCGAACCAGGTTACCCCCTGCCAGAAAAACACATTGTCGCCGAAAGTTTCCTGCACCGAATAATTGACCACCGTCATCAGCGGAATCAGGGCGTTGAAGGCCACCAGCGCGACCACGGGGATAACCAGTAACCAAGCTTTGCGGTTATGAATCTTGTTCATTTCAGGCGACCACCCAGCCGTCGTGATAAACCCGGGTGTGGGCCGGCTCGAAAGCGATGCGCGGCCGGTCTTCGGGGATCGGACTGTCTTCCTGGACAATCAGCTTGATGGTGTGCTCCTGGTGCCGGGTCTCGACCACCCGGTGGCGGCCCAGATCGTCGACTTTGACGATCTCCACCGGCACCCCTTCGCTGGCGAACTCCACATATTCCGGGCGGACTCCGATCTCCAGCCGGCCCGTGTCCATGGCCGGCAGTTCCGCCGAGGCGGTAGCGATGGGCTCGGAGGCAAACCGCACCTGTCCACCGCTGACCGTGCAGGGCAGGACGTTCATTCCCGGGGAGCCGATGAAATGGCCGACGAAAGTGTGGCGGGGATTTTGAAACAGATCGGTGGGGGTGCCGACCTGGACCACCACGCCGTCATGCATGACCACCACCTGGTCGGCAAAGGTCAGGGCTTCGGTTTGATCGTGGGTCACATAGATCATGGTCACGCCGATGCGCTGGTGGAGTTCTTTGAGCTTGGATCGCAACTGCCATTTGAGGTGCGGATCGATGACCGTCAGGGGCTCATCGAACATGATGACATTGACGTCCTCGCGCACCAGGCCCCGGCCGAGGGATATTTTCTGTTTACCGTCGGCACTGAGTCCGGCAGCCCGTTGATGCAGAGCGCCGCCGAGATCCAGCAGGCTGGCGATTTCCTCGACCCGAATCTTGATGCGGGTTTCGTCCAGGCCCCGGTTACGCAGGGGAAACGCCAGGTTATCGAACACGCTCATGGTGTCGTATACCACCGGGAACTGAAACACCTGGGCGATCTGCCGTTCAATGGTGGGCGTCCCGGTCACGTCCACGCCGTCGAACAACACCCGACCGCAGGTCGGCACCAGAAGACCTGAAATAATATTCAGCAGCGTTGTTTTGCCGCAGCCCGAGGGCCCCAGCAGGGCGTAGGCGCCGCCATCGGACCACTCGGCATCGATGTCTTTAAGCGCATAGTCCTGCGAATCCTGTGGGTTCGGGACATAACTGTGTTGCAGTTGTTGCAGGGAGATTTCCGCCATGGCCGGTGCTCAGTGCAGCCTGTGTCCATCACCGGCAAAATACAGGCAGCGATCAACGTTGAGAGTCAACTGGACACTGTCGCCGACAGCGAAGGTATGTACGCCCTGGCTTTGGGAGACCCAGTGATTCCCGGCGATGACCACATGGATGATGCTCTCCGAGCCGCTGATTTCCGCGATCTGCACCGTGGCGTCGACCTTAAGCCCGACGCCGTGGGATCCCGGGGCCACCAGATGATGCGGGCGAAGGCCCATGAGGTACTCGCCGTCGTCAAGTCCGCGATGGCGTTCCGGTACCGGCCAGTGGATGGCATCGGACAGACAAAACGACGTTCCGCGCTTGCTGATGGTAGCGGTGTTGATCGGCGGGTCGGAGAAGATCCGTGCACTCAAAAGAGTATTCGGCTGGCGGTAAATTTCGGCGGTGGGTCCGTACTGGGTTACCCGGCCTTCGTGAACCGTGGCGGTATGGCCGCCGAGCATGAGGGCTTCCGGTGGCTCGCTGGTGGCATAGACCACCGTGGTGCCGCTGTCTTTGAACAATTTCGGCAGTTCGTCGCGCATCTCTTCGCGCAGCTTGTAGTCGAGATTGGCCAGGGGTTCGTCCAGCAACACCAGGGGCGCGCGCTTGACCAGGGCCCGGGCCAGGGCGGTACGCTGCTGTTGTCCGCCGGACAATTCTGCCGGCAGGCGCTCGAGCAGGGGCCCTAGTTGCAGCAGATCAGCCATCGCCTGAACCCGCTGCCGGATTTCCTGAGCGGGTAGCCGCGCCACCCGCAACGGCGAGGCGATGTTGTCGAACACGCTCATGTTCGGGTAGTTGATAAAGGCCTGGTAGACCATGGCCACGGCGCGCTTTTGTACCGGTACGCCGGTGACATTGTCGCCGTCAACAATGATGTCACCGGCGGTGGGGGCTTCGAGCCCGGCCATCAGCCGCATGAGGGTCGTCTTGCCGGCCAGCGTGGTGCCGAGGAGGATATTGAAACCGCCTTCCTCGAGAAGTAGATCCGTAGTGTGAATATAGGTCTCGGCGCCGACCCGTTTGCTGATCTTACGCAGCTCGATGGACATGGATTTACACTCTAACCACGACGCCAGAGCAGGTCACCGGTACGCACGGCGGACATCCCGCTGTGCGTACCGGCATCCCATTGCCGTCCGGGTGGCGGTCGTCAGCCGTCCTGCCAGCGCTTGATCAGTTCTTTGTAATCAATGGTTTCGCCTTTCGGCTTTTCATTGGCCAGCTTGGCTTTGGGTGATCCCGGCTTGTTCAGCCAGTAGGAGGGATCGCGCTCTTCATTCAGGCGCGGCCCACAACCGCCGTAGGTCTTAGCCTTTTCATCGGCAACCTGCATGCGGGCCATCACTGTGTCCATTTCCCCGGCCAGCCGGTCCATGGCCTGCTGGGGTGTGAAAGTGCCGGAATTCACATCCCCGATCTGCTGCCACCAGATCTGCGCCAGCTTCGGATAGTCCGGCACATTGACGCCGGTCGGCGACCAGCGCACCCGATCCGGTGAGCGGTAGAACTCCACCAGTCCGCCCAGCTTGGGGGCGCGTTCGGTGAACGAGGCATGGTGAATGTCGCTGTCGCGGATAATCGTCAGGCCGACGTGGCTTTTCTTCAGGGACACAGTCTTGGAGACGGTGAATTGCGCGTACAACCAGGCCGCTTTGCGCCGTTTCACCGGGGTGGATTTAAACAGGGTCCAGGAACCGGCGTCCTGGTAGCCGAGTTTCTGGCCGTCTTCCCAGTAGGGTCCGTGGGGGGAAGGGGCCATGCGCCACAAGGGCTTGCCGTTATCGTCGACGGTGTTGTTGCCGGAGCTTTTCGGCGCCACCATCGAGGCGGTAAACGCGGTGTACCAGAAGATCTGTTGAGCTACGTTGCCTTGCGACAGGGCCGGCAGGGATTGATAAAAGTCATAGCTGGCGGCTCCGGGCGGGGCGTACTTGCGCAGCCATTCATCCCATTTGCGGATCGCATAGACCGCCGCTGGACTGTTTGCGCCGCCACCCCGGGAGACAGAGGCCCCGACCGGGTTGCAGCTGCCTTTTTCCATGCGGATCCCCCATTCATCGACCGGGATGCCGTTGGGCAGGCCCTTGCTGCCCTCGCCGGCCATGGACAGCCAGGCATCGGTCATGCGCCAGCCCAGATCCGGGGCGCGCTTGCCGTAATCCATGTGTCCGTAAACCCGCACGCCGTCGATTTTCTTGACATCATTGGTAAAGAATTCGGCGATGTCCTCATAGGCGGACCAGTTCACGGGCACGCCGAGGTCGTAGCCGTATTTCGCCTTGAAGCGTTCTTTCAGATCCGGACGCTGGAACCAGTCGTAACGGAACCAGTACAGGTTGGCGAACTGCTGATCGGGCAACTGGTAGATCTTGCCGTCCGGTCCGGTGGTAAACGAGATGCCGATGAAATCCTTGACGTCGAGCATCGGATCGGTGACATCCTTGCCCTCGCCGGACATCCAGTCGGTGAGATTGACCGCCAGTTGCAGGCGCGAGTGGGTGCCGATCAGATCCGAGTCATTGATATAGGCGTCATACAAATTGCGGCGGGTCTGCATCTGTGTCTGTACCGCCTGTACCACTTCGCCTTCGCCGAGCACCTGGTGGTTGACCTTGATGCCGGTGATTTCCTCGAAGGCCTTGGTGAGCGTCTTGGATTCGTACTCGTGGGTCGGGATGGTTTCCGACAGGACGTTGATTTCCATGCCTTTGAAGGGGGCGGCGGCTTTGATGAACCAAGCCATTTCCTTCATCTGATCGGCTTTCGAGAGGGTGGAGGGCTGGAATTCGTTATTGACCCATTTTTCCGCTTCCGCCTTGCCGGCCATGGCAGCGGAGTGGAAAAACAGCGCCGCGACGGCTACCGTGAGCGCAATTCTTGTTTTCATCGGAACACCTCCTGTTGAGTGAGCACGCATGCATCGAAAATGCCAGCGACTATCCTAGGAGTTTGATCCATGCATTACAACAAGCCTGAAGCGGCTAGATGCCTGTCGTGTGCCACACTCTGCGGGGCTCGCATCTCACTCTCATTGGGGCTCATGGACTCATCGTCCTCACAAGATATTGTGTTCATCCTTCGGCTCACGTCCTCATATAGTGCATTGAGCCAGTCCCACGTACGATGTCGGCTACCACGTCCACTATTTTTGCAGCTTCAAACGTGCATGAGCAATTAGTTCCACTCTACGTTTACAGGCGTTTCATGGCCTCATTCCGGATG
>JBHHXO010000230.1:0-4959 GCA_046757125.1 Thiogranum sp.
AAGCCGACCTGCAGCGGCCGCATTAGTGCGCCGGCAGGTTTCCGTTTTACCGGCCCGCTGCAGATTGCCCTGAAGGAGCGCTGTTGAAGCTTATTGAAGTCGTTGCCGATGCAGGCCATCTCGATACGCTGACAGGACTGGCCGAGCAATACGGCGCGCTCGACTACTGGTACAGCCAGACGGTCGAGGATCAGCGCCGCAGTCTGCGTATGCTGGTGGATGATGCCAAACGCCAGATTGTTCTTGATGCGCTGCAGAACCTGCTCGGGACGTCCGACAATGCGCGTATTGTCGTGCTGCCTGTAGAAGCGGTGCTGCCCAGGCCCGAACAGGATGCCGTGCCGGAAAAAAAAGGCGAAAGCAAGGTCGGCACCAGTACCACGCGTGAAGAACTCTATAACCAGATCGAGAAAGGGGCGCGCCTGGACGGGAATTACCTGATTCTGGTTTTTCTGTCTACGGTTGTCGCTGCGATCGGGCTGCTGGAAAACAATGTCGCTGTCATAGTCGGCGCCATGGTCATCGCGCCATTACTGGGGCCGAATATCGCACTGGCATTTGCGGCAACACTGGGTGACCGGGATTTGCTCAGGGAATCATTCCGGACCAACCTGGCCGGGGTGGTATTCGCCCTGTTGCTGTCAGCGGCAATCGGCTGGTTAGGGCCGGTATTCAATCCCAATGCGGAACTTCTTGCACGCACCGATGTTGGTTTTGACGGTGTCGTGCTGGCGCTGGCATCAGGCGCGGCTGCTGTTTTGTCGCTCACCAGCGGTGTGGCCAGTGCGCTGGTTGGCGTCATGGTTGCCGTGGCCCTGCTGCCACCTACAGCGACACTTGGCATGGTGCTGGCCTCGGGCCAGTACGATATGGCCGCGGGTGCGGCCTTGCTGCTGGCGGTGAATATCGTATGCGTGAACCTGTCGGCCAACCTGGTGTTTTTAATAAAGGGTGTCAGACCCCGGACCTGGATCGAAAAACGCAAGGCCAGGCAATCGGCGGTGTGGATCGGGTTGTTCTGGGCCGTTGCGCTGGCGGTGCTGCTGGCTGCGGTTTACGCGCGCAAACTGGTAGAAGTCTGATTTGCAGTTTGCGGTTGTCAGACGCCTCTGATGAGTCGAAAAACTTTACGGATCCCCGGCGATACCGGGCTGGTGGGCGTATTGCAATATCTTATTGAATAATAAGGCCTATTATAGAATTCTTATGGTGTCGGCTTGTCGATATTATTAACACCAATAATTCAACCCTGTTTTGCGTAAAATCTAACGCATTGATTTAAAAGAAAATTTAAAATCGGCACGCTTGTTGCTCTATGTAACGTACCAGTACCGATAATAATACCAATTGAAAATACAGTAGTGGTAAATGCTTTTCGGAAACGGTGTTGGAGGAGTTGATCACAATAAACGTTGGAAGGTAGTTGAGAGAACTTCAAAACGTAGCAATACAACAACAAGGCTCACAGGACAACAAAAGCTATAACAATTTAAAGAGCCCATTCCGACCCGCCAGATTTGGCGGGTTTTTTTATGCCCGGTTCATTCGTCGGTCCAGGCATAGACAAGGAAAAATACCGCCAGGCCGCCCAGGATCCAGCTGAGTAACGGTGCCCCGGCAAACATGGCGGGGGTATAACCGTCCAGCCCGTAGATGAGTGATGCGCTGACGAGGAGGGCGCCGCCGACGATAGCGGCCAGCGAGCGCTGGCTGGACCGGTGCATTTGCTTGCGCAGTTTTTCCAGTTCTCGGGATTCCCACTGTATGCGCAGTTTTCCTTCCGTGGCCTGTTGCAGGGTGCGATGCAGCAGCTGCGGTATTTCCGGCAGCTGCTCGCTCCACTCCGGCAGGCTGCGGCTCATCCGGCCGATGAATGCGCGCGGACCCACCTGTTCGCTGACCCAGCGTTCCAGAAACGGCTTCGCGGTCTGCCAGAGATCGAGGTCCGGATAAAGCTGACGTCCCAGGCCTTCGATGTTCAGCAGGGTCTTCTGCAACAGCACCAGCTGTGGCTGGATTTCCATATCGAAGCGGCGCGCAGTCTGGAACAGGCGCAGCAGCAGTTGGCCGAAAGAGATTTCTTTCAACGGCCGCTCGAATATCGGCTCGCATACCGAACGTATGGCTGATTCGAATTCGTCGATCCGCGTGCCGTGCGGCACCCATTCGGATTCCACGTGCAATTCTGCAACACGGTGGTAATCGCGGCGAAAGAAAGCCAGGAAATTTTCCGCCAGGTAGCGCTGGTCGCTGGGACTGAGGGTGCCCATGATGCCGAAGTCGACAGCCATATAGCGCCCATCGGGGCCGACAAAGATATTGCCGGGGTGCATATCGGCATGGAAGAAATTATGCTGAAAAACCTGGGTGAAAAAGATCTCCACCCCGCGTTCCGACAGGGTTTTCAGATCGACAGCCGTGCGTCGCAGGGCATCGATGTCATTGACCGGCACACCATAGATGCGCTCCATGGTCATGACGTTGCGCCGACAGTAGGGCCAGTAGATCTCCGGGACGTACAGCAGGCCGGATGCGCTGAAATTTCTGCGTAATTGCGAGGCGTTGCCGGCTTCGCGCAACAGGTCCAGTTCCTCGTACAGGGTTTTTTCGAATTCCCCGACCACCTCGGTGGGCCGCAGGCGGCGCCCGTCCCGCCAGTATCTTTCCGCCAGCCCGGCGACGTAGCGCAACAGGTTTACATCGCGTGCAATGTCTTTTTCCACGCCTGGCCTGAGGACCTTCACCACCACGTCCTCACCGCTTTTCAGCGTGGCGGCGTGTACCTGGGCGATGGATGCCGAAGCGAGCGGTTGTTCATCGAAACGGTGAAACAGTTCGCTGACCGGTTGCTGAAATGCGTGTTCAACAATCTGGCGTGCGCGTTCACCGGCGAAAGGCGGAACACGGTCCTGCAGCCTGGCGAGCTCGCGCGCGATATCGTCGGGCAACAGATCCTGGCGCGTGGACAGGATCTGGCCGAACTTTATGAAAATAGGGCCGAGGTCTTCCAGCGCCTTGCGTATACGCACCGCGCGCGGTGTCTTGCGTACATACCAGTGCCAGGGTGCGAGGTAGCCGAGGAACCTGACGGGGCGGAACAGGTGCGTCGCCAGAATAACTTCGTCCAGTCCGTTACGGACCAGTACCCAGTTGATGTGCAGCAGGCGCAGTAGTTGGGCGGGCCGGATCATGCGTCTGAATCGCGCGTGTGGGCCAGGCGGTGAATACGGGCGGCCAGCCGATCGACGCCCGCGCGCAGCTGGTCCACCTCTTCGAGAAAATAGTCGGTCTCGATTCCGGTCGGTAGCAGGCGCGCCTCCTCCTGCAGGTATTCGGACAGGTCCTGTTGCAGCGTGTTGCGACTGTTGTCCAGAAACTGCGCCGCCTTGCGCGCCAGGTTGCCGGTCTGGTGTGCGATCACATCGCCGGTGACCCGTGCAAGCATCTCTTCCCAGTCCAGGTCTACCGCCGAGAGGATGTCCTGGAACTGCTGGCCGGTCTCTGTATCGCCCTGTATCTCCACGATGCCTTCAAAAAGTGCATCTTCCCTGGATCCGAGCGACAGTCGTGCCAGTCCGAACGGTGAGCCGCGCAGGCGGGTATCCGGCTCCCCTTCATAGCGTGATGCCACCAGTATTCCGGTAGCTCCGGGCATAAAATACAGGGACAGGTTCAGCCCGGTAATATCCAGCGCTATGATTTTGCCTTCCAGGGCTGCGCAGCGTTGCAGTGTGTCCGGGTCCTGTTTAAGGTACAGATCCAGTGCGGTTTCCAGAGCGGCTGCCAGTGTCGAGGCGGGAGTCAAGGGAAGGGCCCGGTTCAGCGGCGATCAGTAGTGGTAGCCGCGGTGTAATGCAACGATGCCGCCACTCAGGTTAAAGTAATCGCAGTCTTCGAAGCCCGCCTGTTCCATCAGGGTCTTGAGCTCTTCCTGGCCGGGGTGCATGCGAATGGATTCCGCCAGGTAGCGATAACTGTCTTCATCCCGGGCAATCAGGCGCCCCATCAGCGGCAGTATCCTGAAGGAATACAGGTCGTAGATCGGTTTCACGCCGGGGGCCGGCCTGGAAAATTCCAGTATCAACAGGCGTCCGCCGGGCTTCAGGACCCGGTACATGGACTCCAGTGCCCGGGACTTGTCGGTCACATTACGCAAACCGAAAGCGATGGTTACGCAGTCGAAGCTGTTGTCGGGAAAAGGCAGGTTCTCGGCGTTGGCCTGTACATACTGTACATTGCTGCAAATGCCGCGGTCGAGCAGGCGCGCGCGTCCTACGTCCAGCATGGCCCTGTTTATATCGCCGACCACCACCTCGCCGTCCGCTCCCACCAGGCGTGACAGACGTTCCGCCAGGTCACCGGTGCCTCCGGCAAGATCGAGTATCTTCTGGCCACGGCGTGCGCCGCTCTGTTCGATGGCAAAGCGTTTCCACAGGCGATGAATACCAAATGACATGACGTCGTTCATCAGGTCGTAGTTTTCCGCGACCGAGTCAAACACGCCACCGACGCGGCGCTGTTTTTCGTCCCAGGCAACCTGCTCGAAGCCGAAGTGGGTGGTCTTGTCAGTCATCAGGGCAGGGTCTTGTTGCCGAACCGGGAGTGTGGCACTCCGGCCGCCTTGAGCCTGTCAAGGTAGTCCTGCCAGTTCTTGTCCTTGTTGGTGCCCAGTTTGTACAGCGTGTCCCACGAGTAGATGCCGGTGTTATGGTCGTCATCGAAATAGATCTGGATGGCGTAGTTGCCGACCGGTTCGATAGTCTTGATGTTGACACCTTCCTTATCCACCTGCAGCACGCCCTCCCCCGGTCCGTGACCCTGCACTTCTGCAGAGGGGGAATATACGCGCAGGTATTCGCAGCTCATTTCAAACTGTGCGCCGTCATCGAATTTTATCTCCAGGGTCCTGGACTTCTGGTGCAGGTTGACTTCGGTGGGATGTGGGTGTGTCTCTGCCAT
>JBHHXO010000231.1:0-4959 GCA_046757125.1 Thiogranum sp.
CAGATCGACGACCCGGCCTCCTTCAGCTCGTTGATCCGGTTGAGGCACTTGCCCGCTTGCGGCCACTGTTCGGTAATGACCGCCTCCCTGATTCCCCGAAACGGTACGAAATAGATGTACAGGAACAGCAGTATCATCAGCCAGCCCAGCGCCTGCATGATGTGGATATGCAGGCCGACAGTGTCCATTCCCCCGAACAGTCCGAATACCATCCAGTAGCCGCTGAGCAGTAGCAGGGCGATACATACCCACACCCATGGAAAGAAGCGTCTGAATACCTGCGTCCAGAGTTTCAGGCGTTGCGGTGGTTCGAACTGCTGAACCGCGACCGGGCGCAAAACCTGATGGGCGAAAAACATCCCGCCCACCCACACAACGGCAGACAGGATATGCAGAACGATCGCGAGACTGGCAGTGGTCATGGTGGATTACCTTCGCTTGTTGTCAGGGCGGAATTCTAACCAGTCGTGCATGCGCCGGCCATGTCTATCCCGCATTTCGGGGGAACGACATAAAATACATTATTAACAGTGTGTTATATGTATTTTTCTGTGTGCGCCCGGGGTTGGTTCCAGGCCGCCGGTGAACGGTGTTTCTGACGGGCTGCAATCGGTTCCCTGTTCGGGTAAAGTGCGCGGTCTTGATTTTACCCGCAGATTCCAAATTAAAGAGGCCCGGATTATGCCAGATTACAAGATTGCCCCGTCTATTTTGTCCGCGGACTTTGCCCGTCTGGGTGAAGAAGTGGATAACGTCCTCAAATCCGGGGCTGACATCGTTCATTTTGATGTCATGGATAACCACTATGTGCCCAACCTGACGATTGGTCCACTGGTGTGCGATGCCCTGCGCAAACACGGCGTGACTGCCGAGATCGACGTGCACCTGATGATCAAGCCGGTGGATGCGCTGATCCCCGATTTTGCCAAAGCGGGCGCCAGTTATATTACCTTCCACCCGGAAGCCAGCGAACACATTGACCGTACCCTGCAACTGATCAGGGGCGAGGGTTGCAAATCAGGACTGGTATTCAACCCGGCCACGCCGCTGGATTACCTGGGCTATGTTCTCGACAAGGTGGATATGGTGTTGCTGATGTCGGTCAACCCCGGTTTCGGCGGTCAGAGCTTCATCCCGGCCACACTCGACAAGTTACGCGAGGCACGCAGGATCATCGATGCGTCCGGGCGCGATATTCGCCTGGAGATCGACGGCGGCGTCAAGGTCGACAACATCCGCGAGATTGCCGCCGCGGGTGCGGATACTTTTGTCGCCGGTTCCGCAATTTTCGGCGCGGCCAGTGACAGCGATGCCAATACCTACGACAGCGTCATCAAGGCGATGCGCGACGAGCTGGCAAAGGCCGGCTAGGCAGAAAAGCAGACAGAGGCGCATGCAATTGACTCTCCGCAAACCGGACATGATTCTTATCGACGTGGACGGCACGCTGGTCGACAGCGTGCCGGACCTGGCGTTTTGTGTCGACGAGATGATGCGGCGGCTGGGACGTGACCCCCGGGGTGAAACCCGGGTGCGCGACTGGGTCGGTAACGGCGTGGAGCGACTGGTGCGCCGCGCGCTGATCGGTCAACTGGACGGTGAGCCGGATGAAGCGGAATTCGACCGCGCCTATCCTGTTTTCCTGGAGCTGTACGCCGAGAACACGTCGAAACGTTCCCTGCTGTACCCCGGTGTGGCGGAAGGTCTCGATTACCTGAAGGCGGCCGGCTATGCGCTCGGTTGCGTCACCAACAAGGCGGAGCAGTTCACGCTTCCCCTGCTCAGGGACCTGGGTGTATACGATTATTTCAGTATCGTGATTTGCGGCGATACGCTGGAGCAGAAAAAACCTCACCCCGCGCCATTGCTGCACGCGGCGGAATTCTTTAAGGTGAGCCCTGCACAGTCGCTGATGGTGGGTGACTCGATCAGTGACGTCAAAGCCGCGCGAGCGGCGGGCTTCCAGATTGCCTGCCTGCCCTATGGCTATAATCATGGCGAGGACATCCGCATCGCCGAACCGGATGTCATCATAGAAACCCTGGCCCATTTGAAAACCGAGCTGGAACAGGCTGCATGATATTCACCGCAGAGACAGATTTACACGAACACGGGGAGCGATGGTGGTTCTGATCCGCTGTCTGTCTGTGTAGTTCGTGCAGAATCAATGTCTCAACGGTGAAGACCATGACTCCTGAATACTTCAAAAAACTGGCCAGCGACGGGTTTAACCGCATCCCGGTAACCCGCGAAGTGCTGGCCGATCTGGATACCCCCTTAAGTACCTACCTGAAGCTGGCCAGCGGCCCGTATTCCTATCTGTTCGAGTCGGTGCAGGGTGGCGAGAAGTGGGGCCGCTATTCGATTATCGGCTTACCGTGCCGCACCGTGGTGCGGATTTACGGTGAGCACATCCAGGTGAGCGCCGACGGCGAGCCGGTAGAGGAGTTGCAGCACCCCGATCCGCTGCAATGGATAGAGGAATTCCGGCAGCGCTACCGCGAGCCGCAGTTTGACGGGATGCCGCGCTTTTCCGGCGGGCTGGTCGGTTATTTTGGCTATGACGCGGTGCGCTATATAGAACCGAGGCTCAGGGACGGGGTGAACGAAGATGCCTTGCAGACACCTGATATCCTGCTGATGGTGTCGGATGAAGTCGTGGTGTTCGATAACCTCACCGGCAAGCTGCAGATTATCGTGCACCCGGATTGCGATAGTCCCGATGCCTGGCATGCGGGGCAGGAGCGGCTTGATCAATTGATGCAGGCGATGTGCCGGCCGGTGACGATTCCCGGTGCGCTGGAACAGTCGCGCCGGGTGACGGAAGATGATTTTGTGTCCGGTTTTACGCGCGAAGGTTTTGAGGCTGCCGTAGAGCGCATCAAGGAGTATATTGTCGAGGGCGATGCCATGCAGGTGGTGTTGTCACAACGCCTGTCAGTGCCTTTCCATGCGCCGTCACTGGACCTGTATCGCGCGCTGCGCGGGCTCAATCCGTCCCCGTACATGTTCTACCTGGATCTTGGCGATTTTCATGTGGTGGGCTCGTCGCCCGAAATACTGGTGCGCCTGGAAGACGGCGTTGTTACCGTGCGCCCCATCGCCGGTACGCGGCCGCGCGGCCGGGATGAAGCCGAGGACCAGGCGCTGGAGGCCGAGTTGCTGGCCGATCCCAAGGAGCTTGCCGAACACCTGATGCTGATCGATCTCGGTCGTAACGACGCCGGCCGGGTAAGTCAGATCGGCAGTGTCGAACTGACCGACAGGATGATTATCGAGCGTTATTCGCACGTCATGCACATCGTTTCCAATGTAACCGGGCGTATCAGGGATGATATGTCGGCTATCGATGTATTGCGGGCGACCTTCCCTGCCGGAACCGTCAGCGGTGCGCCGAAGATCCGCGCCATGGAAATCATCGATGAGCTGGAGCCGGTCAAACGCGGCGTCTATGCCGGTGCGGTGGGTTACCTGTCCTGGTCCGGCAACATGGATACTGCGATTGCGATTCGCACCGCGGTGATCAAGGACGGGATGCTGCATATCCAGGCGGGTGCCGGCATTGTTGCCGACTCCGTGCCGGAGAATGAGTGGGCCGAAACCATGAACAAGGGTCGGGCTATTTTCCGCGCCGTGGCGCTGGCGCAGGCCGGCCTTGACGGGAAACACCGCTAGCGGGGATTCATAACATGTTACTGATGATCGACAACTATGATTCCTTCACCTATAACCTGGTGCAGTATCTCGGCGAGCTGGGTGCGGATGTGCGGGTATACCGTAATGACCGGATCAGTGTGGCGGATATCGAAAAGCTGGCGCCGGAGCGCATCGTGGTGTCGCCGGGTCCCTGTACGCCGAACGAAGCCGGCGTGTCGGTGGACGCCATCCGGGTTTTCGCGGGACGGGTGCCGATTCTGGGTGTCTGCCTGGGGCACCAGAGTATCGGCCAGGCGTTCGGGGGTCATATTGTGCACGCGGGTAAAATCATGCACGGCAAGACATCGATGATTCATCACCGGGATGCAGGTGTTTTCAGGGGCCTGGCGAATCCGCTCGAAGCGACCCGCTACCACTCGCTGGTTATTGAGAAAAGCAGTTTGCCAGAGTGTCTTGAAATCACCGCCTGGACAGAATCCGACGCTGGCGGGGTGGACGAGATCATGGGTGTGCGCCACCGGACGCTCGCCGTCGAGGGGGTGCAGTTCCACCCGGAATCCATTCTCACCGAACAGGGCCATGACATGTTGAAAAACTTCCTGGATACGCCTGTCCTTGTGCAGGAGGGGGAAAGATAAATGGATATGCAGGCTGCTATTCGCAGCGTTACTGAACACAGGGACCTGTCTGCGGAAGACATGGCCGCCGTCATGAAGCTGATCATGACGGGACAGGCTACGCCGGCACAGATCGGCGGTTTCCTGGTCGGTTTGCGCATGAAGGGCGAGACGGTCGACGAAATCGCGGGTGCGGCGCAGGTCATGCGTGAGCTGGCAACCCCGGTTCCGGTTACCGGTGCGCATCTGGTCGACACCTGCGGCACGGGGGGCGACGGTGCCTCGACCTTCAATATATCTACCGCCGGCGCGCTGGTAAGCGCGGCAGCCGGCGCACAGGTTGCCAAGCACGGTAACCGTTCTGTTTCGTCGAGTTGCGGCAGTGCCGATGTGCTGGAGGCGGCAGGCGTCAATCTCGATCTGGATGCGGACCAGGTGGCTGCCTGTGTGGAGAAAATCGGGGTGGGTTTCCTGTTCGCCCCCAAACACCACAGCGCAATGAAACACGCCATCGGCCCGCGCCGGGAGATGGGTGTGCGTACCCTGTTCAACCTGCTGGGGCCGCTGACCAATCCGGCCGCTGCGCCCAACCAGGTGCTGGGCGTATTCAGTGCCGAGTGGCTGGAACCCCTGGCGCAGGTACTGGGCAAACTGGGCAGTCGCCACGTGCTGGTCGTACATGCCG
>JBHHXO010000232.1:0-4875 GCA_046757125.1 Thiogranum sp.
ACTGTAAAAGATTGCCGCGCTGCGCTCGCAATGACGAACCAGTTTAAAGCTCCCCCAGCCCATGAACCGCCGCCCCAGCCAACGCAAAAAGCTACGCGCAAGACGTAACGCGCTGACCGACTCTGAACGTCTGCAACGCTCCGCGGCGCTGTGTAACGGGCTTGCCCGCCAACCGGTTTTCCGTACCAGCAGGCGCATCGCCGCCTACCTGCCCGCTGACGGCGAGGTCGAAACAGCCCCGCTGATAGAGCTCGCCTGGCGCATGGGCAAACAGGTCTACCTGCCGGTACTGGTACCGTACCGCGCCAACCGGCTATGGTTTGCGCGCTATGAACCCGACACGCTGCTGGTCAAAAACCGCTTCGGTATCGCCGAACCCGCGCGCGTTCACCGCCAGCGCGTGGCGCCGCAGGCGCTGGACCTGGTGCTGGCGCCACTGGTGGGATTCGACCACAATGGCCACCGCCTGGGTATGGGCGGTGGTTTCTACGACCGCAGCTTTGCCTACCTGCTGCACAGAAAATACTGGCGCAAACCGCGCCTGGTCGGCCTGGCCTATGACTTCCAGCAACTGCCCGGGTTGCCACCACAACCCTGGGACGTACCGCTGACAGCCGTGGCAACCGACAACGGCTGGCACCTGTTCCGGAAAGGATAAAACACATGAACTACTGGTTAATGAAATCCGAACCCGATGTATTCGGCATCGAACACCTGCAAAAGATGCCGAACAAAACCGACCACTGGGACGGGGTACGCAACTACCAGGCGCGCAACATGATGCGCGACGAAATGAAAAAGAATGACCTGGTGTTCTTCTATCACTCCAACTGCGCCGAGCCGGGTATCGTCGGCATTATGAAAGTGGTGCGCGAAGGCTATCCGGACCACACGGCATTCAACCCCGAAGAGAAATACTACGACCCCAAACGCGACCCCGACAAACCACGCTGGTACATGGTGGATGTGAAGTACCAGCGCAGGACAAAACGCCTCATCAGCCTGCAGGAACTGAAAGGCTACCGGGAACTCAAGGACTGCCCGCTGGTGCGCAAGGGCAACCGTTTATCGATCATGCCGTTGAGCAAAAAGCAGTGGGACTTTATTTTGCAGCTGGAAAGCAGAAAACCCTGAAGCATCTGCCGTGTATCGTCATTGCGTGCGCAGCGCGGCAATCGTTAAACGACTGATGCCAAACCAACGAGATTGCCGCGCTGCGCTCGCAATGACGAATTAATAAAAAGCTCGCTATCCGTTGCCAAGAAACAGCGAATAGGCCGGGTTCTCCAGTTCCTCGAACCAGGTATAGCCCAGCTCGTCCAGGAACTTCCGGAAGTGCCTGCGATCACTGCCCGGCACCTGGATACCGACCAGCACCCGCCCGTAGGCCGCGCCATGGTTGCGGTAATGAAACAGGCTGATATTCCAGCGCTTGCCGATACTGGACAGGAACTTCAACAACGCACCGGGGCGCTCCGGAAACTCGAAACGGTACAGGACCTCGTCTTCCAGGCTGTGGGCCCTGCCACCCACCATGAAGCGTATATGCGACTTGGCCATTTCGTTGTCGGTCATGTCGACGACCGGGTAATTCTCGCCACGCAGTCTGTCCAGCAAGCCGCGACGCTCCTCATCCCCCTTCGACAGCTGTACACCGGCAAATACGTGCGCCTCGCCGGCATCCGCATAACGGTAGTTGAACTCGGTGATGCCGCGCTTGCCCAGGGTGCGACAAAAGCGCAGGAAACTGCCGGGGCGCTCCGGAATAGTCACCGCCAGCAAGGCCTCGCGTCGCTCACCGAGCTCGGCGCGTTCCGCGACGTGACGCAAGCGGTCGAAATTGATGTTGGCGCCGCTGTTGATCGCCACCATTCTTTCACCTTCGATGCCTTCGCGTTCGACATATTTTTTAATCGCGGCCACCGCCAGCGCACCGGCCGGCTCGACCATGGCGCGGGTATCGTCGAAAATATCCTTGGTCGCGGCACAGATTTCATCGGTGCCGACCAGCATCACTTCGTCGACATACTTGCGCGCCAGCCGGTAGGTTTCCTTGCCGACCTGGCGCACCGCCACACCATCGGCAAAAATACCCACCTGATCCAGCACCACCCGGCGCTTGCGTTTCAGTGCCTCGTACATGCAGGGTGCGTCATCCGGCTCCACGCCGATGACGCGAATCTCCGGGCGCAGATATTTGATATAGGTCGCAATACCCGTGATCAAGCCACCGCCGCCCACCGGCACGAACACCGCGTGCAAGTCATCGCGGTGTTGCTGCAACAGTTCCATGGCAACGGTACCCTGCCCGGCAATAACCTCGGGATCATCATAAGGATGAATAAAAGCCAGGCCGCGTTCGGCCGCCAGGTGCTCGGCATGGGCATAGGCCTCGTCGTAGGTATCGCCGTGCAGCAGCGCCTTGCCGCCCAGCGCCTGCACCGCCTTGACCTTGATACCGGGCGTGGTGCGCGGCATGACGATGAGCGCCTTCAGTTTGCAGTGCCGCGCCGCCAGCGCCACGCCCTGGGCATGGTTCCCGGCCGAAGCGGTGATAATGCCGTTTTTGCAGACTGACTCGTCCAGGCTGGCGATCTTGTTATAGGCGCCACGCAGCTTGAACGAAAATACCGGCTGCAGGTCTTCACGCTTGAGCCAGATATCGTTACCCAGCCGCTGGGAGAGATTCCGGGCAAAATCCAGCGGCGTTTTGTGCGCCACGTCGTAGACCCGGGAATTCAGGATCATTTTCAGATAATTGTCAGGCATGCCCGGATAATAACTGCAAACGCCGTTGGCGGGAATGACATGTTGTTTGCAAACCCGGTATTATTCGGCCATTCGATTTTTGGAGGGCGCAATGAACCAGGACGAACTGAAAAAACAGGTGGCCGAAGCTGCCCTTGAATACGTGGAAAGCGGCACTGTAATCGGCGTGGGCACCGGCTCGACGGCCAACTTTTTTATCGACGCGCTGGCCGGCATCAAGGGCAGGATCGACGGCACCGTGGCCAGCTCGGTGGCCAGCGCCGAGCGCCTGAAAGGGCACGGCATCCCGGTTCTGGACCTGAACGAGGCGGGTGAACTGTCGGTCTACGTCGACGGCGCGGACGAAACCAACAGCCAGCTGCACCTGATCAAGGGCGGCGGCGGCGCACTGACACGCGAGAAAATTGTCGCCGGCGCCAGCCGCAAGTTCATCTGCATCTGTGATGAGAGCAAGCTGGTCAGGGTGCTGGGGGCATTCCCGCTGCCCATCGAAGTCATTCCCATGGCACAGAGCTATGTGGCGCGCGAGCTGGTGAAGCTGGGCGGGCGTCCGGAACTGCGCCAGGGCTTCACCACCGACAACGGCAATATCATCCTCGACGTCAGGGACCTGGATATCATGGAACCGTGCAGGTTCGAGAGTGAGCTGAATAATATCCCGGGCATCGTGACAGTGGGCATATTTGCCAACCGGCCGGCGGATGTGTTGTTGCTGGGGACAGCCAACGGGATAGAAACACGTACGGCTGGTTAGTTGCAAGGGCGGGACTAAAAAACTGTAATCGTCCCGGATTCAGCCACCGGCCACCCCAATGCTGAAGGTGTGCAGCTCCTCAAAAGATTTATAGGGCGGCACACACTTGTTTCGCAAAAACATCATATCTACCGGGCAAAACGCATCGTAGAGCCCCTGAAACGACTGCAACAGAATCGCGTCTCCAGGCGGATTACCGGACACCAGATCCGGATCCATCCGGACCCGATCAAAGATCTCCGCCAAACTCCGCCGGCCATCACAATACCTGAGGATGTATTTGGTAAACCGGTCCGGTGCAACACTGACCGTCAAGCTGGAATTCGGTGAACGCAACTGGAACGGACGATCATTGCTGCCCTTCAGCCCCCGGTAGGCATCCTCACCGACCGCCATCGGGAAAGTAAAGAACGGGGTATTGCCCAGATCAGTAATGTCTGCAGTCATATCGCTTTGCCCCGATGCATAAACAGCATGTTTGCGGATACCCCCATCAAGCAATTCAGCAATAGCCTCCTGCCGTTGTACCGACATCGCTCCAATCTGGTCACGCAGCCTGCCATCAGGGATGCGAGACAAGGGATCATAGCGTATTGCAGAGCCAGGTGAACCAGCCCACGCCAGAAGGTTCAGGCCGGCATTATCAAGCCATTCATATAATTCAGGAACAGTGTATGCTCGATCCTGCGTATGTAAAAAGAGATCATATATAGCGACATCCCCATAGCGGGCAACTTCATCCAGCCAGGCTGCAGCATCCCGCTTGAACCAGTTTGTATCCGGTAACGCATTCAGAATAGTACGGGTATTATTAATCTGCCGTTCCACATCGGGCTCATCGGCATTTACCATACGCATCAATTCCTGCATCTGGTAAATGCCGGTACGTCCATACTGAGCATAAACCATCAACCCCAGGCAACCCTCCGGTTTCAGAACGGACTTCAGCGCCTCAAGACCCGCAGATGGATCAGCCAGATGGTGCAATACCCCCGAGCTGTTTATATAATCGAACCTGCCAACCTGCATATCAGCCAAATCAAGCAGAGAACCGTGAATCCAGGAGATATTATCCAGCCCACGTGTCTCGGCGCGCTGTTGCGCGATCCCCATTGAAGCAGTAGACATGTCAACATAGACAAGCTCGGAATCCGAACCGCGCAACTGCTCTGCGAGGTAAATAACAGCATCACCTGTCCCGCCACCAGCAACCAGGATGCGTGATGCCTGGCGAAGATCCCTGCTCCCGCGAAAACAGAAGTGGCTTATCTTGCCGAGCGAATCCAGGCTGGTCGCCAGTAGCCGCCGCCTTTCATCGTCGGGATTACGACGCGGATAGGGGTAGCCCTCGT
>JBHHXO010000233.1:0-4730 GCA_046757125.1 Thiogranum sp.
CTCTCTCGTTGTGATTACGCTATATTTTTACCCACGAATTTTCCTGAAGAGCCTTTTTTTCTCGTGGCCAGGTCTCTCAGTTGTTCTTCCAGTCGCCAGGCGATTCCGGGTAATTTGTTGATAGTGTTTGCAAAGCCTTCAACGATCCAGTCGCGCGCTTCCTGTTCGCGACCGGCTGTGAGGAGAGCTGTCACCAGCTTGTCATAGCAGTGGGTAATGGGTGCTTCCCGTTGCAACAGGTCGATGATGTCGGTCTGACGGCCACTTTTCTCCAGCGCGGTTTGCAGCCATCGTGACAGGTTTTCGCGTTGATAACGACTAGAGAACGCGGTGTTATCTCTCGGCACGGTTTGTGTCTGGAGGCGTTTTGCCAGGACGCTGGCAACCACCTGCCAGTCTGCCTTTTTATAACAGCGTTTTTTGGTGAACTTTTCTGTGTTGTTGAAAATCCCGTACTCGTCCTTTTGTTCAGCATCGATATACCACAGAAGTTGCTCGGCAGGTGGGAGCGATGAGTGAGACAGCGCCGCCAATATGATATCCAGGCATTCCTCTATGCCGGACTGGATTTCCCAATCATCATGGTGGCTGTATTCATACCGTCTGGGCGCCAGCCGCAGAAACGTTTCGCCCAGTTCGACGACATCATCCGCGTAACCCGCATCGAGCAATGCGGCCATTTGCTCCGCAATATGCGTAAAGTCGTTGTCTGCATCAAATGCATCACAGTCTTGCCAGTCTGGCTCCAGCGCTTCGATATCCCGGCGGATGGCCTCCTTGACCGGGTTAATCTTGCCCTGCTTCAGATTGGCGCGGTTTGCCAGGCGTTCACTGATCCGTGGATACTCCTGTGCGACCTCCAGAATGAAACCGACGAGTGCTTTTTTGGACTGTTTTTCAAGCCAGGCGCGTGGTGATGTTCGTTGTATAGCCCGTTGTCTGGATACACGTTTTGATAGCAGTTTTTTTCGTGGCATGCCTATTCAGCCTGGATCTACAGGAGGTCGATCATCTCTTCGAGTTGTGCAACCGTGCCCGCCAACCCTTGTCGCAACAACGTATCGAGGAATTCGCCGGAAGATTTTGGCGGGTTTTGCAGCGCCCGACGTTGTTGTCTGGCCGCGTTGCAGACTGCACCGGGGTCGAGATCCAACAGGTGATTGATAAATTCATCCGGGTGTTGCGCTTCAATGCCATATTGTCCCAGGATGTCGCCGGGGAAGTCATTAAGGTTGAAGGTGACAATGACACCGGCCTGACATCGTATCGCTGCAGCCAACACATGCCGATCATCAGGATCAGGAAGCGCCAGACTCTCAATGAGGTCTTCGTAGTCGGTGACCCGGCAATCGGGTACCGCACGATCCATCAGCTGTCGAGTGCGTTCGAGTTGTCTGGCCGTGAGGTCTTTCCGGTTCGTCAAGACACTGCGTATCCACTCGTCATGGGTGTGATCGGTCCAGCGGGCTCGAAAAAGTTCCGTCATCGCCAGTCGCAGTAAAAAGTCTCGCAGCGGCGCCGGATACAATACGCAGGCGTCGTAAATCGCCGTGAAGTTCGCCATGCACTCAATAACCCATATTGAGTTTCTGAGCCTGCTCGGTCAATTCATCTAATGCGGTGCTGCGTTGTTGGTTGGATTGCTGGATGTATGCCATTAAATCCTGGAAGAGTACCCGGCGCCGGGTGCCCACCTTGCGATAGGGGATCTCACCCTGTTCCAGGAGTTTGACCAGGTAGGGCCGGGAGACGTTAAGGAAGTCTGCGGCTTGCTGGGTGGTGAGTTCAGCATGGTGGGGTACGAGGGTAATTGCGTCGCCTTTGGCCATATGGGCAAGAATGTCGATGAGCAGACGCATGGCTGAAACGGGTACGGTAATATCCTGCTTACCGTCAATCAGACGGATACGCGCAGTTTCTCCATGCCCAAGGCACGCGGCCAGCAATCGGCTGCTCTGCGCAGCCAGCTGTGCGTCCTGCTCACTTGGAGCAATGGTATCAAGAGTCTTTTTTGCGGCGGTCGGCATACTCGTCACTCACAGTGTTTTTAATGCATGGCTCTGGGTTTTTTCTGAGTGTAGTCTACAAACGAAATATACGCAATATTCGAAATAAACGAATTACGTTATTCACCCATAGATTTGGGGCGGTTGGGTAGAAAGGACTGTTCAGATATATCGCCGTAGCTGTCCAATAGATGGCGCCAAATAACCGCAAATACAGGCAAATAAGGCCAAATAGCCCGTTTTTATTGGACAGTGCAATTCGTATAAAAGCAAATAATTACAACAAGATACAGAGATTCAGTCGGAACACTACGAACCAGGCGGTCGGGAGTTCGAATCTCTCCGGGCGCGCCATTTATCCTTTACATTTAAGCAGTTACCGTGCCCACGGTCGCTGCCTTTTGTTTCAGTACAACCAGTGCCGGAGTTTTGCCGGACTGACTCCTGCAAACACCGTTTGCCGCCGCCAACAGTTCCTCCAGTTCGGGGGCGGAGTAGTGCGTTGTAATGTCGCCATTGCGGTGTCCCAACAACACCTTCCGGGTTTCCAGTGAAACGCCTGCGGCCCGCAGTCTGCGTCCGAAGGTATGTTTCAGATCATGCACCCTGACGAGTGGCAGACCGACTTCCCTGCGAACACGTTTCCACGAACTGTTGTTGATGTTTTTCACAGGACTGCCCTTGTAGGTAAAGACGTAGTCAGGGTGAATATCCCTGACGTCTTCCACTACGGATTTGGCAATTCGGTTCAATACCACCAACCGGTCCTCCCGGTTCTTGACCTGCTTCCCCGGAATGATGAACACCGAGGTGTTCAGTTCCGGCACCCGGACTTCCCAGTCCCAACGCAGCTGGCATACCTCCTGTTCCCGGCAGCCCGTGTTGACCTTGAACAGGCACATACGGGCCAGGTGATCCGGGAGCGCCTGGAACAACTCGCGCTGTTCCTCCCACGACAGTGGATACGGCTTGCGGGCATCGGTGACCGGCAGCATCTGAATCAGCGGCGGCGTCTCCAGCCAGGTGAGGCCGTGTTCATCCCGCCACAACCGGGCCGCCAGGTTCAGAATGCGTCGCACGACGCCGAGGGCCAGGTTGATGCTCTTGGTCTTGATGCCCTGTTGCCTTCGCGCCTCGATGAAGGGTTGAAGGGTGCCCAGATGCACGTTCTCCAAGGGCAGGTCCCCGATAAACGGATCCAGTTGCTTCAGGTGAGTGGCATAGTCGCCAATACTCGCCAGTTGCACGTTCTCTTCGAGAAACTTCGTCGCTGCATCCCGAAAAGTCCGTTTGGGCCGGATACCGAATACCTTGGCCTGCCGTACTTCCTCGATACGGCGGGCCAGAATCAGTTCCGCTGTTTCGAGGATGCTCGTTCCAGTGCTTTCATGAATCGTTTGGCCGAGGATCTGTTTTTCGATGTGCCAGATTCCGCCGCGATTCCGAAGCCCTGGACTTCGTTTGCGTCCCATACATGCTCTCCTTTTGGATTGGAGGCGGGACGCCCGTTGCGGGACCTATAGTGATCCACCCAGGCATCTGATCTGGCAAGACTTTTCCGGACAAAAAATCACGCAACTTTTCGGTTCTCTTTCTCATAGCCCAATGGCGTCTGATAGCCGATCGTTGAGTGGCGTCTCTGGCGGTTATAGAACACCTCGATATATTCAAAAATCTCCTGCTTAGCTTCCTGTCTTGTCTGGTAGCGCCTGTGATGGGTCAACTCCGTCTTCAGGGTGTGGAAGAAGCTCTCTGAAGGGGCGTTATCCCAGCAGTTGCCTTTCCGGCTCATGCTGCAAACAAAGCCATGATCCTTGATGGTTTTCTGGTAGAGGTCGGATGCATATTGGCTACCACGATCACTGTGGAGCATCAGATCCTTAGCTGGCTTGCGTTTCCAGATCGCCATCATCAAAGCATCATTCGCCAGATGAGCTGTCATGCGCTCAGACATCGCCCAGCCCACAACGGCCCTGGAGTAGAGATCAATCAGGACCGCGAGGTAGAGCCAGCCCTCATCTGTTGGAATATAGGTAATGTCACCGGCATAGACGGTATCCGGCTGATCAACCAGGAATTCCCGATCCAATAGATTCGGGGCTACAGGACGGCCATGCTTAGAGTTGGTCGTCGCCTTGAATTTGCGTTTACTCTTGCTCTCCAAGCCCTGCTGCTTCATCAGGCGACCAGCACGCTTGCGACTGACTGGCTCACCCTCTTCCAACAGTTCCTGGCGGATGCGCCTGGCACCATAGGTCTCTCGGCTTTTCTCGTGGATCTTTTTCACTTTCTCACCCGGTCGCCTGTCTTCGATGCTGCGGACGCTCTCAGGCCGCTTCAGCCAGTCATAGTAGGCACTCTGTGAGACATCCATTATGTCGCACATCCGGGTCACGGTGAATGTCTCCTGGTTGCGTTTGATAAAGGCGTACTTCACAAGCTTTCCTTCGCAAAGTACGCCGCGGCTTTTTTTAATATGTCACGCTCCTCCTTTAACCGCTTGTTTTCCTTGCGCAATATCTTTAACTCGTCATAGAGATGATCTTCTTCAACCCGGCCTGCCTTCTGCTTCAGCGGCCCATGGTACTTGCTGATCCAGGTATGCAGCGTATTCTTGTTGACGCCCAACTCCTCTGCTGTCTTGGATACGGGTTGGTCATTCTCTATTGGAGTTATAACTGAATCTGGTGTTTGAGAAGTTGAAAAAGAGCGGCGTATCTGGTT
>JBHHXO010000234.1:0-4728 GCA_046757125.1 Thiogranum sp.
GTGCCGCATTTTATATCGGCAGATCATGGATTTCCAACAGCCGGGGTTTATCCGCAGCTATTGGCCAAAGTCAGTCATCCAGTTCCCGGCGTCCCGCTGTGATGCGGTCGTCCTGCGGATGCTGGAGTACAGGTCGTCGGGCGAAACCACCATGCGACCAACGTCGCGTTCCCAGGAGCGCAGTTGCCAGCTGCTCCGGTACCGGTTCTCCTTGCCCAGGTAATAGTCCAGCGGAACCGTGAGGAATATCCCCCGGTCATGGTAAGGGTTGCTCGAACTGCCCGGGAAGTTCTTGTCGTCGCCATCGGTTACCGTGTACCAGGCCCCGAATTCGATGCCCGACAGGAAGCGACGGCTAAGCTCGAAACGAACACCACGGTCTTCGGCGAGGAACTGTCCTGCTTTCAGTCCGGCATTCAGCCGGGCGACAGGCAGGTCGTAGTGTATACCAAGCAGCGCGGTAAGAACCGAGTAATTGTCGGTACCGAGTGCGCCCCTGGTATCACGCTGGCGAAGCCAGTCTGCGCTGAAGTCCACCGCCCAGCGTTGCCGACCCGGCAGGTACAGTACCTGGCCGCCACCACCCATGAACATCTCTTCGTAGATGCCACCCGAGGCCCGGGCATACCAGGCGGTATCTGGATGGAAATACTGGTTGAGCAACAGCGAGTCGATTTGCAGGCGGCCGTTGTCCTTGTATCTTCCGACATCACTGCGCACGTGTGGCAAGTCGCTTGATGACGGCTGGGACGCCTTGCTCACATCTTCCCACAGTGTCAGGCGCAGGGCGCCGTCCAGGAACAGGCCTCTGGCCAGGTGCTGGCGGTATTTTGCGAGTGAGTAAAATTCAAAGCGCAGGGGATGGTCGGTGTCGTGCATGAACAGGTCAGCATTGACAGGGAAGAAAGTAAAGGAATGGCTGCCTTCGTCCTGCCAGTTCATGTACAGGAGGCCGTTCTCCCGTTTCAGTTTGCCGTGCTCGGGGCGTGTGGTGTCACCGGCATCCGGGAGCGGTTTCGCCGGGTAGGTGACGGAAACCTCGTTCTCCATCTGTGACTGTGCCTTGAGGCCTGAAAAATAACGTGTGAGATCATGACGGTTCTTTATGTAGTAGGTAACCACCGGCATATCACCGTATGTGTAGGTGATTTCGAATTCGCGGGCCTGTTCAGGGGCGTAATGATCCAGGGCGCGGGCGATGCGACCGACCGCGCGACTGATATCGCTGATAAAGTCATGGCTGGCTCGTACCCGGACCATGGCGTCGGATATCGATATTTCAACACCGGTGAAACCATCGTCCCGCAGCTGCGAAGCCAGGGTTGCGAGCGTCTTGCCGTCCTGTTTTTCACCGTGCGGTTTTAGCGGAACAACCGGTTTCCGGGTAAGCTCGCTGCGTGGGGTCGGGCGGTATTTCTCTATCTTTCGTTTCCGGTCCAGCGGGATTTGCAGGTATGCGGTGAGGTTGCTGTCGCCATCCTGGTAGGAGAGCTGGCCGCCGAACCAGTTCTTCCGGAACTCGATGCCGAAAGCGGTGCCGGAGGAGAGCCCAAGGCGCTCCAGCGAGTTCTTGCGGCGTCGGCTCGTGTCGAGCTTCTTGTAATCGACAAGAAATCCCAGCGGAACATGCTGAAACGGGCGAATACGGGCGCCTCCGTAGAAGTCCTTGATATAGCTGTCGGCATAACCGGCGGTGAAGTCGAAGATGCCTGCGTGTTTGCTGAGGCTGATGTAGTTGTTGGTAAATTCCGAGTTGCGGAACAGGTCCTTGCGGCCAACGGCGACCTGGGGTAACAGTTTTCCCTCGCGCAACAGGCGCAATTTGACGTCCGCGGCGCGGTAGCGGTTGTCATCCAGCGCGGGGTCCGTGGAGTCCGGGTCGGAATCCAGGTTCGCATGCCACAGCACCAGTTCCACCCATGAAGTGGCGGCGATCGAAGCCCAGGTGCGGAGATAGGGATCGCTGATACTTGCTCCCACGCGCAGGTCACCGGCCGGGGAGATGCGGGCATCGGGCATGGTGACCAGACCGTTTTGCCCGAACAGGTTGGGTTCGCTGCGAGCGCCGCCGGGCAGCAACGCGGCGAACCATATCAAAAGCACCAGGATTCGTTTCATGCCGTTCTTTAATTATTATTTCAATGTGCCCGGGAACAATCAGCAGCTTGTGTCGGGAACGGATGCCCTGCCATTACATGCCATGGCAGGGATACCGGTTTATTGTACCTAATGTTCCTGAAATAGCGCATCCAGCGCTGCATTTCAGGGTAATAAATACTGAAATATCATGTAAAACCCAAATATATTCCGCGCATTGCTACAATGCCGGCGTTTATCGGGCAGATGGACTGCAGGAGCGGCGGTGATACGTAAAAGTGTGATTCTGGCAATGGTTGTTCTGGCATCGGTTTCCGCTGAAGCAGCGGAGACCGTACCCTGGACGGCATATTTTGGTGACCAGACCAGTGCGGTGTCCTGGTCCGGTTTCATGCGTGGTGTCGGTTTGCGCAGCACCGGCATGTCGCTGGCGCAGGAAAACGACGACAGCCTGCAGGTGCTTGACGAGCGGCTTGAGAATATTGCCGGGCGGGTGGAAGGCGTGATTGCAGAACGCGATGTCGTGCTGCCGGTTGGCGGGCTGGTTTCCGGGCGGCGCCAGGAGCACGTGGACACTTTCATGCGCCGTATCGAGCGGGACGGCGGCAAAGCCTGGAAAGAGCTGGTGTACCGGCAGACCGCCAGAATCGCCCGCTTGCCGGGAGCACGGCAGCGTGTCTACTGGCAGGTCGGGAACGAGATCAACAGCCGCCACTACAGCCTGAGCCTGCATACATGGGCAGGCGACGAACTCGGTGAAAAGCGTTCATCGGATGGCGAACAGGCCCGGCCGGGACCGCAGCGGCGCAGGGCGTTCGACGGCGACCGGGCCGCTCGGGGCGGCATGCGGCCCGGGGGCAAACGACAGCGGCGCTCCGGAGGAACCCGTAACGACGACTTTATCATTGGCTACTACGTCGAATATTTTCTGGCGCCAACGGTAGAAGCCATAAACCGGGCCAGTAAGGACGTATACGGCTCACCGCACAAGGTCAATATCGTGCTCGGTTCACTGGCCGGTTCCCGTTCCACCGGCGCGCGTTCGTGGCTGGATAAACTGCTCGATTACCGCGTCAAGGGGACTTATGCCGGATCGCTGGCAGGGCGGCGGGTAAGTGAGCTCGTTGATATCATCGCCATTCACTATCTTGTTTCCTATCCGGGAGATCACTGGCGCACCGTGCTCGAAGACCTGCGCAGCCGCTGGGTCGGCAGGGACCGTATAAGCGGTGTCTGGTCTACGGAAGAACTGGGACGGCGCCGGGCGATCCGCGGGCTGGGTGCGGTAACCACTACACGGGTTATGTTCCGTTACCTTGACTGGGCGTTACGGGAGGGATTGGGACCGAAATCCGCACGGGTGAATTTCTGGGGAGGGGACATCGGCGGCAACGCCACCAGCGGCGAATCCGCTCTGGGCCTGATCTATCAGTTTACCGGTAATGTGCCGCTGACACCCTGGGCACGGGATGCATTCCCGGCAAGGGATCCCGGTATTGAAGTCTACGGGTTCAGTACCCCGGATCGGAAGCGCCACATGGTAGCGTTGTTTTCCTCCGGGGATGGTGGTGCGGGTACGCTTGGGGAAGTTCCGGTCAACGTGGCCGGTTTGCGTGAAGGTATGAATGCGACACTGCAACTTTTCGACAGCCAGGGACACAGCGAACTTCCGGTCAGGATCAGGAAGGACAATCAGCGCTGGCTTCTCACTCCTGCGCAGCCGGTTGATCTGTCGTCCGATGTAACCGCGGTATTTTTTCTCGCTAATGACTAGGATACGGGGCCGGAAAACTTCATGACTTCTTCCAGGATACGTCCCGGCTTCCTGTTTATTGGTCCGGACAAGACCGGCTCGTCATGGTTGTACGAGGTTTTCGCACAGCACCCGGATTGCTTTGTGCCCGAGATCAAGGATATCTATTTTTTTGACCGTTACTACGACCGCGGACTGGACTGGTATTTTGATTTTTTTGCACGGGCGCCACAAGGCGCCAGGGCTGTTGGTGAATTGTCACACGATTACCTGTTCTCGGAGCAGGCTGCCAGGCGCATTTGCGGGGATCTGCCCGGCGTGAAATTGCTGACCTGTTTGCGCAATCCGGTGGAGCGGACCCATTCGCATTACCTGTACCTGGTGCGCAGCGGACTTACCCGCTCGAGTTTCGAAGAAGCGCTGGAAGAATTTCCCGAGTTGATCAATAACAGTCTGTACGCGAAGCATCTGTCGGTCTACTACGAGCTGTTCGACCGTGATCACATCAAGGTGCTGTTTTTTGACAGGCTGAAGGCGGACGCAAAGGCCTTTGCAGGGGAAGTGTTCAGCTTCCTGGATGTGCCGCCTGTCGATGAACTCGACTATGGCAGGCGCGTACTGCCGGCCAGCCGGCCACGCAGTCACTGGCTGGCAAGGCTGGCCAAGCAGGGCGCCAACACGGCGCGTGACCTGGGTCTGGCCCGGCTGGTTGGCATGGTCAAACGCAGTAGTGTGCAGAACGTACTCTACCGGACGTATTCAGGCGCGGAAAAACCCGTGCTCGGTGAAGAGACGCGCGCGCGTTTGAGCGAAGTCTTTGCGCCGGATATCAGGCAGCTGGAGACATTGCTCGGTGTCTCGCTGGAGCAATGGAAAAC
>JBHHXO010000235.1:0-4722 GCA_046757125.1 Thiogranum sp.
CATGCCGATTCTTGACGCACAAATTGGGTTCGATTTGCGTACGGCATTCCCAGGTGCAAAAAGAAATCCCGTGAAAATGCAACCCCAGTGGCTAAGAGCTGCTTATGATGGACTGGCCAATAAGCAGTCCAACCTGCAGATCGCCATTGGTGCTATTTATCCTTATGCAATGTGCAAAGCGGTGAAAAGCAGAATGATACTTGATCATATTGCGAATACATGGTTGTCCACTAAGCCGATATTGGACGTCATGATCAAAGGCAATAGATAAACTGATAATTTATTTGTTCTGATGCATTCTGACAATCGATCGCCGGAAATGATTTATAAGTATGTCATTCAAGTGCTTCTGATATTAGTTGGTACGCATTCTGATAGTCTTGATAATTCTCAATGTGCTTCGGATTGAAATTGACTCCGGTGCGTCCCTTGGGACACTCATCAACAATCTCTCGCGGGAACACATATATTTCACGCTCGGACGTTGGCTGAATGGTACCATCCACGACATTTGATGGCGCGTAGACGAACACCAGAAAGTCATAATCACTGCCGCTGATGTTGGCCTTGAAGCCGGATCGGCTATGTTTGACCTCGATTCTGCAACCTTTGGAAAGGTCATGATTGTTGACGATGATATCGAAATTGGCGTTGTTCCTCGGGGCCTGACTGACCAGCAAGCCCGTATTGGCAGCTATCTCACCCATGGCCAGGTATTCGGCACCGTTCGCCAATGCTGCGGTGATCTTGGGATCGGATCTAGTCATAGTGGCTCCATCTTTTTGATGCTGTTATCTTACTCGTGCTTAACCTGTTTGGCATTAGCCGATGTCTCATGGGGATATCAGGAGGAATTTCGCAGCATACTCTGGCGAGAGTCACCTCCAACCAGAAGCCTCGTGGGATCCAGCATGATTTGAAGCGCCTCCTGATCGTGGCGCTGACCCAGCGTGTTGTGCTCTGTGATGAGCCGGTTAATGTGCACAGAAATGTATTCGATCCAAATTATGTGGGAATCCAAGAATCATGAGTCAATATTTAGATCCAGCGAAAAAGTCGTTATATCAGTTGATACGCCATGTTTACTGTTCTCTAGGCGAACTCAAAGGCGTTACCTATCAGGAACTGGCGCTGCGAATTGGTCGATTGAACAAGCATGGAGAAGGACATGCTCATGGCATGGGTAAGGTGCTTGGGGATATGGGGCATTTACTGCAGGACTTGGAAGGCGAATGGGGAGAGCCAATTCCCCCTATTCAGTGTTTGGTAGTCAATAAGTCGGGTCAGTACCGTGGACTTCCAGATGAAGGGATTAAGGAATTCTGGCCTGGATATCCCATGCTGTCGAAAGAAGAGAAACTGAATATGGTCCGAAGGGAATACGCCAATATCGTCGATTTTGGGAGCAGGTGGAATAAGGTACTCTTGGAAATGGGACTTGAGCCGGTCGAGCCAGATCCGGGTAATGATCCGAGCATCAAGCGTAAGTATGGCAGGGGTGGTGAGTCACCAGAGCATGTGGCATTAAAGAATCATATTCTTGCCAACCCTGGTTTAGTAGGTGCTAATACCAACGATGAGGGTTTTATTGAATACCCATTCCCGTCTCTTGATACAGTGGATGTATTATTCAAATCAAATGGGCGCTGGATAGCGGTTGAAGTTAAATCACGTATTTCAGATCAGATCGAGAAAGATTATGAAAGGGGGCTCTACCAGTGTGTGAAGTATCGATCATTGCTAGAAGCGATGCAGAAAGATGAGAGATATGATGTCCCTGACAGTATCCAGGTGAAACTAGTCCTAGAGAAAAGCTTACCAGAGAAGTACAGAATTACTGCGAAATCACTTGATGTGGTTGTGATTGATGATGTTGCTGTTTAGGGAGAGCGAAATGAGTTTGTTGTTCGACTCTTCGGGTATATACGCGAGACGTCGGTGGGTACAGTTTTCAATTGCATCTGACATTGTATAGGGAACCTCCTCGCCGCGGACCCTGCGGTACTTCCGCATGCCGTCGTCGTCTCTGACGTGCCGGTCCGACAACCTGGCCCCGAACCGGCCTTCCTCGGTCTCCCACCTGTGGACGTTGATGACGTACTTGTCGCCGGCGCGCTCCCCGGGGTGGATTTCCCTCGGAAGTGTCCCCCAACCTCCCGGTTCGGCCGGCCCCCGCTCGAGCACAAAAAAAAGGCCGGTATCGAAGATACCGGCCTTTGCTTGTTTGGCTCCCCGGGACAGGCTCGAACTGCCGACCTAGTGATTAACAGTCACCCGCTCTACCGACTGAGCTACCGGGGAATCGCATTTCGCGAAGGGGAGGGATAATACGGAACTCGCCCAATCCGGTCAACAAAACGCCGGGCAGGGCGGGTTAGCCACCGATGGCTTTCTTCAGCCGCCCCAGCGCGTCTTCCAGGATGGCCATCGAGGTGGCGAATGAAATCCTCACATAGCCGGGCGCTCCAAAAGCGGAGCCGGGTACCAGCGCAACCCCCGCCTTTTGCAGGAAAAATTCAGCCAGTTCCACATCGTCGTTGATGCCGTCCAGCCGCTCGATCACCCGGCTGAAATCCGGGAAGGAATAGAAGGTGCCGTCCGCGGCGGTACAGCGCACGTCCGGGAAGGTGTTCAGCATCTGCAACACGTAGTCGTGCCGCTCCCGGAATGCCCTGAGCATGGGTTCGATACAGGACTGGTCGCCGTCCAGCGCCTCCTGTGCGGCGGCCTGGGATACGGCGGCCGGGTTGGAAGTGCTCTGCGACTGCACTTTCTTCATGGCCTGTACCAGCATCTTCGGACCGCCCGCATAACCGATGCGCCAGCCGGTCATGGCATAGGCCTTGGAGACGCCGTTCAGTACCATGGTGCGCGGGTACAGTTCTTCGCAGACGTTGACGATGTTGGCGAACGGTTCCTCCGACCAGATGATATGTTCATACATGTCGTCGGTGGCGATCAGGACGTGGGGGTGACGCAACAGGACCTCGGCCAGCTGTTCCAGTTCTTCCCGTGTATAGGCGACGCCGGTCGGGTTGGACGGGCTGTTGAGCACGAACAGGCGGGTTTTCGGGGTAATGGCGGCGTCCAGTTGTTCGGGCGTGATCTTGAAGCGTTGTTCCAGGCCGGACTCGATAATGACGGGCTCGGCATCGGCCAGCCTGACCATGTCCGGATAGGAGACCCAGTAGGGTGCCGGAATGATGACTTCGTCACCCGGGTTCAGCAGCGCCTGTGCCAGGTTATAGAAGCTCTGTTTGCCGCCGCAGGACACCAGGATCTGGTCGGGTTGGTAACTCAGCCCGTTATCGCGCTGGAACTTGTTTATAATGGCGTTTTTGAGCTCCGCGGTGCCGTCGACGGCCGTGTAGCGTGTGGCGCCCTGCCGGATAGCCCGGATCGCGGCTTCCTTGATGTGTTCGGGCGTGTCGAAGTCGGGTTCGCCTGCGCCCAGGCCGATGATGTCCTGGCCCGCGGCGCGCAGTTCCGCCGCGCGTGCGGTTACTGCGAGGGTAGGGGAGGGTTTGACCCGCTGTACACGTTGCGACAGGGTGATTTCGTTCACGCCGGGGTTCCTTGTTATGAATTGGCTGGCTGGCCACGGCCAATGATACTGAAAGCGGACGCATTACTTAAACCCTGTGAGCGATAAATTTAAACTTGTTTGCGATATGACCCCGGCGGGTGATCAGCCGGAGGCGATCCGGCAGCTGGTCGAAGGGCTGGAGGCTGGGCTTGCGCACCAGACCCTGCTGGGGGTTACAGGTTCCGGCAAGACCTTCACCATTGCCAACGTGGTCCAGCAGGTGCAGCGTCCGACGCTGATCCTGGCGCCCAACAAGACGCTCGCCGCCCAGCTGTACGGGGAGATGAAGGAGTTCTTTCCGCACAACGCGGTGGAGTATTTCGTCTCCTACTACGATTATTACCAGCCGGAAGCCTACGTGCCGTCGTCGGATACCTTCATCGAGAAGGATGCCTCGATCAATGAGCACATCGAGCAGATGCGCCTGTCGGCCACCAAGGCCTTGCTGGAACGCCGCGATACGGTGCTGGTGGCCTCGGTCTCGGCCATCTACGGCCTGGGCGATCCGCGTTCCTACCTCAGCATGGTATTGCACCTGGTGCGCGGCGACCGTATCGACCAGCGCGCCATCCTGAGGCGCCTGGCGGAACTCCAGTACACGCGCAACGATGTCGAACTGGCGCGCGCCACCTACCGGGTACACGGCGAGGTAATCGACATCCACCCGGCGGAATCCGAATACGAAGCGGTACGTGTCGAGCTGTTCGACGACGAAATCGAAAACCTGTCGTATTTCGATCCGCTGACCGGTGAGGTGTTGCGGCGCGTGCCGCGATTGACCGTGTATCCGAAAAGCCACTATGTCACGCCGCGCCAGACCCTGCTGGATTCTATTGATTTCATCAAGGAAGAGCTGGCTGAACGCCTGGAAATGCTGCGTAATGACGACAAGCTGGTGGAAGCCCAGCGGCTGGAACAGCGCACCCGTTTCGATATCGAGATGATGGTCGAGCTGGGCTACTGCTCCGGCATCGAGAACTATTCCCGTTACCTGTCCGGCCGCAAGGCGGGGGAGCCCCCGCCGACCCTGCTGGACTACCTGCCCGATGATGCGCTGGTGGTGGTCGACGAATCGCACGTCACCATTCCCCAGATCGGCGGTATGTATAAAGGCGACCGTTCGCGCAAAACAACCC
>JBHHXO010000236.1:0-4703 GCA_046757125.1 Thiogranum sp.
CTTGATGGGTATATATTATTAAAAGAAAAGAAAAGATAAAACGGCAGGCAATCCGATTTTCAACAACTAACTCTATCTTGCTGTTTATATAGGGTTATACGCCCAAGGAGGTGCGAACTATTGACCGTCGGGTTCTCTACCCGCCTCACGCGAAATGAAACACCGGTTGGACAAACTGCTGCAAGCTGGCAGAGTCTCGCAAATACCGGTAAGGTATTATTTGGATGGCGAAACTGGGGCATCAACTTCAAATGCTCTGCACCCGAGATCGAGAGTTTGTGGGTAACGACAAGCCAGGGTTTTCACGGCTAGCTCCCGCAAATTCCCGTCACTAACCATTCTGAAACGAAAAACAGGTTAGAGAATAAACCTCTAACCTGTTAATTTTACAACTTGAATTTTGGTAGCGGGGGCTGGATTTGAACCAACGACCTTCGGGTTATGAGCCCGACGAGCTACCAGGCTGCTCCACCCCGCATCAGGAAGCGCGCATTTTAAGGTGTTAACAGTGTACGCGCAAGGGGTATCAGGCGTTTATTTCTTCAGTCCGGCCTGCCGTCGTTCAGTGCTTTCCCGCGGAGGTATTTTTTCCCGGTAAACATCGCGGAAATAATCGCACCGCCCTCGCGCTTGTCGGTCACGACGACGGCCGCGATATGCAGCATCAGCATGCCCGGCAACAGGTAGGCCGTGTACAGGTGGATCTTGCCAGCGGGAGATTTAAAGGCCTTTAACTGTTTTAACTTCTGCGGGTCCACCCCGGTTTCATCATAGGGCTCCAGGCTGGATGGCGACACCTGGTCAGCGGCCAGGTAGTCCTGTACCCAGCCACCGAATGGCGGGAAGTAGATATCCGTCCCCGCACGGAGCAGGCCGCTCACCGCCATCGTGAGCAACAGCAACAGGAGAAACGCGACGGCGAGGCGACCGACCGGATTGTGACCGAGGTACGGCTGCGGCCTGCCCTGCCGCAACGCGCGGACATAATCCCGGATATCCGCAAACATCCCGCGGTAGGGCAAAAACGCCGACCAGCGAGCGTGGCAATTCCCGACAAATGCCCACAGTAACCGCATCAGCAGGTTCGCCACAAAAACGTAACCGATAATGACGTGCACTTCCTTGAGCGCGATTTTCGCTTCCAGCCCGGTGATGCCCGGCTCTTTCTTGTAGAGCATGATAAAACCCATGAAGAAGAGCGCCACCACAGTGGTAAAGTTTATCCAGTGAAACAGGCGCACGGGCACATCCCAGACCTGCTTCAGCTGCACCGCGTCCTGTTTTTCTCCGTTCATCCGCGGATCCTTCTGTCGTTGGAAAGCGTTTCACCCGGGCGTCGGGGGCAAGCGGGTCAATCCCGCGTTGATATCGGTCGGGCCGTCACCGGCGCAATCGGGCGCAGGCAGGCGAAAGGAATCGTCTCAGGGAATAGCCTGGCTGCACAGCGCCATCAGGCCGCCCGGGAACAGGCCCAGCAGCAGTATTGCCAGCCCGTTGGCGGTCAGGCCGAGGCGCAGGTCGAAGTGCGGGGCCAGCGGCCGGTCGTCCTCGGCCTTGTCGAAATACATAACCTTGACAATACGGATGTAGTAATAGGCACCGATAACCGAGAAGAACACGGCGACAGCAGCCAGCCAGATCATGTCGATATCGACAACCGCCTGCAGCACCGACAGCTTGGCATAGAAGCCGACCGTCGGCGGCACACCGGCCATGGAAAACATCAGGATCAGCATCATGAAGGCAAACCACGAATTACGCTGGTTCAGGCCCTTGAAGTCGTCGATTTCATCGGCCTCGAAACCGGCCCGGCTGAGCAGGATGATCATGCCGAAAGCACCGGCCGCCATCAGCGCGTAGGTAATGATATAGAACATGGACGCGGCATAACCCTGCTGGGTGCCTGACAGGATACCCAGCAGCAGGAAACCGACGTGCGAAATGGTCGAGTAGGCCAGCATGCGTTTCAGATTGGTCTGCGCTATCGCCACTACGTTACCGATAGCCAGCGACAGCACCGCCAGCGCGATCAGCATGCCCTGCCACTCGGACTGCAACGCGCCGATGCCCTCGACCAGCAGGCGCATGACCATGGCAAAGGCGGCGATCTTGGAGGCACTGCCGATAAACAGGGTAACCGGTGTCGGGGCGCCCTGGTAGACATCGGGCACCCACATGTGGAACGGCACGGCGCCCAGCTTGAAGGACAGGCCGACCACGATGAAGGTCGCGGCAAATACCAGCGGAATATTCGCTTCCTGCCCGCCCAGGCTGTCCGCGATCAGGCCGAGATCCAGGGTGCCGGTCAAACCGTAAATGATGGACATGCCATACAGCAGCATGCCGGATGCCAGCGCGCCCAGTACAAAATACTTCATTGCCGCTTCGGAGCAGGGGCAGGAATCGCGGTTAAAGGCGACCATGGCGTACAGCGACAGCGACAGCAATTCCAGGCCCAGGTAGACCGTCAGCAGGCTGTGCGCGGACACCAGGATCATCATACCCAGCATGGCAAACAGACCCAGCACGTAGTACTCGCCCTTGAACAGCTTGCGCTCCGTCAGGTAGTGGCGCGAATACAGGAACGCGAGGGAAGTAACCAGGTAGATAAACACTTTCAGCGTGCTGCCCATGGCATCGGCAATGTAGGTGCCGAAGAACACCAGTTCGCTCTCGCCGTTACTCACAGACAGCGTGATTACCGCGGCAAACACCAGGGTCAGTTGCGCCAGCCAGTAACTGATCGCGCGCTCCCTGTCGTTCAGGAACAGATCCAGCACCAGGATCACGCACGCCATCGAGAGCACGAAGATTTCGGGCATGATCACTATAAATTCCGCGGCATCCACTATCATGATTTTCCCTTACAGCTTCGATACCGAAATGTGCGCGACCAGGTTTTCGATACTGGCCTGCATCACCTCGACCAGTGGCGCCGGCCACAGTCCGAACAGCAGCACCATGAACACCAGGCTGCCGAGAATAACGATTTCGCGGCCATTGACATCCTGCAGCGCCGCCACGTTGTCGTTGGCGACCTCGCCGAACATTACGCGCTTGACCATCCACAGGGTGTAGGCCGCGCCCAGTATCAGCGTGGTCGCCGCCAGGAAGGCGATCCAGAAGCTGGCCTTGAAGCTGGCCAGGATCACCATGAACTCGCCGACGAAGCCGGAGGTTCCCGGCAGCCCGGCGTTGGCCATGGCGAACAACATCATGAAAGCGGCAAAAACCGGCATGGTATTCGCCACCCCGCCGTAGTCGGCGATCTCGCGGCTGTGCATGCGGTCATACAACACGCCGACGCACAGGAACATGGCTGCCGAGATGAAGCCGTGCGACACCATCTGCACCATGCCGCCTTCCATCGCCATCACCGAGCCCTGGGTGCTGCCGCCGTTGTTGTCCATGAGGGTGAAGATGAGAAAGAAGCCCAGTGTCGCAAAACCCATGTGCGCAATCGACGAATAGGCGATCAGCTTTTTCATATCCTGCTGCACCAGCGCGACGAAACCGATATACACTACCGCGGTCAGCGACATGAAGATAATCAACCAGTCCAGCTCGTTACTGGCATCCGGCGTGATGGGAAGACTGAAACGCAGAAATCCGTAGGCGCCGAGCTTCAGCATGATTGCCGCCAGGATTACCGAGCCGCCGGTCGGCGCCTCGACGTGGGCATCGGGCAGCCAGGTATGCACCGGCCACATGGGCACTTTGACCGCGAAGGCCGTCAGGAACGCGAAGAAGATCAGCACCTGCGCCGTGAAACCGAGGCCCACTTCATGCATGGCGAGGATCGAGAACGAACCCGACTGGGTGTACAGGTAAATCAGCGCCACCAGCATGAACACCGAGCCGAAAAAGGTGAACAGGAAGAACTTCACGGTGGCGTAGATTCGCCTCGGGCCTCCCCAGACACCGATGATCAGGAACATCGGTATCAGCTGCGCCTCCCAGAATACGTAGAAGAGCATGGCGTCGAGCGCCGAGAAGGCGCCGATCATCAGGCCTTCCTGTATGAGAAAAGCCGCCATGTACTGCCCGGGCTTGTACTCGATCACGTCCCAACCGGCCAGCACTACCAGTATCGTGGTGAACGTGGTCAGGAGAATCAGCGGCATGGATATGCCGTCGACGCCGAGGTGATAGTAGATGCCGAACGTCTCGATCCAGAGACTCTTCTCCTGGAACTGCATATGGTGGGTAGCTATATCGAACTGCCCCCATAGCGGCAACGATAGGAGAAAAGTCACCAGCGATACGACCAATGCGATGGCGCGAGCCTTCGGCGCATTGCGCGCGCCACTTGCCAGCAGCACCCAGATGCCGCCGAGAATGGGCGTCCATATGACAAGGCTGAGATACGGTAGCTCGAACATTGAACAGTAAGCGCCTTGTTTGTCAGCTGTAGACGAAAAGCCCGAGTGACATGAAAACCAGCAGGCCGATGATCATGGCGAACGCGTAGTCATAGAGAAAACCACTCTGTATCCTGCGCGCGACGCGTGAGAACCAACCAACCGCCCGTGCCGAGCCGTTCACCATGAGCCCGTCGATGAGGCCTTCGTCGCCGATGCGCCACAGGAGTCCCCCGGCCCCTCTGGCGCCGCCCGCAAACAGGAACTGGTACAGTTCGTCGAAGCCGTACTTGCGCACCAGAATGTCGTAGAGGACCCCTACATGCGCGGCGAGCCTGTCGG
>JBHHXO010000237.1:0-4622 GCA_046757125.1 Thiogranum sp.
ACATCCAGCAGAAGCTTATCGCCGGCTTCTGTGCGTTGTTCGAGCGGTACCTCATTATTGGCCTCGCGGTCAACGGCACCGCCGCCCTCACCCGCGGAGCCGGCAGGCTCATCCGCCTGTGCCAGACCGGGTTGCGAAGCGCTATCGTGCACTGCGCTGTGGCGCCGGTTGGCGGCTTCCACATAACTGGTAAACAACGGGTGACCGTCACGCGGCGTGGAAGTGAACTCCGGGTGGAACTGACACGCCAGGAACCAGGGATGGTTTTCAATCTCGACTATTTCCACCAGGCTGTCGTCCACGGACGTACCGGACAGTATCAAACCGGCCTTCTGCAGCGTTTCCCGATACTGGTTATTGAATTCATAGCGATGCCGGTGACGTTCAACAATCCGGTCCTTGCCATAAACAGACCGCGCCAGTGTGCCGGGCTTGAGATTACAGCTTTGCCCGCCCAGGCGCATGGAACCACCCAGATCGCTGTTTTCATCGCGGCGCTCGATATGGCCCTGCCGGTCCTGCCACTCGGTAATCAGGCCGATGACCGGGTGCGGCGTATCCTCCAGGAACTCGGTGCTCTGCGCACCCGCCAGACCGGCGACCTTGCGCGCGAACTCGATGACGGCGACCTGCATGCCAAGGCAGATACCCAGGTAGGGAATACCGTTCTCGCGTGCGTAACGCACGGCCATGATCTTGCCTTCCACGCCCCGTTCACCGAACCCGCCCGGCACCAGCACGGCATCCGCCCTGTCCAGCACATCCAGGCCCTTTTGCTCGATGACTTCGGAGTCCACGTACATGATTCTGACCCGGGTACGGGTCTGGATGCCCGCGTGTATCAGCGCCTCGGACAGGGATTTGTAGGACTCGGTCAGGTTGACATACTTGCCGACCATGGCGATGGTCACTTCGTGCTCGGGGTGATCCAGGCTGTCCGACACCTTCCGCCATTCCGACAGGTCCGCCGCCGGCACGTCCAGGTGCAACAGTTCCACCGCGATATCATCAAGGTGCTGCTGGTTCAGCAGCAGCGGAATCCGGTAGATACTGTCGACGTCCACCGCCGAAATAACCGCCTTGTCCGGCACATTGGTAAACAGCGCGATCTTGCGGCGCTCGTCGACCGGAATGGTACGGTCGGCGCGGCACAGCAGGATGTCCGGCTGAATGCCGATGGAACGCAGTTCCTTGACCGAGTGCTGGGTGGGCTTGGTCTTGATCTCGCCCGACGCAGCGATATAGGGCACCAGGGTCAGGTGCATGAAAATGGCATTGCCGTGCCCCAGTTCCACGCCCATCTGGCGGATCGCTTCGAGAAAAGGCAGTGATTCGATATCGCCTACCGTTCCGCCGATCTCAACCATGGCGATGTCGGCGCCCTCGGCGCCGGCGTGCACGCAGCGCTTGATCTCGTCGGTGATATGGGGAATGACCTGTACCGTACCGCCCAGGTAATCACCGCGCCGCTCCTTGCGGATGACCTGTTCATAGATCTGGCCGGTGGTGAAATTATTGCGCTTGCTCATGGTGGTGCGTATGAAGCGCTCATAGTGCCCCAGATCCAGGTCGGTCTCTGCGCCGTCGTTGGTGACATAGACCTCGCCGTGCTGGAACGGGCTCATGGTGCCCGGATCCACATTGATGTAGGGATCGAGCTTCATGAGCGTGACTTTGAGGCCGCGTGCTTCCAGCAACGCGCCAAGCGAAGCGGCGGCGATGCCTTTCCCCAAAGAGGAAACCACGCCGCCGGTTATGAATATGAACTGGGTCATGAAGCTCCGAAAAATGCGGGAGAAATCAACAACTGGACGGGAAACCAGACTAACAGATTCCATCCCCCCGGACAATGCGCCCGGCGGTCGGCTAGTGATGGCGGAATTCCGGCATCCGGCTCCAGTCCAGGGCAAGACCCGGTTCGTCCGGTCCGCTCTGAAACCCTTCACAGACACACAGTCCCGTCACCGCCACCAGCTGTTCACCCTGGTAAACCAGCGGCACGCGTTCGCGTTCCCAGGCCGGCACCCGCCATTCCTGGAACAGTTTTTTCAGGCTGTGATGATGTCCGCGACCGGCCGGTTGCAGCACTTCGCCACCCTGGCGGAAACGCACCTGTACATCGCTGCTGCCGGTTGGCAAGCGTATCCCCTTGCCGGCAACGGGGCTTGCACTCAATACTCCGCCGGCCTTTTCAAGCACCAGGGGGGCGCGGAAATCCCAGCGATAGCAATCCGCAGTGTCCTGCACCGGCAGGGGCGCCATGATGAACAGGCGTTCCCGGAAGCGGCGCACTTCGGCGCCCGGCCAGCGCACGCAGGGGCTGGCATCCGCGCGACTGGCCAGCATTTCCTCCAGGATGCGTTCCAGGACCACCTGCGAAGGCAGCGGCAAGCCCTGTTCGGCGACCTGGAAACGGATCAGGTTGCGTTGCCGGGCCGGGGACAAACTGCGTAGTCCCGCCAGCGACAGGCCCGCACCGGCGCAGTCGCAGCCTGTGCAGTCCTGTGCTGCCAGCGCGTCGGCAATCTCCAGCTGGTCGGCCTGGTGGCTGGCCGCGCGTGCCAGCACCCTGGACACACCGGGCCAGTGCTGTTGCAACTCCGGCATGATCCGGTGCCTGAGCAGGTTGCGGTCGTAGCGCGTATCGGTATTGCTGGGATCCTCCACCCAGCACAGGCGGTGTCGGTGCGCATAGTCGAGGATGTCTGCGCGACGCAGATCCAGCAACGGCCGCGCCAGGCGACCCGCGCCCAGTCCCGCCACGGCAGGCATCGCCGCCAGCCCCCTGGGACCGGCGCCACGCAACAGTTGCAATAACAGGGTTTCGGCCTGGTCGTCCCGGTGCTGGGCGGTGAGCAACACGGAAGCGGCCGGCAACCAGTCTGCCAGGGCCCGGTAACGCGCGCTGCGGGCAGCGGCTTCCGGACTCTCACCACGGCGCGCCTTGCCGTTCACGCGCAGGAAGTGGCAGGGAATATCCAGCTCCTCGCATACCGAGCGGCAGTGCACTTCCCAGTCGCCGGAGCGCTGCTGGATACGGTGATTGACGTGAACGGCCGCGAGAGTACCCGGCAGGGCATCGCGCTGGCAGGCCAGCAGGTGTAACAGCACGTGCGAATCCACGCCACCGCTGAATGCCACGTGGTAGTGCGGCGCCGGCGGTAACTGTTGCAGTACCCGCCCGGGTTGCAACTTATTTTTCGGTGAACTCACCGAAGGACATCAGGCGCTGGTAGCGTGCTGCGATCAACTGATCGGTGGGCAGGCGGTTGAGCTGGTCGAGCTGTTCGACCAGCGCGTCCTTGACCCGTTGCGCCATCCCGTCCACGTCACGATGCGCGCCACCCAGCGGCTCATCGATGATCCTGTCGATCAGTTGCAGTTCCTTCAGCCGCGCTGACGTTATCCCCATCGCTTCGGCGGCATCAGCCGCCTTGTCCGCGCTCTTCCACAGGATCGAGGCACAGCCCTCCGGGGAAATAACCGAGTAGATGCTGTACTGCAACATCATCATGCGGTCGCCGACGCCGATGGCCAGCGCACCACCGGAACCGCCCTCGCCAATGACCGTGCACACAACCGGGGTTTTCAGGTCGGCCATGACAAACAGGTTGCGCGCGATCGCTTCACTCTGGCCGCGTTCCTCGGCGCCGATGCCGGGATAGGCCCCGGGGGTATCGATGAAGGTCAGCACCGGCAGCCGGAAGCGCTCCGCCATTTGCATCAGGCGCATGGCCTTGCGGTAGCCTTCGGGGCGCGGCATGCCGAAGTTACGGCGGATTTTTTCCCTGGTATCGCGACCTTTCTGCTGTCCGATCACCATCACCGGTTTACCCTCAAGCCGCGCCACACCGCCCACGATGGCCTTGTCGTCCGCGTAGGCGCGGTCGCCGTGCAACTCGTGGAAATCAGTAAAAATCCTGCTGATATAGTCCAGCGTGTAGGGTCGCTGCGGATGGCGCGCCAGCTGCGAAACCTGCCAGGCATCCAGGTTGGAGAAAATCGACTCGGTCAGCGACTGGCTCTTGGCCTGCAGGCGTCCGATTTCCTCGTTGATATTGATTTCCGCATCGTCACCGACATAGCGGAGCTCTTCGATTTTAGCCTCGAGCTCCGCAATAGGCTGTTCAAAATCAAGAAAGTTCATGTCCATCAGCGTGTCTGGCATCCATCAATCAGCGGCAACGCCGTGATTTTACTGGAATCGGCCCGGAGCTGCATCCGCCTGTGCTGACACCCTGCTCTGCAACGGCTGCGAAAGCCGCTATACTCACCTCATCCCCCCGGAATCAGGGCTTGTCAAAGGGACAGGACAGACTGACATGCGAAATCACCCTATGCACTGGCTCCTGGCCCTGATTGCCGTGCTGTCGGGACAGGTGGCGGCCGAACAGGACACCATCAGGTTCGGAATTCTGTCCATAGCGCCACCGGCACGCACCCACGCCCAGTGGCAACCGTTTACCGGCTATCTTTCCCAACAGCTCGGACAACCCGTGACGATTGTCGTCCCGCGCGGCTTCGGCAAAATGGAAGCTGCCGCCGCTGCCAGCCAGGTAGACATCTTCTACCACTACTGTCCCGTTAAATCATTGAACAAATTCAGTTGGTTATCCATATCG
>JBHHXO010000238.1:0-4549 GCA_046757125.1 Thiogranum sp.
GGTTCGAAATGGGGCTCGGTGTCGAACTCAGCGCCGGCGCGGCGCTTGCCGCGTATCTTGCAAGCGGCGTGACGGGCGGTCAGGCGACAAACCAGGCCAACAGCCCCTTGATATTCCGCGACTTATGCCGATAACCCACATAACCCGCATGCCTGTGCGGCAGGTAAGTTCAGCCCCCTGGGGCTAAATCCAGCTTGAAATGGGTCAAGCCCTAATTCATACTGTTCTCAAAGGACTGGGGATTCCCGGTCGACAACTGGCCTCGGTGGATTCATCGGGGCCTTTTGTTTTCTGCACTATCGGCTAGGGAAAACACTTCAAACCCCACCCCTCCCGCTTGCCACTGCCACGGGTATAAAACTTCGCTTCCAGGACATCGAAGGCCCGATTCTCCTGCTCAGGGCGCAGCATCTTGATGCCCACCGGCCGCGCCACAAGATCAGCCATCTGCAAACCGGCCGAATTGCTTTTCTTATCGGTGAACACCACATCGAAGGGCAGTTTGTGTCCATGGTAGTTACCGCCATCACAGATCCTGCGAAACTCCAGTTCCAGTTCAGCATCCTCCTGCTTACCCCGCCTTTCCACAACAATATGCGTCTGCTGCTCTGCCGCACCTTGTGAACGAAGAAAATAGAACACCCGCTCCAGCCCAAATCCCAGCGCCACGTGATAGGGATTATCCGGATTCGCATACCGCTTGCGGTATGGCTCCTTGTGAATCACTGAGCAGATCAAGGTAAATGGCGTATCGGCCACAATCTGCGTCAACGCATTGAGAAAATCCGCTTTACGTTCCGGCGTTTTTAGAAAGGTAAAATCCTTGCGGTCCTTGCGAATATCCGTTTCATGCAATATTGCCTGATCGTGGCCAAAATGCTCGAACTTGAATTGCTGCAAGGCGGGGACCAACTGAGTCATGTAATCCGCCTTCCTGAAAATACAAAACGCCAACACGAATACCGGGTAATTGAGATCAATGGTTTTCAGCCCATGATCGCCACTCTCGTCCACGTAAACGATGTAGTCGGAAAAGTCCGGCACTATGCCTCCAATTAGACCCTGCAAAAAGTCTGGATCGTTACCCAGTCACAGCCTCCGCATCAAACACCTGATCCAACTGATTGTTGTCCTTCACCGCCAACACCTTTTTCCGAACGGCATCATTCCCAACATCCAAACGGAAGTACCGCTCGGCACCATCGGGGCCTTTCTTTTTCCGGATAAGCTGAATCCTGTCGAACTGTGACCAGTGTTTCTCCGCGAATTCCGCAAGGCCCACTGCCTTGGCGGCATTGTCTCCCCTGCCCGGGTCATGCGGCTCCAGAATATCGAACTGAAACCCCTTGGAGTCTTTTCTTACAATCACCAGATCGGGGAACATGGGTTTTACGGTTCCGGCGTCCCGGTAGGGGATTTCAAGAGACCAGGGCTTTCGATCCAAGTTGCGCAGCCATCCTACGACCTTCTTATTGGTGAGTTCCTCCTGTAGCACTTCGCTTTCCCACGTTCCGAGATCCGCCCGAAAACTTCCATCCTCTTCCAGGTAAAGATGCTTCTCATATTCCGGGGCCTTAGCGCTGCGCCGAAAATCAATACTGCCTGGCAGCGGCCACGGTATATCCTGTGGCTCGGTGGTCGCGAGGCGTAAACGGGCATAATGGTTGCGCCTTTGCTCCTTCAGTTTGCCTATATCGCGCTTGCGCTTTGCATACAGCTTGTCGAATTCCTTATCGGCGAAGCCTTCAAGCTGCGCCATGGCTTCGTGGTCTTGCGCCAGCACCGCTACTTCCACCTTGACTTCATCCGCCTCGCGCTCTCCCTGCGCCCGCCAGTATTCCATATGCAGCCCGTTTCCGAGCAGGCGGCCCGTTTGCTGAAAATGTCGGTCTATGTCGGCGGATACCGACTCAATGGTATATTCGCCGCTATCCTCTGACACACCCGTTCCATGATCCACGGCAATCGTCTGTAAATCGATCCCGGTTATCTCTTTTGCACGTTCGGCTAGCGCACCGGAGTCCCGCAAGCGTTTTACTTCGCCCGCCATCCTGTCAACAATCTGGCCTTTTACCTTTTCCTGCGCGGCTTTATCGATCTTGTCATGACTTAACCCCCTGCCGAGACCCATCAACCGCCTTAACGCACTTTGCTTGCGCACTGCATTGACGCGATAGGTAATCAGTTCCTCCATCGCCTCGAATACATCGTCGATTCCCTCGCGGCGGGTAAGCGTAACCAGTTCGTTGGCAGTTCCGGTTTCGGAAGGCGGTACATCCTCGACATTCTTCAAGTCCTCAATAACGGACGCGACCGTTGCCTTGTCGTAATGCGGCAGGAACAGATGCACGTCATTAAGCGCAGCATCCGCCTCGATACGGCGCGCCAGTGGCGTCCTCACCATGCGGCCGAGAAGCTGGGCAATATAGGTATGATCCTGGGCGCGGCGGAATGACATCATCACTTCCGCCCGTGGGCAGTCCCAACCCGTAGACAGGCTCATTTTGAACAACACAACGCCAATGTTCCGGTCTTCTTCAATGCGGGAGGCCTCGACCCTGCGCACTTTGCGCCCATCCACATCTATATCGCCGCTGTCATTAAACGTGTGGGCCACTTCCCCTTCCTTCAGCCGGCGACCGATGGCGCTTTCCAGGGCGGAGAGGCTGGTACCAAGATTGGTCTTGGTTAATGTCTTGTCCGTTCCATCTTCCACCTGGATAACCAGAATCGGCCATACCACGGGATCATCTTCGTTCTGACAATAGGCCGACCAGCGGTCTTCCATTCGTTTCCAGAGATTGGCCGCCTCACCCAGCAGCGTCATTTCGGCCTGGGTTTTCTTCTCCGGGTAATGGATCAGGATACGATCCTTGAGCAAGCCGGATTCCCGCACATCCTCCGCCTGGATATACACCTTATGAACGGTATGGGTGGTGCCAGACAGTAATTCCTCAAACCGCTTCGGGGTCGCCGACACACCAATCACCAGCGGCATCCGGCACAACCCATCTTCTGTGCTGCCCAACAAAAAGCGTTGCATGATGGTCTGTGCCGTCTTGGCCGCCTTGCCGCTGCGCATCCCCCGGTGGGCCTCATCGATCACCACATAAAACCGATCAGGCATTGCCTGGGCCGTGTTGGTCAAGGTCTCCCAAAGGGTGTACTGCCGCCCGTCCCCTTTTCGCGTCAACAGTTTTTCGCTGCCCAGCTTCTGGGTGTTCATAAAGTAGATGAAGCCACCTTCCAACCGTTCGGCATCAAAGCTGGCATCGATGGTCACCAACTGCCGCGTGCGAATACGATCCGATTTGCCCTCGATCTTCAGCCTGGTCTGCTCATTCAACTCCGGCATATCCGAAATCCACAGAATGGCGGCATCAGACTGCGGCTCGAAGCCGGGCTCTCCGAAAAAGATGTCCTCAAACAGGGCGGTCATGACGATGGTCTTGCCGGCCCCGGTGGGCGCGGAGAAAGAGACCGCCTGCGGATTATCCACCGACGCCAAGGAACGTGCCGCTGTCAACTTGGTGCGCAATTCGGCCAGCGCGTCTTCCTGAAAATCAAAGAGTCCGACCTTCATTGCGCCACATCTCCCTTGTTGATCACAAAATTTTCCAGATAATCGCGGTAGAGTTGAATCACGTTTGGCGCTTTAACCTGGCTTGCCATTTCCTGAAAGGCTTCCTCGGAATCCGTGACCAGGAACACATGAGTCACATCCTGCCGCTGCTCCAGTTTCTCCAGAAATTCCGCGAAGTGATTTTCTTCTACCAGCACAGCAAAGGGGTTCTTCTTGGGCAGCACGATTGCCGGGATTGCCTTGTTCTTGGGCAGTTCGGGTCGCGGTCCAATGGCCCCGGCCCGAAGCCAGAGAATGGGTAGAATTTCTCTGAACTGGCGACCGAGGGCCACATGGTCTTTATCCAGAAAGTCGAGGCGGAAGTACTCGAAGTTTGCTGGGAAACCCTCCCGCATTGGGCGTTTCTCTTCCTCTGCAGCATTTACTGGACCAAGTAAATAAAGTATGCGCGCTTTCAGATCATCGAATATCCCCTTTTTTACGGTAACGATGTAGAATTCGGTAATATGCTCCTGATCCTCTAAATCTTTCAGCCATGCATCAGCCTGTGAATCGTCAAACAGAATTGTTGAAATATGTTTCTCTGAGACGACGAAGGCAGAGTCTTTCTTTACCTCTGATTGCGGGATGCCCTTAATCAGAGCTACCAATTGTTTCTTCTTTGCGGCAGTTTTCAGGTCATTGATTGAAGTAATAGCAATTTGCTGGAATTTACGCGGCTTTTCTTTTTCGATGCTCTTCCCAGTCAGATATTCACCTTCTAAGGCTGAGCCATCATCGCGCTTGCCAATGATGGTGTATTTAGAGCGAGGCCAAGTCACGGACTGGCAGATACCGTATTGTTCCCATTTCTCCTGACCTGGGAAATATCCCTGTTTCGAAAGCTCTTTTGAATCCTCTTCCGAAACCTCATTATGCCTCGTCAGAAAAATTCGTGGGTAGTTTCCGGTACGGGTAACGCCCCAA
>JBHHXO010000239.1:0-4545 GCA_046757125.1 Thiogranum sp.
CGATACCGCTGATACTGCGCATTTCGTCATCGTTTGACGGACGGCGGCTGGCCAGTTCCCGTAACGTGCTGTCGTGAAAGATGACATAGGGCGGTACCGAGTGTTCGCGCGCCAGTTCCAGCCGTCGCAGGCGCAGGGCTTCGAACAGCTGCTGGTCAGCCGTGTCGAGTTCGATTACGGGGCGCGAGGCCCTGCCCGGCTTGCGTGTTTTTTCGCGGACCGGCAGGGTGCGCAGTTGCAGGCTGATTTCCCCGCGCAGCAGCGGCCGGGCGGCCGCTGTCAGTTGCACGGCTCCGTGGCCATCGGTATCGACATCGAGGAAGCCCTGTGCGATCAGCTGGCGGATGATATGACGCCACTGCGTGGCCCTGTATTCACTGCCGATGCCGAAGGTGCTCAGCGTATCGTGCCGGTTGTTGCGGATACGTTCGTCGTCCTTGCCCGTCAGCACCTCGATCACGTAGTTGACGCCGAAGCGCTGGCCGGTACGGTAGACACAGGACAGGGCCTTCTGCGCGGCCTCGGTAGCATCCCAGGTCGCCGGTGGCTGCAGGCAGGTATCGCAGTTGCCGCACGCCTGTTCCAGCGTTTCGCCAAAGTAGTCCAGCAAGGCCCGGCGCCGGCAGCGGGTCAGTTCGCACAGGCCGAGCATGGTCTCCAGCTTGTGGTGGGCAATACGCTTGAACTGCTCATCGGCGTCGGTTTCGCTCATCATGCGGCGCAGGTTGATGACGTCCTGCAGGTTATACGCCATCCAGGCATCGGCCGGCTGGCCATCGCGACCGGCGCGGCCGGTTTCCTGGTAGTAGGCTTCCAGGCTTTTGGGTACGTTGAGGTGGGCGACAAAACGCACATCCGGTTTGTCGATGCCCATGCCGAAAGCGATGGTGGCAACGATAATCACGCCGTCCTCGCGCAGAAACCGCGCCTGGTTCCCGCGCCGTACGTGCTCCGGCAGACCGGCATGGTAGGGCAGGGCCGTGCGGCCCTTGCCGCACAGCCACGCCGCGACCTGTTCCACCTTGTTGCGTGACAGGCAATACACGATCCCGGCGCTGTCTGAATGATCGCGCTCGATAAAACGCCACAGCCGGTCACGCGGGTTGTTACCCTCGCTGATGGTGTAACGGATGTTGGGGCGGTCGAAACTGTGTACAAACTGCGTGGCTTCACCCAGGTCCAGCTGGGCGACGATTTCCTCGCGGGTGCGCCGGTCTGCGGTTGCCGTCAGGGCGATACGGGGCGCTGCGGGGAAACGCCGGTGCAGGATTGTCAACTGCTGGTATTCACGGCGGAAATCGTGTCCCCACTGTGAGACGCAATGCGCCTCGTCGATAGCGAACAGGGCCACGCGGCTGCGCTCCAGCAGGTCGAGCATACGCGGCATCAACAGGCGCTCCGGTGCGACGTAGAGCAGATCCAGCTCGGTATCGAGCAGAGCCTGTTCCACACCGCGCTGAGTGTCCGTGTCCTGGGTGGAATTGAGAAAAGCAGCGCGCACACCCAGTTGTGTGAGTGCATCGACCTGGTCCTGCATCAGCGCGATCAGCGGCGATACCACCACGCCGACACCATCGCGTACCAGGGCGGGAATCTGGTAACACAGTGATTTTCCTCCACCCGTGGGCATGAGTACCAGGGCGTCGCGCCCTTCCAGCAGGGTGCGAATGATATCGCCCTGGCGGAACCGGAAATCATCGTAACCGAATACCGAGCGGAGTATCTGACGTGCGCGTTCCATGCGGTGGCCTTCTCCTTAATGTTTTATGGTGTAAAAACGGTTATGCAAGACGCGTGTCCGGCACGCCGGAGTGCGCAGTCCGGGTCGCCGGGCAAAGACTAACAGTTTGCCCGGGCAAGCGGAAATCGTGTGCGGGGATAGCTGATAATCCACTACAAGAAATTCCCCGATGCTCTATAATTCCCTGTATTGCAGGTAATACTGCTTACGCCGCGCCGGGTACAGAAAACAAGGGAGGAAGTGATAATGGGAAATTTGCTTGCCGGTTTTTTGCTGTTGTCAGTTATGGTTGCGAGTGCCGGTGCGGCCGAAGGCCAGTTCCGGGGCAAGGTCAGGTTCAACGCTCCGGACGGCAGCAAGATGGACGGCGTGCGTTGTGCCGTCGTGGACGTGTCGCCGACGCTCGAGGTATTGAAAGGCATGCGAACGGCCGAAAACAGCCGCACATTGCAGGCCGTTGCCAATATTTCCATTCCGGTCGCTTTTCACGTGATTACCGGTTCGTCCGGCGCCGGCGACGTGCCTGTCAGTCTTCTCAATGCCCAGATCGACGTGCTCAACCTGGCCTATGCGGCGCACGGTTTCAGTTTTTCACTGGCCAGCGTCGATGTGACGGCCAATGACGAATGGTATACGGCGGTTCCGGACAGCTTTGCCGAAGTCCAGATGAAGGGCGCGCTGGCCATTGACCCTGCCCACACGCTGAATGTCTATACGGCCAGCCCGGGTGGCGGCCTGTTGGGCTGGGCAACGTTTCCCTGGTATTACGACAACGAGAGCGATACCCGTCATGGTGTGGTGATCCTGAACGAGTCCGTACCGGGCGGTTCCGCCGCGCCCTTCAACGAGGGTCATACCCTTACCCACGAGATCGGACACTACCTGGGGCTGTTCCATACCTTCCAGGGCGGGTGCCGGCGACCCGGTGACTACATGCGTGATACGCCTGCCGAACGTACGCCGACCAGCGGCTGCCCGGCCAGCAAGGACAGCTGCACGCGACAGCGGGGGCTGGATCCGATCCACAACTACATGGACTATTCGGATGACTTCTGCATGACCGAGTTTACCGACTTGCAGCGGGCATACATGAACTGGGCAACGGCTCGCTACCGTCCGGGTCTGCTCGCCCCGTAGTACTGCCGCGCGCGATTAGAAGCGTTTGGCTTCGTTTCTCCCGGCGGCTGACAGCACCTTGCGCCAGCGTTTGTCGGCCAGGTAGGCCCAGCTCGCCGGGTCTGCGAGAATATTGCGTGCGAAGAAAGAGGCGTAGTTCTGCACTGCGGTTTCGATATCGTCTGTAATGATCGGTTCGCCGACCACGATGTGGTGCCGGTTTCCCCGGCTGCTGAAATAGCAGGGGATCACCGGCAGTTTCTTCCGGGCGGCGATTTTTACGGCCCAGCGTGACAGGCCGACTGTCCGGCCAAACATCTTCACCTCTACCCGGGCATCACTGTGATCCGTGTTGTCCAGCGTTGCTGCGATAACCCTTCCCGTCCTGGCGGCTGTGAACAGCCTGCGCGACAGCTCGAACGGGTTGCCATCGCGTACCATGAGAACCGGGACCTGCATGTGTTCGAAAAACTCCAGTGTGATCCTGGTGCGCGCGATGGTGGGCGAGTTCCTGGCCACGACCAGTAGCGGAAAGTTCTGGTTCAGTTTGAGTCCGGAGATGGCGCTGGCGATATTGTGCGGAACCGCGAGCATGGCACCGCCATGTTGCTTTGCCAGGTCACGTATCATGCGGGCGTCCTTTTCCTGCAGCAGGATGCGTTCTGAAACGCGCCCGATACCGTGGCGGTAAAGCAGGAAGTAATTTTCCAGGACGCCGAGAGCGTTGTCCAGGAACTGCCGGTAAACCCGTCCGGGATCGTGCCCGTATCCTTCCCGGCCTGCAATCCGGCACACCGCCTCGCAGGAAACGCGCAACGGATTTCCGGGCCAGAAGTAAAGCCCCCGCATGATCCACACCAGCATGTGCATCGGGACCAGCGTAATCCTTACCGAAGTGTGTTTCAGCATCCAGTGCAGAAACGGGAACAGCAGAAGTTTCAGCCGGGTGCCGCTGAAAGGGTGGCGCCCGCGGCTGCGTGCGTGTTCGGTAACCGTGATCTTGCCCAGCAGCAGGGCCGGGGAATGAAGGGTTGCGGAGCGCCTGTCTTTACTCATACAGTGATTTCCGGTATTTCCAGCGCTTGTACATCCATACCCAGTCCTGCGGGGCGGCGAGCACCTGGCGTTCGACCGCCCTGATGTAGGCGTCCATGATGGTTCCGGGATCCTGGCGGTAAGGCGGTTCGGTCAGCAGCTCGAATCTGATTCTGTAGTAGCCGCGTCGCAGGCGTTCCATGTGTACGAACACCAGCGGCGCCTTGAGCAGGCGCGCCAGTTTTTCCGGCCCCGGGTAAAAGGCCGTGTCCCGCCCCAGAAAGCAGGCCCAGTGTTTCTCCTCGTCCGGGCGCGGACCCTGGTCGGCGACCAGCGCGATGACGCCGGGTCGGCGTGCGAATTTCAGCAGTTCGGGCAGGGCGCTGCGGGCTTCAATGAGTTGAGTGCCGAAGCGGCTGCGCGCTGCCAGCAGCGGGATATCGATGCCCGGGTGGTTGAGTGGTTTGTAGAGCGCGGCGAGCGGAACACCGAGCCGGGACGAGCAGGCCAGTTGCAGCCATTCCCAGTTGCCGTGGTGGGCGGCGACCGTCACTACAGTCGGGTACTGTTCCAGCAGCGTGTGAATCGCGCCGGGGTTTTCTATCTCCACGCGTCGTGCCAGTTCTTCGGCTGTCAGCGTCCCGCCTTTTATG
>JBHHXO010000240.1:0-4531 GCA_046757125.1 Thiogranum sp.
CCTGACGGATTTCCGGCAGGTGCCGGTGCCCCGGCACCGAGTACGCCTTGAAACTTTCCGACGCCTCGGCCAGCAACGTGCCGATACTGGCTTTGCGCCCCGCACCACTGACGCCCGATTTGCAGTCGGCGATGAGGGTTGACACATCTACACAACCGGCTTCCAGCAAGGGCAGGAATCCCAGTTGTACCGCGGTGGGATAACAACCCGGGTTTGCCACCAGCTGCGCCGTCGCGATCGCCTCGCGGTTCATCTCGGGCAAGCCATACACAGCTGTGGCGAGAATGTCGGGGCAGGCGTGTTCCATGTCGTACCACTTCTGCCACAGCTGCGGATCCTTCAGCCTGAAATCGGCCGCCAGATCGATGATTTTTACACCGCGCTCCAGTAACTCCCCGGCCATCCCCATGGCGATGCCGTTGGGGGTGGCGAAAAAAACCAGCTCGCACGCGGCCAGTACCGACAGGTCCGGCGTGCTGAACTCGAGGTCGACATAACCGCGCAGATTGGGGAAAAGGTCCGCAACCTTGCTGCCCGCCTCGCTGCGTGAAGTAATAACGCTGAGCTGCACCCCGGGATGCAGCGCCAGCAAGCGCAAAAGTTCGACCCCGGTATACCCGGTTCCGCCGACAACACCCACCTTGATCATTAGCCGTACCCGCCCTGTCTCACAACGTCAAGCACCCTATTCTCCGCACTATAGAAATACTTGTCCATTCAGGGCGATTGCATGTGCCGGGTCAAGAAAATAGTATGGCGCGCCTGCACACCCCCATTATTGGCCAGACAAGCGACCTTTCATGCTGCACCGATTACGCAAAACCGGAAAAACCCTGCTTTCACCGGACAGCTGGAAGATTCGCATCCTGCTCTGGTCGGGCGCCATCATCGTGGGCCTGGTAGCCAGCGGTTTCGCCATCAGCACCGAACACGCCAACGACTGGTTTCACCTGCTCATTGATATTTCCCCCTGGGCGCCTTTCGTTATCTGCCCGCTGGGGCTGATGCTGGTCTCCTTTCTGACGCGCAGGTTCTTCCCCGGCTCGCAGGGCAGCGGCATTCCCCAGTCCATCGCCGCGCTGCAGATCCCCGAGCATACATCCCGCACGGTACTGCTTTCGTTTCGTATTGCGTTCGGCAAAATCCTGCTGACCCTGATCGGCCTGCTGAGCGGCGCCTCTATAGGGCGCGAGGGGCCGACGGTACATATCGGTGCCGCCATCATGTTCTCGCTGGGGCGCTTTGCCAGGTTTCCCCACCACTATATGGACAAGGGACTGATACTGGCGGGTGGCGCCGCGGGCATCGCCGCGGCCTTCAATACCCCGCTGGCGGGCATCCTGTTTGCGGTAGAGGAAATGGGCCGCTCTTTCGAGGAACGCACCAGCGGTGTACTGCTGACGGCTGTGTTCCTGGCCGGCGTAACGGCTATAGCCATCCAGGGCAACTACACCTATTTCGGTTCCACCTCGGCGACACTCGATATTTCGCAAATGCTGATTCCGGTAACCATCTGCGGGGTGATTGGCGGACTGCTCGGCGGCCTGTTCAGTACCGCCCTGATACAGGGCTCACGCTATATCGCGCCGCTGATCGGCCGCCGCCCGCTACTGGTTGCCGGCATCTGCGGACTGGGCATAGCCGCAGCCGGCTTCCTGTCCGGAAACACCGCCTACGGCACCGGTTACCAGGAGGCCGAAGCCATCATTACCGGCAGTTCGGCATTACCGGAAAGCTATCCGTTCATGAAAATGCTGGCCACCCTGTTCTCCTACCTGAGCGGAATTCCGGGCGGCATATTCGCCCCGTCCCTGGCTACGGGTGCCGGTGTCGGCGCCGAAATTTCCGGCTGGCTGCCCGGCTTCCCGGTATCCGCCATCATCATTCTTGGCATGGTGGGTTATTTCACCGGCGTGGTGCAAACACCCATTACCGCTTTCGTCATCGTTATGGAAATGACCGATAATCACAGCTTGCTGCTGCCGCTGATGGCCACGGCGTTTATCGCCTACCTGACGTCACGCCTGGTATGTCCGGAGCCCATTTACCGGGTACTGGCGATGAATTTTCTGCCGGAAATACCAGGCTCTGCGCCCGCAGACGCCAAAAGCGCCGCTGCGGATAAAAACCAGGCATAGGCACTCGCCAGCTCGCACCCGTTGACGGGAAACGTTACCATTTCATCACCATGAGACAGAAACACCCCCTTGCAAACGGATTCACCCGGACCCTGATCGGCGACCGGGATTTGCTGCGGCTGCCCAGCTTCACGTAACCATGCTCTGGCTGAAAGCACTGCACGTTATTTTCATGGTCACCTGGTTTGCCGGCCTCTTCTACCTGCCGCGCCTGTTTGTCTATCATGTCGACTGCCACGACGAAGCCGGGGAACAACGCTTCCGTATCATGGAACGCAAACTGTTCGCCATCATGACACTGGGCGCCGTACTTGCGGCCATATTCGGCACCTGGTTACTGGTCGAATGGCACTGGCCGGTAACCGAACTGTGGTTGCAAATCAAACTGCTGCTGATCGCCATACTGGTCGCATACCACGTGTACTGCGGTATTCTGGTCCAGCGCTTCGCCGCCGGCCACAACCGGTATTCCGGGATTTTTTACCGCTGGTTCAATGAATTCCCGGTCCTGATCCTGATAGCGGTAGTACTGCTCGCCGTGCTGCGACCAGCCTGAATTTTCCCTTCTCCGACAATATTCCTCTCCCCCCGCCATGTTTAGCAATCTTAATGCGAACTATTTGCATTTGGATTACTAATGCCTATAATGCGCAGCCTGTCTGACAACACATTCTGCATTCAGGGGGAATACCATGAAAACTTCGACCTACTCCAGCCGTCTTGTTGCTGCAGCCCTTCTGGCCTCCAGCAGCCTTGCTTCCGCGGCAAAAATGCCCGGCGCGGAAGAACTGTGGGAGATCATCCAGCAACAACAACGCGAAATTGACGCACTGAAACGCCAGCAGCAGACCACCGAGGAAAAGGTGGAAGCCACCGGCGAGGTGCTCGACTCGGTGGTGACTTCCACAACACCAGCCTCTGCGGAAAAAACCGGTGGTCTGGGTGAAAAACACAGCCCCTTCGCGCATGGCAGCTCCGGTCGCACGGTTATCGGCGGCTATGGCGAACTGCACTACAACAATCTGGACAACCAGACATCCGGCCGTGACGACAGGAAGGAAATGGACCTGCACCGCGCTATCCTGTTCCTGGGCCACGAGTTCAACGACAGAATCCGCTTCTGGTCGGAACTGGAAGTCGAGCACGCCGAATCGGGTGAAGGCAAGGATGGCGGTGAAGTCGCCATGGAACAGGCCTACGTGGAATTCGACCTGAACGACAATATCAGCAGCCGCGCCGGCCTGCTGCTGGTGCCGATGGGCATCCTCAACGAAATCCACGAGCCAACGACATTCTACGGCGTTGAGCGCAACCCGGTAGAAAACAAGATCATCCCGACCACCTGGCGTGAAGGCGGAGCCAGTGTCGTGGGGCGTCTGGGGACGGGCTGGAGTTATGATCTGGCAATACACTCGGGTCTGGAAACCGGTCCCGGCGACAGCTATGCCGTCCGCAAGGGGCGCAATAACGCACGCGAGGCGAAGGCCGATGATCTCGCCTATACCGGTCGCATAAAATGGACCGGGATGGCCGGACTGGAACTGGCTGCAGCAGCCCAGTACCAGACCGACATTACCCAGAGCACCGATCCGGACGCCGGTTCGGCCACGCTGCTGGAAAGCCACCTTGTGTGGAACCGCGGCTCCTTCGGACTGCGCGCCCTGTATGCCACCTGGCGCCTCAACGGCGACGGCCCCGAGGCCATCGGTGCCGACGAGCAGACCGGCTGGTATATCGAGCCTTCCTGGAGATTTACCCCCGAGGTTGGCATATTCGCCCGCTATAACGAATGGGACAACCAGGCCGGCAACTCCACGGACTCCGAGTACAAACAGACCTCTGCCGGCATCAATTACTGGCCTCATCCGGATGTCGTGCTCAAAGCCGACTACCAGATCCAGGACAGCCCGTCCGGCAAGGATGAGTTCGACGGATTTAATCTTGGTGTCGGCTACCAGTTCTAGGGCCGTGTCAGGCACAATACGGGGCGTCAGTGCGTCCCGTATTGTTTTCACCCGTTACAGAGTTGCTCCTATGCCCGGAAAAATCCTTGTCCCGCTGATGCTGGTCGTTGTCTGCAACGGCGCGCTGGCGCGCGGCACATACCAGGAGCCCGCAGATTTTCTGGCCGGCGTTTTTTCGGGACAGGTACCTGAACCTGCGGTTATCTGGTTGACAGGCGAACGCAAAAAGACCGTCAATGAAATACTCGGCCACGCCTACCCCAGCCTGCGTATTCGCTACTGGCTGCGCGACGGACCTAGCGCATGGATTCTGGAAGAAACCGGCAAGGACCAGCTCATCACCATCGGCGCAGTAGTTGAAAACGGACGACTGGCATACATCAGGGTACTTGTGTTCCGCGAGAGTCGTGGTGAGGAAATCCGCCACCC
>JBHHXO010000241.1:0-4482 GCA_046757125.1 Thiogranum sp.
TTCCAGGGTGGCGTCATGCTGTCGGTGAACTTCGGCCTGGCGACCGCTGCGCTGCTGTTCATGACCGGCTTCGTGTTCCGGCGCACGCGCACGCTGTCGCTGCCGCGCCTGGGCGGGCTGTTCGACCACATCCCGGTGATCGGTATTGCTTTCCTGGTGGCGGGCCTCTCGATTATCGGCATGCCGGGTACGCCGGGCTTCGACGCGGCGCACCTGATGATGGAAGCTTCTATCGAGCGCTTCGGCGCGCTGGTTACCATTGCCGCGGCGCTGGGCAATGTTGCCGCCGCCGCTTTCCTGCTGTGGGCGTTTCAGCGGGCTTTCCTGGCCCCGCCGGAAAGCAGAGTAAAAGACCGGGAGATAGAACCCGCCACCGCGATGGAGCGGGTGCTGGCGGTGAGCGTGATCGTGATCCTGCTGGGCGCGGGCTTCTATTCGGAGCCCTGGCTGAAACTGATTGAATCCTCGCTGGACGGCCTGACCTCGATCTATGGCCGGCACGGTTCCTGATATGAATATGGTTGCACGATGCTAGACGCCGGTTTGCCACTCATCAGCCTGATGATCATATCGCTGCCCGTGGGCGCGGCGCTGATCTGGCTGGTGCCCAACGAGCGCTACGCACGCAGCATCGCGCTGGCCACGGTGGTGGTCGACCTGGTGCTGGCGCTGGTGATCCTGGCGGCCTTCGATCCCGCGCAGCCCGGTTTCCAGCTGGTGGAAAAAAGTGACTGGATCCCGAGCCTGAATATCCACTACATGCTCGGCGTCGACGGTATCTCGGTGCTGTTCCTGCCACTCACCGCGGTACTGTTCAACGGCATCATACTGGCATCGTGGAATAACGTACGCAGCCTGCCGCGCCTGTATTACACCCTGTTGATGATACTGGAGAGCGCCACGCTCGGTATTTTCTGTGCGCTGGACACCATGCTGTTTTTCTTCTTCTGGGAACTGACACTGGTGCCGATCTATTTCCTGGTCAGCCTGTGGGGCGTCGGGCCGCACCGCCGCTATGCCGCGGTGAAGTACACGCTGTTCATGATGGCCGGTGGCGTGCCGCTGCTGTTCGGTTTCCTGGTGCTGGCCTTTGACCAGGCGGCCGCCAGTGGAGCCGCCGTGCCCGAGGGCCTGGTTTTCGATTACACGGTGCTGCTCGAACAGACGCTGCCCGTGGAGATGCAGGGCCTGGTGTTCTTCCTGCTGTTGCTGGGTTTTGCAGTGAAGGTGCCGGTGTTCCCGTTCCATACCTGGTTGCCGACGCTGGCCATGGAGGGACCGGCATCGGTAGCGGCGATCATGACCGGGGTGAAACTGGGCGCCTACGGGCTGATTCGTTTCACGGTGCCGCTGGCGCCACAGGCGGCGGCCGAGTATCACTGGGTGCTGGCCGGCCTGGGCGTTACCGGCCTGGTATACGGCGCGCTGGCGGCGCTCAGCCAGACCAACCTGCGACGCATGCTGGCTTTTGCGAGCATCAGCCACGTCGGGCTGGTGGTGCTGGGTATCGCGTCACTCAGCGTGTACGGTATCCAGGGCGCGGTATTCCAGTTGCTGAATTTCACTATCGTGGCCGGCGGTATATTCATGCTCGCAGGATTCCTGCGCCAGCGTATCGGGTCAACGGATATCATCAGCCTGGGTGGGGTGGCGAAAACCATGCCGCTGCTGGCGGCATTTTTCTTCTTCTTCGGTATGGCCGGTATCGGTGTGCCGGGTACCAGCGGGTTCCCGGCCGAACTCCTGTTGATACTGAGCGCCCTGTCCAGCCATACCGGCGCCGGTCTGGCGGCCCTGTTTACGATTGTGCTGGGCGCCGGCTATTTCCTGGTTATCTACCGGCGCGCATTCCTGGGGCCGGTGCGCAGCACCGTGATTGCCGAAGCGCTGGATTTGCGCCGCCGTGAATTGCTGCTGGTGCTGGTGTTGTCCGCGCTGGTGCTGGTGCTGGGTCTGTGGCCCGGCGGTGTGCTCGATATTACGCGCAGCGCCAGTGAGGCCTGGGTTGCGCCTTTTATTCAATGAGAAAACTCGGCCTGGGTTCCTGGTGTCGCAATGTATAGAGAGACAAAACAATGAAGCTTTCCTTTCCATGGCTGGCGCTGGGTCTGGGCCTGATCATCGCGCTTGTCATGCTGGTGTCCGGTGCTGTCGACCCTGCGACGCAACCGGCGCTGCCACTGTTGACGCTGCTCATCATGAGCGAGTTTGCTTTCTTCGTGACCGCCATCGGCGCCTGTCAGGCGATACGCGCGGGGTTCGTGCAGGGCTTTGGCCCGGGCCTGATCATGGTCACTGCGGGTTGCCTTCTGCTGGCGTGCGGTTTCCTGTGGCTGGGTATTTCCCTCTGGCCCGGCGGGTTCCCGGGATAACAGACCCTAGCGTTTGGTAGCGTTACGCCACTGCTGGAAGGTCGCGTAGTGGCGGTAGGCGCCCGATATCACATACTCCAGTACGTTGCGCAGGCGGTAGAACTGGACGACCGAATCCACGCGCAGGATTTCCTCGCCACGCTCGTCAAAGAAAATCAGGGTAGGGGTGTAGAACAGCCCCAGCTCGGCGGCCCATTTTTTCGCGGTGGTTTTTTCTCCCGCCGGCGTGAGTACCGGTGTGTCGCTCCACATATCCAGCTGCACGGCTTCCAGTTGTGAGAACTGCCGGCTGATATCGTCCTGCCGCAGCGGACCGGTGTGCAGTACGTCGCAGGCGTGGCAGTCACCCTGTTCGAAAAACACGACCAGCGGACGTTCGCCCGGCCAGCGGCTGCGGTCCAGTGCGTAAGGTGCGGGGGAAAAGAAATCCTCCTGGTTCAGGTCCCCGGCGTCGAATACCAGCGGTACGTCGGCGCGCGCCAGGTAGGTGCGGAAGTCTTCCCCGAGATAATAGCCACCGGCTACATATTCCAGCGCGGCGCGAAATTTATACGGCGGGTAGAAGCCCGACAGGCGCAGTGCTTCGCGCTTGTTCCTGTCGAGGAATATCAGCGTTGGTGTGAAGTTCACTTTCTTTCTGACGGAGAAGCTGCGCTCGTTCCACAACGAGCCATCCAGTGCGGTGACTTCACGCTGTCCGTGGATGTCGATACCGATGACGTCGAAATGTTTCTGTGTGTAGGCAAGAATATCGAGCATCCCGAAGTTGCCTTCCAGCAGCTTTTTGCAATAGGAGCAGTATTTCTGACCGAAGTAGATGATCAGCCCCTGCTTGCCGTTGTTGAGCGCGTCCGCAAGGTCTTCGGACAGGTCGAGAAAGGTCAGCTTGAACCAGGGCGGGTTGCTCAGGGGTTCGCCCAGCGGAGCGTCTTCAAAGGTGTCGAACCCGTCGTCGCCGGGATTTTCCGGAGCGCCTGGCGCCGCGTTTGTCTGGCCTGTATAAATGATAAATAACAGGAGGATAAAGGGAATAGCTCGAAACAGGAATAGCAGGTTCCCGCGGAGCCGTGAAGCGGCCGCCGTGTCACACCTGTTGCTTGTCCTGTTCGGCATAAGTCCTGTACTCCCCCCCTGCATTTGACGAGGTAGCGCGGTTATTATTTCACAGTGCGGGAGTAATCCGTGTTTCGAAGTGTCTGCATTGCCGGCGTCCACGTATTCTTTACTTATGATAAAGGATTATATATGAGCAGTAATATATTGTATTAAATAATAATATTATCGTTATCTGTGCCTGTTTATGCGGCGGCTGCAGGTGGCGGCGTGGCGCCGGCGCCGAACGGGATCGCGGTAAAGGCTGCGCGCTCGGGGCAGACCAGTCCCCGGCCGGATGGCACGGTGCTCGGCAAGCTGGTCTGGAAAGAGCGCGCCGGGTCGGAATGGAGCAGAAGCCCTGCGGGGAGGACGCGGACTTCAGCAAGGAATGCATAAGCTGTCATGCGCCGGTAAAGTCGCGCGACCGGGTGTTTACCGCGCCCGCCGCGTTACGCGCGTAGCGCGTGCGGCCGGCCGGTGCGACCTACAGCGCGGTAAATTTCGAGCCCTTTTTCTTCTTCCGGAACAGCAGGCCGACGTTGCCCACGCGCTGGACCAGTTGTGCGCCACTGTGCTCGCATACAGCCTGGATGGCGGCGTCGCGCTGGTCGCGGTCGCCCAGGTTGACCTTGAGCTTCATCAGTTCGTGGTGTTCCAGCGAGCGTGTGAACTCTTCCAGCACGGTGTCCGATAACCCTGCGGAGCCTATGGTGACAACCGGCTTCAATTTGTGGCCGAGTCCGCGTAGTCTTTTCTTTTGTTGTTCCGTCAGGGACATGCTCGCAAGTATACCGGAATCGGCACCATGGCACGCAGTAAAAGCAGTCACCGCTGGCTGAAAGAACATTTTGACGATGAATATGTCAAACGTGCACAGCGCGAGGGTTATCGCTCGCGCGCGGTTTACAAGCTGGATGAAATTCAGCACAGGGACAGGATTATCAAACCGGGTATGGCTGTCGTCGATCTTGGTGCGGCGCCGGGTGGCTGGAGCCAGTATGCCGCCGGGCTGGTC
>JBHHXO010000242.1:0-4451 GCA_046757125.1 Thiogranum sp.
GTGAGCAGCGCAAGCCCGATCATTATCCGGTTGTAACGACTCAGCGTTTCAATCTGCGCCGTATCAGAGCGCGCAATCCAGAAGCGGGTATTGACGCCCCTGGCGGCCGGGAGACCTACCTGCTGCAGCCGGTAGGTGTCCGTTCCGGTCACCAGCGATCTGGTATCCGTGCTGACAGGCAGGCCCAGAAATTCGCCAGCCGTACTGGCAATCACCGAACCGTTACGTTCGACAAACAACTGGGTTTGCCGGTCCCGTATCTGCGTGGTAACCCAGCTGTTGCCGATATCCTGTGCCACGACAATCTGCCCGAGACGTTCATCCTGGTAAGTCACCGGCAGAACCACCGCGAGAAAAATCCCGGCATCGTTCTCGATGTATACGGTGCTGTTATCCCGTGTCAGCGGGTAACTGCGCAGCTCCTCCCCCAGCAATTCCGCATTGCGCCCGCGCATGATCATGCCGTCATCCCAGATAAGGAATACTGCATCGAACGGCATACGGCTCACATAGTCGTCGATCAGGCTTATCAGGGGCGCATCGTCGGCACCGATGCGCAATGCTGCAAAGCTGTAGTCCCGGAACAGACCGTCATTGCGAATGGTTCCGGCATAGCGGGCGAGTTCTATGCGCTGGCTGGCAAGGTTGCGCTCATACAGTTGCACGGTTTGCTGAAGGTGCAGCGATGCATCTTCCCAGATCACCCAACGCGCGCTCAGATAGGAAACGATCAACAACGCCACCATCAGGCCGGTGACGGCTGTCAGCAATGCAATAAGGCGCGAACGATAGGATGAAAACATGGCTGGTTTCTCACTGCACAGAACTGTATCTGCACACAGCGTGCACAGACGGCCCGACTGCGGGCAATCCTGTCATCGAGTCGCCCTGTCCCGGTAACTATCGGCAAAACACAGGAATATCTGAACCGAAAATCCGTGGTTTACAATCGCTTAGCGGTTAAATTTAGCGCACTCGCCGCCGATAGTTACAGGAAGGCCGGCCGTACGGGGATAAAGCATCGCCGGCCGGCCCGTCCACCTTGGGGAACTGACATGAAACTCGAGCAGAATATCGGAAAAATGGACCGCGTATTGCGTATCGGCATCAGCTCACTGCTGATCTATATCAGCCTGATCGACACTGAATTTATCAGCGACCCGCTGAGTTCGGGGATCCTGGCATTTCTGGGGCTGGGTAACCTGTTTATCGCCCTGATACGCTTTTGCCCTCTCTACGCGCTGGCCGGCATAAATACCTGCAAACTGAGCTGAACCGTCGTGCGGCTTTCGACCCAGCTACTATTGGGGATTGTAGGTATTACCGTGGTCACCCAGAGTATACTGGGGCTGATTGCCTACCTGATCGTTGCGGATATCGACAAGCTCTATGCCTTCCAGGTACTCGGGCAAGCGGTCGAGGAAGTCGCCCATAATGTGGCAATCCCGCTGGTTACCGGCGACCCGGGCAATATCGCGCTGGAACAGACTCACCGCAATTTTGCCCCGACTGCAGACCTTGCCCTGATCATGGACCACAAGGGTATTCGCGGGATTGCCGGCCCGTCGCATAAGCGGCTTGATAATGATGCGCTGTCTGCGGTTTTGCGGAAGGCCATGGCAGACAGCGGCGATACCAAAGGCAGAATCAGTCTTGCCGAAGGGGACTTCCTCTGGGTCTCGGCACCCGTGGTCGGACTGCCACTGCAGCTGGTGTTACTGGACCATGCAGGAACCTCCGGCAGCACCCTGACAACAACCCTGAGCAGCCGCTTTCTGGCCACCAGCATTGTCATTTTGTGGGTCGCGGTATGGATTGCACTGGTATTTGCCTCGATAATTTCACGTAAACTGAATGAAAAAACTTCCGCGCTCCGGCACCAGGTAACCCACGACACCCTGACCGGCCTGCCCAACCGCGCGCTGCTGTACGAGCAGTTATCCGGGGCCATAGCCTCTGCGGACGCAACCACCAACGGTGCCCTTCTGGTCATCGATATCAACCGCTTCAAACAGATCAACGATACGCTCGGTTACGATTTCGGTGACCAGCTGCTGCTGGAAATGGGTGCGCGCATTCAACAGAGCCTTCCGGCGAAGGCCTTCCTGGCGCGCCTGGGGGGTAACGAGTTTGCCGTTTTTCTCAACGATTCAAACGAACAGCAGGCGCATCTCTATATACAGCAGCTTCTGGCATCCATGTATGAGGACCCGTTCAACATCAACCAGGTGGAGCTTGAAATCAGCCTGAGCATCGGCCTGGCCTTTTTCCCGCAGCACGCCGATGACGCGGATTCCCTGGTACGCTGCGCCGATGTAGCCATGCACCAGGCCAGGGATTCCCACACCTCCTACAGCATCTACAACGGCGAGAAAGACGGCCACAGTGTTCGCACCCTGTTACTGGGCACGGAACTTCGTCAGGCCATAAGCGGGGGGCAACTCATCCTTTTCTATCAGCCCAAGATAGCGCTTGCTACAGGTGAGGTAATCGGGCTCGAGGCACTGGTACGCTGGGAGCACCCGGCGCTCGGCCTGATTCCTCCCGACGAGTTTATCGGCCTTGCGGAACAGACCGGCGCCATTCAGGAACTGACCGACTGGGTGCTTGAAGAGGCGCTGTACTTCCTGAGGAAACTCCACCGCAGCGGCATGACACCGGGTATTGCAGTTAATATCTCCACCCAGTGCCTGCGCGACTTTCAGCTTAAACCCCGCATCATGGAGCTGCTGAAGAATACCGGAATCGCCAGCCATCATCTCACCCTGGAGATTACCGAAAACGTCATGATGCAGGATATCGACTTTGCACAGGAAGTGCTGGAGTCACTGCACAAGCTGGGATTGCGCATATCCATTGACGACTTCGGCACCGGCTTCTCATCGCTGTCCTACCTGAATCACCTGCCCGTGGATGAACTCAAGGTCGATCGGAGCTTCGTACTGAAAATGATGGAAAGCAGCGACGACCAGGCTATCGTCGAATCGGTTGTGGAACTGGCACATACACTGGGTTGTTCTGTGGTCGCGGAAGGTGTCGAGAACCAGGACGCGCTGGCGGCGCTGGAGAAGATGCAGTGCGATACCGCACAGGGCTACCATATCAGCAAGCCACAACCGGCTGACATCATACAGCGATGGCTGGAAGAGTATAACGCCGCTCCGGCCCTGTCGGTGCCCGCCGGCACCAGCTGACCTGCGCAGGCAGCGGGTATCGGCCTGCTATTTCAGCGCGCGTACTTTCTTCATTATCCCGGTAGCACTCCAGTCCCTGCCACCGATTGCCCGGTAAACGATCCTGCCCTGTGGATCGATTATGAACGTGGTCGGCAACCCGCGCACCGGCCAGCTGCCGATTACCGCCGAATCGCTGTCCAGCAGCAGCGGGAACTCAACCGGGTAACTGGCGGTAAACTCGAAAATACTGTCTTCGTCCTCACCGACATTGACCGCCAGCATCACGACATCCTCCGTCCGGAATTCCTCCCAGGCGCGTTGCATGGATGGCATTTCCTCCCGGCACGGCGGACACCAGCTAGCCCAGAAATTGAGAATAACCACCTTGCCGCGATACCCTGACAGCGTGTGTTCGACACCGTCCATATCCCTGAGCGTAAAGTCCGGTGCCGGCGGCCGCTCAGCCACTTCCTGCAAACGCTGTGGCGGCGGCTCCGCGCCAGCCGGAGGCAGGGCAAAAACAGCAAACAGCGCAAATAAAACGGTTACAGCCTTGCTCGGCATCATGACTGCGGCTCCGGGTGAATGTCCGGGGCGCACTCTACACCGTTCAGGCGCCCCTCGAAAACCCGGTCTTCCCGTGTCCAGGAAAAGTCCAGGTCAAACAATGCGCCCGGCTGCAGGCCATAACTGCTCATACCCCAGTTATAGTCACCCGGCGCGTACACCTGGCGCGTGGGTAACAGCGACCACTCCAGCGCAATAGCCGCCGCCTGAGAAATATCTCTGCCCTGCAGCTCACGTTGCCACCGGTCGCGCGTAATCAGGCGCTGTTCCCCGTCATCAGCGTGTATCCGCCAGTCATCAAGATCGATCGCGACAGCGGCTTCCCCGGTATCGGCAGTATTTTTAAACATGGACTGGAACACGCAGCGTGTCGCAATGCGATCCGCGACGTCCGGCCTGAAACCGCGCGCCATCAGATAGGCTCGCGTCTGGTCCGGCAAGCGCTGGGTGAGCCGGAACAGGACACCCTGCCCGTTCCATTCCCAGTAGCGCAGGCCGGTTTCTGCAACCACGCCGGTCTGCACCGCCGTATCCGCCACAGCGACACCCGCACTCAACAGTACAGCGAGGATTATCGGTCTCATAAAAAGCATACAGGCCGGTTTCATGGTCAAATCGTGCTTTAATGTACGGACTTTCAGTTTACCGTGTAATTGCCCCGACATCATGACTCAAAACGAATTTAACCTCGCGGACGACATCTGCTAC
>JBHHXO010000243.1:0-4448 GCA_046757125.1 Thiogranum sp.
CGATCTGGCGCAGCACCGCATAGGTGCCCAGGCTCCTGCGGGCCGCTTCCGGATCGAAGAAGGTGTATACCGCAGAGAGGGCATTGTGCAGGCGGTCGGTAACGGCCAGCGCGACCGCTGTCTGTCCCAGGCGAAACTCCACGAACAGGGTGTCGCACCAGTCGCTGGTAAGAAAATGCATGTAGTCGTCGGCACCCGGGTTGTCCATGCCGCCGTCCGGGTGGCGGCTGTTCAGGTAGCGTGTGTACAGGGCGAAATGTTGTTCCCTGAATTCCGGCGCCAGTACCCTGCAGCCCAGGTCGTGGTTACGGTTCCAGATTTTCTGCTGGTTGCGGCTGCGTCTGAAGTCGTGCACCGGTACGCGTACCGGGATGCATTCCGAGCAACCCGGGCAGGCGGGTACGTACAGGTTGTTGCCGCTGCGCCTGAACCCGTAGGTTGCCAGCTGGTCGTAGAGTGCCGTGGAGAGTGTGGCGTCGGGATCCGCGAACACCGAGATTGCGTCGCGCCCCTGCAGGTAGGAACAGGGTCGTGGCGCGGTGGCAACGAACAGCAGTGTTTCTTCTTCCTGGTCCGTATCGTTTCTGTTCATTGTTGTTTGACCTGCCAGTATTCGGTGCTTTCATCCGCATCGAACGACCACTGCCCGGGCGCAGCGCCGGCTTCGCACAAGGTATCCAGGTGGCTGACAAAATCCGCCCGCGCAATTTCCTCCGCGCCGAGGCTGGCGAGGTGATCCGAATACACCTGGCAATCGATCAGTCCGAAACCGCGCCTGCCCAGGTGGCGTACCAGCCAGGCAAAGGCAACCTTCGATGCGTCCGTCGCCAGGCTGAACATGGATTCCCCGAAGAAAACCCGGCCTATGGCAATCCCGTACAGTCCGCCTGCCAGCTGACCTTCGAGCCAGCATTCCACCGAGTGGGCGCTTCCCTGCGCGTGCAGCTCACGGTAGGCGTCTGCCATGGCCGGTGTGATCCAGGTGCCGGCACTGTCCCGGCGAGGTGCTGCACAGGCGGTGATGACGCTGTCAAAGTCCTGGTCCAGGGTTACCCGGAAGTGCGCCCTGCGCAAGGTTTTGCGCAGGCTGCGCGAGAGCCTGAGGCGTGCGGGGAAGAGTACGGTGCGCGGGTCCGGCGACCACCAGAGGATGGGTTGCGTGTCGCTGTACCAGGGGAAAATACCGTGCCTGTAGGCGTTCAGTATGCGCCTGGGATTCAGGTCGCCGCCTACCGCCAGCAGCCCGTCCGGTTCCCGCAACGCAAGGTTGACGTCGGGGAACGTCAGGTCCGGGTCACCGGGTTCGATCCAGCAGGGCCCCTGCGTGATCATGCAACCCCGCTCTGCCTGAAGGGGGAGTGTGTCAACAGTTCAGTCATGTAGTCACGCATGGCGCCTGCCTCCTGGCGCAGAAAACGGGCAATGACGTTGCTGAAGCCCTCGTGCTGTATCCAGTGTACTGACCAGGTCAGTACGGGCAGAAAGCCGCGGCTGATTTTGTGCTCGCCCCGGGCGCCGGGTTCGAATTGCCTGAGCCCGTGCTCGATGCAGTAATCGATACCCTGCAAGTCGGCCGGCGACGGTCTCGCTGTTCGCCGTGTCGGCGGTCAGTACCCTGGGTCCGGTTGCGGGTGTGCAGGGGACCGCGACGACGGCCTTCGGGTAGTACGACAGTCCGGCGCGCTGGTAGGCGTCGGCCCAGGCATGGTCGAAGACGAACTCGCCGTAGGAGTTGTCCTTCAGGTAAAGCGGTACAGCGCCGACCAGTCGTTGTTCGTCATCGAAGGCCGCCAGGTGTCTCGGCAGCCAGCCGAACTGTTCGCCGGTGCAGCCGTTGCGTTCCAGCGCGGCCAGGAATTCAAAGCGCAGAAAAGGATTGCCCGTGCCGGCAACGGCATTCCACCGGTCCGCCTGCAGGGTGTCGATCGATGTCAGGATTTCGAGTTTCACGGCGCTATTGTAACCGCCAGGGCATTCAGACACTCGCTTTCCCTTCTCCGACGGGCCCGCTCCCGCAGATAATTTACCGGATCCGGTATTTGTAGTGGAATCAGCGTGTTTTGATTTACAATGGCGGGTTATGGAATATTCGGAACTCAAACTGCAGGTTGGCGAGACTATCCAGCTGCAGCCGCGCGACGGTGAAGACAGTCGGCGCCTGCACGGCAAGATTATCGGTTACCTGCCCGGGGCCAGTCTGCTGGTAACGACGCCACGCACCCGCGACAAGGTCATGATCATTCGCGAAGGCCAGCCGTTCGTGGTGCGAATGATGATGGGTAACCGCATCGTGGGTTTCACCAGTACCGTGCTGCGCAGTTGCGCACGCCCCTATCCCTACCTGCACCTGTCTTTCCCGGAGGAGATGGAACAGATCATTGTGCGCAAGGCGCAACGTATCGGCGTCAAGCTGTTTGCTTCCCTGAAAAACGACAATCCGGACTATCAGTTCGAAAAACCGCACTCCGCGACCATCGTCGACATCAGTACCTCGGGTGCCTTGCTGGTGGCTTCGGAGCAACTGGGTGACGTGGACGACAAGGTGATCGTAACCAGTGTGCTGAAATTCGCGGGTACCGAAAAGATGCTGGCCATCCCGGCTGTTCTGCGCAGCGTGCATGCTGACCAGGCGCCGGATATCACGCAGGATATGGGCTATTATCACGGCCTGGAATTTGACATAAAGGACCAGCAGGACGTGATCACCCTGCACGGGTTTGTCTACGAAAACATCGTGAAGTCGCAGACCGACTAGGCCGCGTTTACTGCCGGCGGTTTTTCTGTGCCAGCGCGTCCAGGTAACGTTCGGCATCCAGCGCCGCCATGCAGCCCGACCCGGCCGAGGTGACTGCCTGCCGGTAGATGTGATCGGCGACGTCGCCGGCCGCGAATACACCGGGAATGCTGCACGCCGTGGCGTCGCCGTCGACCCCGCTCTGCACGTGGATATAACCGCCCTTGTGCATTTTCAGCTGGTCCTTGAACAGCTCGGTGTTCGGCTTGTGGCCGATGGCGATGAATACGCCGTCGAGTTGCACGTCCCTGGTCGAGCCGTCCTTTACGTTCTTGATGCGCATGCCGGTAACACCGCTGTCGTCACCCAGTACCTCGTCGAGTACGTGGTCCCACTCGATGCTGACCTTGCCTTCCTTCTCGCGCTCGAACAGGCGATCCTGCAGGATTTTCTCGGAGCGCAGGGCATCGCGCCGGTGGACCAGCGTGACGTGCGAGCTGATGTTGGAAAGGTACAGTGCTTCCTCGACCGCGGTATTGCCGCCGCCAATGACGGCGACCGGTTTCTCCCGGTAGAAGAATCCGTCACAGGTCGCGCAGGCGGAAACGCCGCGGCCCTTGAAGGCTTCTTCGGAGGGGAGTCCGAGATACTGCGCGGATGCGCCGGTGGCGATGATCAGGGCGTCGCAGGTATAGGCGCCGCTGTCGCCGTGCAGCCACATCGGGCGCTGGTTGAGATCCACCTTGTTGATGTGGTCAAAGATGATCTCGGTATTGAAGCGTTCCGCGTGCCGGCGCATGTCTTCCATGAGGGCGGGACCCTGCAGGCCCTCGGCGCCGGCCGGCCAGTTTTCCACGTCGGTAGTGGTGGTGAGCTGGCCGCCCTGTTCCAGGCCGGTAACCAGCACCGGGTCAAGATTGGCGCGCGCGGCATAGATGGCGGCGGTATAGCCGGCCGGTCCTGAACCCAGTATCAGCAAACGGCAGTGTCTGGTATCGCTCATGTATAATGACTCCGTACAAATTCAGTGGTGGCCTTGCCGGGCACTGGCAGGGGACTGTTAACGGCGCCCGCATAATTGGCTGGCTATGGTACGGAATGTCCCGGGACGGGTAAAGGAGTTGCAATGCGCATTGGTGTGCCGCGTGAAATCAAGCCGCTGGAAGGCCGTACCGGGTTGATTCCGGCCGCCTGCTCGGAGCTGGTGGCAGCCGGTCACGAGGTTTTTGTCGAAACGGGTGCGGGCCTGGAGTCCGGCTATACGGATGCGGCTTACCAGGTCGCCGGTGCGGAAATCGTAGCGGATGCGGCTGCCCTGTACGCGCGCGGCGAGTTGATCGTCAAGGTCAAGGAGCCCGTCGAGGCCGACCTGCAGTACCTGCATGCCGGGCATATCCTGTTCAGTTACCTGCACCTCGCCGCCAACCTGCCGCTCATGCATACGCTTTGCGCTATCGGTCTGACCGCTGTGGCATTCGAGACGGTGCAGGATGCTGCCGGCGCCCTGCCGTTGCTGGCGCCGATGAGCGATGTCGCCGGCCGTCTTGCCGTGCAACTGGGTACACACCTGTTGCACCAGCCGCAGGGTGGCAAGGGTGTGCTGTTGGGCGGGCTGGCGGGTGGGGGGCATGGATTGGAATATTATTCTAGAATGATATTCTAGTCCATAGGCCAATCGATGCTCGGGCTAAGGGGTTGGCATGTCCGACACACC
>JBHHXO010000244.1:0-4443 GCA_046757125.1 Thiogranum sp.
GAAACAGCTCCCGGTTCTGCCCGTTGATTTCCTCCAGGGTCTCCAGGCAGTCGGCACTGAAACCGGGACAAACCACGTCGACGCTGTCCACACCCTGCGCGGCCCATTCCTTCAGCGTGACATCGGTATAGGGTTGCAACCAGGGCTCGCGCCCGAAGCGTGACTGGAATGTCAGCTTCCACTGTTCATTGCCCAGCTCGAGTTCATCGGCCAGCAGGCGCGCCGTTTTCACGCATTCGCAATAATACGGGTCGCCCGACCTGCACATACGCTCGGGAATGCCGTGAAACGATATCATCAGGCGCTCTGCCCGGCCCTGCGTATCCCAATGTTCGCGGATACTGTCGGCCAGGGCTTCGATATAGGCCGGGTGATCGTGGTAGTGCTGCACAAACCGGATATCCGGCAACCAGCGCCAGCGCCCCAGCACCCGGGACAGCTCATCGAATACAGCCGCTGTCGTCGTTGACGAATACTGGGGGTACAGCGGCAGCACCAGCAAGCGGCGCATGCCTTTTTTCTCCAGCGCCTGCAGGGCGTGCTCGATGTCCGGCTTGCCGTAGCGCATGGCCAGAGCGATTTCCACCCTGCCGCTGTCGCGGTCCGCGTAACGCTGGCGCAGCTGTGCGGCAAGCCGTGTGGAAACTGACAGCAGCGGCGAACCTTCGTCGGTCCATATCGACCGGTAGGCCCTGGCCACTTTGGGCGGCCGGATCCGCAATATCACGCCGTGCAGGACCAGCCACCACAGCGGCAGCGCAACGTCGACCACGCGCGGGTCCCACAGGAATTCGGCCAGGTAGTCACGCACGGCTCTGGTGTCAGGTGCTTCCGGTGTACCCAGGTTCACCAGCAGCACACCGGTGCAGGGTGCGGTATCGTGTCGAAAATCCGGATTGGCGTGCAGCTTGCTCATGGATCGCCCGTGTTCAGCGGTGAAAACCTGGCCCATCATACCAAAGGAGGGAGATCATCGGATCAGCTTTGCAACGGCACCGCGTAGCATGGACAGCGCCTGGCTACGGCCGGGCACGCCGACCCGCTCCGCACACACCCGCCAGCCGTGTTTTTGCAGGACCCGCGCAACCAGCAGGGTGCGCTGGTTTTCGTCCAGCCCGGCAACACCCCGCCCGGTCATCAACGCGTGGCAGGCCACCCGCCACAGCGACCCGATCGATACTTCCGGCATGCGCTGTTCAAGGGCAAAGGCCCGCACATCCTGCAGGTCGGCTGCGTCCGGCTCTATGCTGCACGGCCCTGTCCGCTGGCGCATCAGGCGCACCACCAGCTGCGCTTCCAGGTCATGCAGGCTGTCGGAAAGCTGGTGCGGAAACTGTGCAAAAAAACGTTCGCCGGCTGACCGCGTCAGCTCCCGCCCCCGCTCCGAAAGGTGCTTCAGCATCACAACCGAATGGCTGCCGCTACTGGCGCCTCGCTGGATGCCGAGGCGCGCCGCAGACCAGCCCAGCGCAGACCAGAAATCCAGCAGTTCCGGTGTCGCGGCGAAGCTGCTGCCAATGTAGTCGCAACCTTCACTGCGAACCTGTTCACTGATGTGCTCCACCAGGCGCGTGCCCAGGCCGCGGCCCTGCAGCACCGGGTGAACGGCGATTCGCATAATACGGGCACAGCGTAACTGCGGCGCCTGCACCAGGCCCTGGTAGGCAGCGAGTGCTTCCGGTAACAGGTGGCCGTGCGGCCGGGTCCTGCCCGCGCTTATAGCCTCGGCAGTTGCCGTATCGAAGCCGCCCTCTTCGGCGACCAGCGCAGTGGCGGCAATGTGCCGATCGAGACGGATCACGTAGACCGACAGGTTCGGCCCATCCAGCAAGTGACGCAAATCCAGGGGACGGGTGCGGTAGTGTGCCTGTACCAGCAGGCCGAACAACTCTGACAGCGCCTGTTCGTCTGCGAGCAGATCGTCTCTTTGCAAACGTTCGATCCTGTATTCTTCAATGCGGGTATGCAGCAGGTTTTCATCCGCTGCCGCATCGGCATCGAGTGCCAGCATCCGGAATACCAGTCGCTCTACCGGATCATCCTGAGCCCAGCGCACCGGTGTTGTCAGCGACAGTATTTTCCAGCTGTTGGTGTATTCGTCCAGCACGCGTGAAAAGCGCAATGCAAAGCCGCGCCCCGTGCCCTCGTAGCCGTGCACTGTGGTGGCAAATGCAACGCGGGCATAACGCTTCAGAAGGGATTCGAGCAGCGGCATGGGGATAGCCGCAGCCTCATCGACCAGCAGCATGTCTGCCTGTTGCGGATTGCGTACCAGCTCGTCCGGCGGGATAAAATGGATACAGCCCGCGTTATCCGGCAACAGGGCGCATGCATGCTGCATGACTGCATCTACCGACTCCCGGCCGGGGCCGGTCACTATGATTCGTGTCCGTCCTTCCCGGATCAGCTGCGCCGCCGCAATACCCAGTGCCGCCGACTTGCCACGGCCACGATCGGAGATCAGCACAACCGGCCTGCGTCGATGTCCCGTGGCGACCCGGATTACAGCGTCAACAGCACGCAGCTGGTCACCTGTTCTGCAGGGTGGTTCGACCGTGTTTTCAGGCGCGGGGGGTTCCTGAGGCTGATCCGGCAGGTGGCTGAACACGCCGTTTTCGACCAGGCGTGACAGGAACCGACCGCTCAGGTCTTCAGGCGCATGAGGGAAAACGGTAATTCTTTCGTTCTGTGGATCAGCATAGGCAGGCCAGTCCTGAAATACAGGCGCCAGTATCAACAGCAATCCCCCGCCCCGGACGGTCCCGCTCAGCGCCCCGAATGCATTGGGATCGAACCCCGACCAGGCATCGAACACCAGCACATCGGTTTCGGTACCCAGCAGCCGCAAGGCCGCTGCACCCTGGCTGGCATCGACCCCGGGTGGCGGATGATCACCGAACCAGTGCACGACCGGCAGGCCGAGCACTGTCAGCAACTGTTCCGCAGCCGCCAGACAGTGCTTGCGTGAGCCACTGAGCACCAGCGCACACCGATGCCGTTGGTGACCCGCGCCGGCCAGCAAGCCCTGTACGGATTCGATTACCCGTGGCGAAAGCGGCAAAGGGACCGGTGCTGATTCTTGGGACATGAATTCAATAGCCAGGATCTACTACGCAAGATAAAGCGTAGCACGACCAGCCCGAGACAAAAGGGGACGGAGGGATTAAATTTTGATCAGTTGCACCCTGCACCTTATTCCCGTTACCCTAGGAGCCTGTTAACGTATAAAAAAGTTTCCTCGGCACTGCAAGGGAGTTGCTATGCCAAGACGTGCGCGAATGTACATTCCGGGTGTTCCCTATCATATTGTTCAGCGCGGCAACAACAGGGAAGCCTGTTTTCTTGAACCGAAAAATTACCGGTTTTATCTTGAGCTCTGGCGAGAAACTTCGCTGCGCTATGGTGTAGCGGTACATGCCTATTGCCTGATGACGAACCATGTACATTTTCTGGCAACTCCGCAACATCCAGCATCAATCTCGGACACCATGAAGGTGGTGGGCAGCCGCTATGCCCGATACATAAATCATCGCTACCACCGCACGGGAACACTCTGGGAAGGGCGGCACCGGGCCAGCATGATACAATCGGAACGTTATCTGCTTACCTGCTACCGGTATATTGAACTCAACCCGGTGCGAGCCGGCATAGTAAAACACCCGAAGGAATACAGGTGGTCAAGTTATGGCGCGAACGCCCGGGGTGATCACAGCTGGCTGACCGCGCACCAGGAATATGTGCGCCTGGGTGAAACCCCGGATGAGCGCTATCAAACCTACCGCAATCTTTTTATCAGCCATGTTTGTGACCGGGACTTGCACCTGATTCGCAGAGCAGCGCACTATTGCCAGCCAGTCGCCGACAAACAATATCGACGACAGATCGAGAACAAATACGGTCTCCGACTCGGATATATGCAGCGTGGCCGACCGAAACAGGAGGAAGATATTGCTGACTAAATAATAATCCCTCCGTCCCCTTTTTCTTTTTTCCGCTTTCTGAATACAGCTGCCCCCACCAGGGTAAACACCAGCCCGATTGACAACGTCAGTATTGAAGCCATCCAGTTCATCCAGCCTTCGTCGATTATCGCATCATCGGGATGGTCTGGTGTGTACAGTATCCTGACCTGTTCACCCCTGCTGTAGGAAGGATTGCTCGACCCCAGCTCGTGCTCAAAGGTGACTGGCGTGTCGTAACCGGTCGGTGTGTAACGCACTTTTGGGTGGTAGGTAGTAGTTGTTTTTCCATCAGATGTCGAGGTTCTGCGAACGAAGTCGACAATGGTGCCCTCCGCACCAACTGCGACAGCAAGGAAAGCCTGGCGTTTCTGGGCAAGAAAGACGCCGCCTGCAAACAAACCGAGGCCGACAACAAGGAATATGCCGGCTACCCAGGCAGGCATCTTCCTGTTCGTCCCGGACCGGACCAGCCGGGCGGGAT
>JBHHXO010000245.1:0-4416 GCA_046757125.1 Thiogranum sp.
CCCTGGCAGGTGCCGGTGGCCGACGTGGCGGTCACCTGCGCGGATTACCAGGGCTACCGGGGCGAGGCGATGGCCATGGGCGAGCGGCCGCCGCTGGCGCTGGTGGAGCCCGCAGCGTCCGGGCGCATGGCGGTGGCCGAAGCCATTACCAATATGGCGGCTGCGCGTATCCGGGCCTTGTCCGATATTCGCCTGTCGGCCAACTGGATGGCTCCCGCCGGACACCCCGGTGAGGATGCCGGCCTGTTCGATACGGTGCGCGCCGTGGGCGCCGAACTGTGTCCGCGGCTCGGTATCGCTATCCCGGTCGGCAAGGATTCACTGTCGATGAAAACGGTGTGGCAGGAGAACGGCACGGACCATGCTGTTACCGGGCCGCTGTCGGTCATCATTACCGGGTTCGCCCCCGTCGAGGATGTGCGCCGGACGCTCACACCGCAGTTACGCACGGATTGCGGCGACACGGACCTGTTACTGATCGATCTCGGCAAGGGCCACAATCGCCTCGCCGGGTCGGCGCTGGCCCAGGTCTACAAGCAGGTAGGGCACCATGCCCCCGACCTGGACGACCCGAATGCGTTGAAGGCTTTCTTTGCCGCTATCCAGGACCTCAACCGGTCCGGGTTGTTGCTGGCCTACCACGACCGCTCCGACGGCGGCCTGTTCGCCACCCTGTGTGAAATGAGCTTTGCGGGACACTGCGGGCTTGAAGCACACCTGGACGATCTGGGTGACGACCAGCGTGCGGTGCTGTTCAGCGAAGAACCGGGTGCTGTCGTGCAGGTACGACATTGCGATACCGATACCGTGCTGGAAACCCTGCGCGAGTCGGGACTCGGTAAACACAGTCACGTTATCGGTACCCTGCGTGACGATGACCGCATCGTGTTCACCCGGGCGCGCCAGCCGCTATTCAGTGAAAAGCGCGCCGACCTGCAGCGCGCCTGGGCGGAAACCAGTTACCAGATGCAGTCCCTGCGCGACAACCCCGAGTGTGCGGAACAGGAGTTCGCCGCATTGCTGGAGGGCTGTGATCCCGGCATACAGCCGGTGCTCACTTTTGATGCCGATGAAGACCCCGCGGCACCGATGATTGCCACCGGCGCGCGGCCCGCTGTCGCGATCCTGCGCGAGCAGGGCGTCAACGGCCAGCTGGAAATGGCGGCGGCTTTTGACGCCGCCGGTTTCGCCTGCCGCGATGTGCACATGAGCGATGTCATTGCGGGGCGCACCGACCTGAGTGAATTCAGCGGGCTGGTGGCCTGCGGCGGCTTTTCCTACGGCGACGTGCTCGGCGCCGGTCAGGGCTGGGCGAAATCCATTCTCTTCAATGCCGGTGCCCGCGATGCGTTCAGTGCTTTCTTTGCGCGTGCGGACAGCTGGGGACTGGGCGTGTGTAACGGCTGCCAGATGATGTCGGGCCTGAAAGATATTATTCCCGGTGCGGAGCACTGGCCGCGCTTTGTGCGCAACGCATCCGAGCAGTTCGAGGCGCGTTTCTCCACGGTCGAGGTGGTGGCTTCGCCATCACTGTTGTTCGACGGTATGGCGGGTTCCAGGTTGCCCGTCGCAGTGGCGCACGGGGAAGGCCGCGCGGTGTTCGATCAACCCGACCAGGCGCAACGGGCGCTCGACCGGAACGCGGTGGCCCTGCGCTATGTCGACAACTACGGCGCGGTGACGGAGCAATACCCGCGTAACCCCAACGGTTCAGCGCTGGGCATTACCGGCCTGACCACGGATGACGGTCGCTTCACCATCATGATGCCGCACCCGGAACGTGTGTTTCGCAGCGTGCTGAATTCCTGGCATCCCGACAGCTGGGGTGAAGACGGCCCCTGGCTGCGCATGTTCCGCAATGCCCGCTGCCGCGTAGGCTAGCCCGCATCTCGCCCTGCGGTGAGAAATGCGGGCCGGCGATCCGGCTCCGCCGTGATCAATTCGTGATGAACGGGGCGCAGTAGCTCCCCTATACTGGTACCAGGCCTGCGGCTGGCGGTCCGGTATTCTCCGTGCATGGGAACCCCGGGCCGGGTGCGCGGTCTTATATTTTCACCAGAGCAGGACGGGATTGTGCTGATAAAGACCGCAACGGACCTGAACGAGTCCGACGTTACCCCCTATGATGTTTACCTGCAGCGACGCCGCTTCCTGCAGTCCGGAATTGCCATCGCCGGGGCGGCGATCGGCGCTTCCTTGCCGGGCAGCGATGCTGTAGCCGGAACGACGCTGGGCACGGTAACACCGGGTCCTTTCAGTAGTGACGAAGAAAAGACACCCTACGAAGACGTAACCAGCTACAACAACTTCTACGAGTTCGGTGTCGACAAGTCGGACCCGGCGCGTAACGCGCACAAGCTGGTGACCGATCCCTGGTCGGTCAGTATCAGCGGCGAGGTGGCCAGGCCCGCAACCTGTACACTGGAAGATATTCTCAAACCGCATGCGCTGGAAGAACGGGTCTATCGCCTGCGCTGTGTGGAAGGCTGGTCGATGGTCATCCCCTGGATCGGTTTTCCGCTCGCGGACCTGATTAAACGCTTCGAGCCCAACTCGAAGGCGAAGTACGTCGAGTTCGAAACCCTGCTCGACAAGCAACAGATGCCGGGCCAGCGCCGCCGCGTGCTGGACTGGCCCTATCGCGAAGGTTTGCGCATGGATGAGGCCATGCACCCGCTGACGTTGCTAGCCGTCGGTCTGTACGGCAGGGAACTGCCCAACCAGAATGGCGCACCGCTGCGGCTGGTGGTGCCCTGGAAGTACGGCTTCAAGAGCATCAAGTCCATCGTGAAAATACGTTTCCGCGCAACGCAGCCGACCAGTTCGTGGACGAAAGCCGCCCCGAAGGAATACGGCTTCTATTCCAATGTGAATCCCGCGGTATCACACCCGCGCTGGAGCCAGAAGCGTGAGCGGCGTATCGGCGAGCTGCGCAAGCGCAAGACACTGATGTTCAATGGCTACCAGGAGCAGGTGGCTGCGCTGTATGCCGGCATGGATCTGAAGAGATATTTTTGATATGCGCAAACAGTTGTTGAAGCCGCTGGTATTTACTGTTTGCCTGTTGCCGCTGGCTATTCTGGGCTGGCAGCTGTATGCCGGTCTGCTCGGCGCCAACCCGGTCGACGAACTCGCGGACAGCAGCGGTGAATGGACCCTGCGCTTCCTGTTGATCACGCTGCTGGCGACACCGCTCAGGCGCTGGTTTGGCTGGACCTGGACGCTGCGCGTGCGCCGTATGCTGGGGCTGTACGCCTTTTTCTATGCCGGCCTGCACCTGTTCACCTACCTGTGGCTGGACCAGTTTTTCGACTGGGGCGAGGTCTGGCTGGATCTCCTGGAGCGGCCCTTTATAACCGCGGGCATGCTGGCATTCATGTTGTTGCTGCCGCTGGCAATGACCTCCAGTCACTACATGATGCGCCGGCTCGGGCGCGGCTGGAAACGCCTGCACCGGCTGGCCTATATCGTTCCGGTGCTGGGCGTGCTGCATTACTGGTGGCTGGTAAAGGCGGACGTGCTCGAGCCGATGGTGTACGGTGCAGTGCTTGCGGTATTGCTGGGTTCCAGGATAAAGGTGAGCCGGACAGCCGGGGCTGTTGTGGCAAAGCCGGGGAAACGCAAATGGCATGAGCCGTATCCTGTGCAGGTCACTGAGGTAAAAAGGGAGTATGGAAGCAGCAGGCCGTAAACCATGCGACTGAATATCGTGTTGCGGGCGTTCCGCCCGTCGTTCCTCGTGTTAACGCCTGCCTGTGTGTTGCTGGGGCTCGGTACGTCGCTTGCGGCCCAGTCGCCGGTAAATTACTTCATGGTGTTGCTTGTCCTGGCGGGCGCGGTTGCGGCGCATATAAGCGTAAACACGCTTAATGAATACTATGACTTTAAAAGCGGGCTGGATCTCAAAACGATAAAAACACCTTTCAGCGGTGGCAGTGGTGCGCTGCCGGCCTGCCCGGATATGGCGGGTCCGGTGCTGGTGTCCGGCCTGTTGTCACTGACGGTGACGGTGGTGATCGGGGCTTACCTCGCCCTGGGGAGCGGTATCCAGATCATGCCTGTCGGCCTGGTGGGTGTGCTGCTGATTGTTACCTACACGCAGTGGCTTAACCGTTTCCCCGTGTTATGCCTGCTTGCGCCGGGTCTGGGTTTTGGCGTGCTGATGGTGGTCGGTACTCATGTCATATTGACGGGGGAGTACGCGCGGCTGCCCTGGCTGGTGTCGCCGGTGCCGTTTTTTCTGATCAACAACCTTCTGTTGCTTAACCAGTATCCCGATATCCGGGCGGATGCGGATGTGGGCAGAAAGACTTTCCCCATTGCCTTTGGTGTGAAAAAAAGTAACGCTGTTTACGCATTTTTCATGCTGTCCGCGTATCTGTGGATTGTGTGGCTTGTTGTCAGGGGGTATATCCC
>JBHHXO010000246.1:0-4407 GCA_046757125.1 Thiogranum sp.
GATGCCGAACGCCCGCATAAAGGCGCCCACGGCCGAGGCCATGCAGTAGCGGGCATTCGGCTCCAGGCTGTTGGAACGAAAACCCGCTTTTACAAGCTTCTGGGCGGCATAGCCTTCCCAGACCGTCCACTGGCCGGAACCGAACATGCCGACTGCCTTGGGACCCTTTTTGCGCGCGGCCACCCATTTCTCGGCCATGATCCTGAAAGCCTCGTCCCAGCTGATTTCCTCGAAGTCGCCATTCTTGTCGAACTTGCCGTTCTTTTTGCGCAGCAGCGGCCTGGTCAGGCGGTCCTTGCCGTACATGATCTTGGTGAGGAAGTAACCCTTGATACAGTTCAGGCCCTTGTTGACCGGTGCATCGGGGTCGCCCTGTGTGGCCACCACGCGGCCATCCTTGACGCCCACCAGCACAGAACACCCGGTGCCACAGAAGCGGCAGGCTGTCTTGTCCCAGCGGATACCGGCGTCGTCTTCTGCAGTGACTTTCGCCATTACCGACGTTGCAGCCGGCAGGGTCAGTCCAGCGGTCGTGGCGGCAGCGGTCACTGCCTGGGTTTTTATAAAGTCGCGTCGTGTTACTTTCATTTCGATACCTCCATCGGGGTAGGCTCAGAATCATCTTCCTCGTGATACTCATAGATCAGGGTGGCATTCAGCACACCATCCATCGTACTCATCCGCATAATAGATTCGCTGCAATATTTGCGGTCCGGGTGATCAATGCTCACCACCAGCTTGCCATTTTCACCCGTGGCATGAATTTCCACGCCCTCCATCTTCGTGAGATTATCGGAGACCGGCTCGATATTCTCCGGGCGCGTGTGGACCACCATGCTGCAAATTGTCATAAGACCCTCTCCACTCTAGTTCGCAATGGTTGAATTCTGCGGGGATTCCCTGCTGATCGTTATCGCCCGTACCGGACACGGCGCATAACAGGCGCCGCAACCGTTACAGGTGGAAAGGTCGATAACGGGCAGAGCGACACCGCCGACGCGGGGCCGCACGCGGATGGCGCGCGGTTCGCAGGGGTCGGCACAGGCCCGGCATTCAACACCCTGGAAGGCAATGCAGGTTTCCGCATCGAGTGCTGCCTTGAGCGGCCAGGGAGCCCGGTCAGACAACTTCTGCAGCGCAGCCGGCTTGCAGGCAGTGCTGCAATCCGTACAAAACAGGCATTCACCGCGACTGAAATCCACCTGTGGAAAGCCACCGCGCCCCTGGTGCAGAATGCCGGTGGGGCAGGCGCCGATACAGTCCCCACAGCGTGTACAGCGTTGCGTGAACAACTCTTCCGCCAGCGCCCACGGCGGGCGCACGGGTACATTGCGCCCACCGATATCCCCGCGCAAAAACTGCATCCTGCTGATCGCTGTACCCATCGACTAACCGTACATCAGAATATTAGACTGGCCCAATATAGGCGTTTACCGGGCACCGCGACATTGATACACGTCAATTGAAGTGGCAGTCCGGGACCTTTGTATAGGGTAACGCCTGTTGAATCCCTGCCGCCTCAACCATTCAGCGTAGCAGACTTTTTCCAAGCATGAGCAAACCCAGCACGGCCAGAAACATTGCAAAGACCTTTTTCAGCCTGGCCCGGTCCAGGCTGTGCGCCAGCCGGGCGCCGGACGGAGCGCTCAGCACACTGGCGATACTGATAACGATGACGGCCGGCCAGTAGACAAAGCCCGTGCTGCCCGCCGGCAGTCCTTGCCGACCCAGGCCCACCGCAATAAACCCCAGCGTTCCACTCAGTGCGATGGGCAAACCACAGGCGGCCGAAGTGCCCACGGCCTTGCGCACATCGATGCCGTGCCACACCAGCCAGGGAACGGTCAGCGTACCGCCGCCGATACCGAGCAGTGCTGACAGCGCACCGATCGCCACGCCGACAATGGCGTTGCGCGTCCGGCCGGGTGATTTACGGTGTGCGGCCGGCGGCCGCCCGAACCCCATTTGTGCCGCCACCAGCAGTTCAAACAAACCGAACAGTCCGGCCAGCGCCAGGCTGCCTATCCACAGCGCCAGCACACCACCCAGCCAGCCGCCCGGCAGGATACCCAGCGATAGCTGCAGCATGCTGGGCCACTCCACCGCAGCACGCCGGTGATGGGCAAGCATCGAAGACAGGGAGGTGAACAGAATGGTCGCCAGCGAAGTGCCGACAGCGAGCTGCATCAGGTGCTCCGCGGTGAAACCCTGCAGCGCAAACAACGCGGCCAGAACCGGCACGATGATCAGGCCGCCACCGACACCGAGCAAACCCGCGAGGACACCGGCAATAACGCCCAGCAACAGATATGCAAACCACAGGAAAAATATTTCCATGCCCGGGATTGTACCTTGGGTGCGACTCTTTTATGGTGAGCGCTGTTGCTGTAATCGAACAGCTGCCGGCAGGATGCACAAATCTACATGCACACGTGGTTTTCGGGAACCGTGCTCATATTGTTACTGTTGTTGCCGACGCCCGGCGCGGCAAACACGTACGACGCCGAACGTGAACAGTTTCTCAAGGCGGAAGCCGCCCTCAGGTCCGGTGACAGCAAGACCTTCGAACGACTCAAACAGCAACTCGCGGATTACCCCCTGCACGGTTATCTTGAATACTGGCAACTGCGCCGCCAGCTGGGCAAGGCAAAAGCCGGCGAGGTACAGTCCTTTCTCGACAGGTACGCCGGGCAGCCGATTGCGACACGCCTGCGTGCCAGTTGGCTGCATAAGCTGGGCAAACGCAAGGACTGGGACAGCTACCTGGAGTTCTACCGGCCACAGACCGCCTCGGTTACCCTGCAGTGTTACGACGTGCGCGCCCGGCTGGCCAGGGGTGAGCGCAAGCAGGCGCTGGAGGACACACTGCAACTGTGGCTGGTCGGGAGTTCCCGGCCGGATGCCTGCGACCCCGCGTTCGACCAGCTCTATGCCAGTTCACTGCTGACCAGCGCGCGTATCTGGGAACGCGTACGGCTGGCCTTCGCCAACCAGAAATCCAGCCTGGCAGCATACCTGGCGAAGCGCCTGTCCGCCGAAGACCGGGAATGGGTCAAACGCTGGCAATACGCGCACCGGCGTCCCACCGCGGCACTCGCGAAAGACTGGGCCCGCCAGGACACACCGCTGGTACGGGAAATCCTGGTACACGCCTTGCGGCGCCTGGCCCGCCACAAGCCCGAACAGGCCTGGAAACACTGGCAGCAGGTCAATAAAACCCACCGCTTCAACAGTCAGCAAACGGGCTCCGTCGTGCAGAGTATCGCCCTGCACGGCGCCTTGCGCAGTCATCCACAGGCAACCGAATGGCTGGAGGCCGTACCGGCAGCCGCCGCCAACTCCGACATCCGCCAATGGCGGGTACGCACAGCGCTGGGCAAGGAAGACTGGGACGCTGTCCTGCACTGGATCGACGAACTTACACCCACGGAGCGCCAGTCCGACAACTGGCGTTACTGGCGCGCTTACGCGCTGGACGCCAAAGGCCGGGCCGGCGACGCCTTTACCGGGTTTGCGCGCCTGAGCGAAGAGCGCAGTTACTATGGTTTTCTGGCGGCCGACCGGTTGCAGCGGCCCTACCAGATGAACGATGCCCGGCTGAGCCATGAGCAATCGCAACTGGATGCAGTGGAACATATTCCGGGGATCGTGCGTGCCCGCGAGCTGTACCTGGCCGGCAAGCACACGGAAGCGCGCCGCGAATGGTTCCATACCACCGCTTCACTGCCGCCCGGCCAGTTGAAGCTGGCCGCCCTGCTGGCACACCGCTGGGGCTGGCACGACCGCGCCATACTCACCGCGTCCCGGGCCGGTTACTGGTCCGACCTTAGCCTGCGCTTCCCGCTGCCACACCGGGAATCCATTTTCAGCTACGCCGGCCAGTATGACCTGGACCCGGCGCTGATCTATGGTGTCATCCGCCAGGAAAGCGCGTTCATGGAAGATGCGCGCTCTCCGGTCGGTGCGCTCGGCCTGATGCAACTGATGCCCGCAACCGGTAAACTCACCGCGCGCGCACTCAAGATACGCTACCGTGGCAACCAGGCCCTGCTGCACTCCGACCAGAACATCCGTCTCGGCAGCGCCTATCTCAACAAGCTGCTGCAGCGCTACAACGGCTCCCCGGTACTGGCAGCCGCCGCCTACAACGCCGGCCCGCACCGTGTCACGCGCTGGCTGCCCAGTGGCCACAGCGTACCGGCCAGCCTGTGGGCGGAGCGCATTCCCTACCGGGAAACACGCAGCTACGTACGCCGCGTGCTGGCCTATGCCACGGTATTCGAATGGCGCCTTAAACGGCCCCTGACCCGGCTCTCGGAACGCATGCCGGCCATACAACAACGCTATTGACCGGAGTATTTTCCAATCCATAAATGAGTCTGAAGAGAGGGTGAGAGAGCGTTTTAT
>JBHHXO010000247.1:0-4373 GCA_046757125.1 Thiogranum sp.
CCCGGCTCGGACATGAAGCCGAGCAGATCGACAACATCAGTGCGGATCATGACAACGGGTCCGGCTGACACTCAGCCCTATCCGACACCAACCCGTCATTACGAGCGCAGCGCGGCAATCTCCGAACGATAGCGTATGACGTTGCGGGATTGCCGTACTACGGCTCGCAATGATTTCCGGGGAGTTACCTGACCCGACCCAGCACAAGCACTTCCACACGCCGGTTATCGGCACGCCCCTCTTCCGTGGCATTACTGGCAACGGGCATTCTCTCACCGGCGCCCATCGCCACGATCTTGCTGGCGTCCACCCCGGACTTGACCAGGTATTTCGCCACTGCCCGTGCGCGCTGTTCGGAAAGCTTCTGGTTGTAATCGTCGTCGCCAACGTCATCGGTATGGCCGACAACTTCAATGTAGGTCGCGCGCTTTAACTGTTCGCGCGCGTCGTGCAGGTTTTTCTCCAGCAGCTCGATGCCCTGTGCCGACAGCTCACCACTGCGACGCTCGAACAATGCGACACTGGGGAAAATAATCGCATCCAGGGCGCGCGGCTGCGCCACGACGATAACCTCTACACGGCGGTTCCAGGCACGACCTTCTTTCGTGTCGTTCGATGCAATCGGGTTGCTTTCACCGCGACCCAGAACACGGGTCTTGTCGGCGGGAACACCCAGCGTGACCAGGTAATCGCTGACAGCCTGCGCACGCCGCTCTGACAGACCCATATTGTAGTTCGCATCACCCGTGCTGTCGGTATAGCCGATGACGGTGACTGAATACACCTGCGCCAGGTCATCACCCAGCTCATTGCGGTGTTCTGAAATATACGCCTTGCCGGCATCGGAGAGTTCGGCCTTGTCGAAGGCAAACAGCTCGGCCTGCGGGAAATTGATCAGGGAAATGGCATCCAGCCCTTCACCTTCGATGGTCTTGACCCGGGCATCCAGCACATAGCCATCGCAGCCGACCACAGTGGCCTTGTCCTTCGACCAGGATCCGGTATGCACGCAATCACCACTGCCGCTGGTTACGATATTCCCGGCGGAGTCACCGGCATAGCCGGGCGTGGTACCCCGAGCCCCTGCCAGCGCAGCGCCCGCAATCAGGGCCAGCAACGCGACACCGGCGGCCTGCAGGGGTGCGGATAGAATCCTGTACTGAATCATGCTGTTTCTCCTTTCACTATCTATTCAAAAAGCCGTGCCACTACATTGCCGCACGGGTAAAACAATACACAAGGAATCCCTGATTAATTCGCTTTTCGTCATGCAGGCGCATAACGAATCGGCTCAGAGCTTGAGCCAAGCATAGCACGCTTTCGATTATCTGCCGGGTATTGCCACTTGCGGAATGATGCGTATGATCGGTAGCCGCTATGCCTGAATACCCCAACCCGACTGGATACCTGCTGCTGATTCCCGTTCTGCTTGTCAGCCTGCTGGCAGGTTCTGGCATGGCGCTCGCCAACGCCGGGGATAACCCGCTGCAACCCGCCGATACCAGCAGCCCGCGCGCAACGCTGCAGGGTTTCATAGCAACACTGAATGACATCAATGCGCAGATCCTCGCGGTCGTCAAATCCTACCTGGCATCGTCGCGGCTCTATGTTTCGGACCAGGAAGCCCGGGAGATCGAGCGCGCCACCCGGCGCCTGGAACTGGTCAGGCGCACACTGAACCTGAGCGAGATACCGGCAGCGCTGGCAGACCAGCTTGCGGACACCAGGGTTCTGCAGCTCAAGGAAGTACTGGATCGTATCGATCTCCCGGATTTCGCCTCCGTCCCCGATGCCGACGCGATGGAGGCCGAAGAATTCAGGCGCTGGACCCTGCCGGGCACCGAGATCACCATCGCCCGGGTTGAACAGGGGCCACGCGCCGGCGAGTACCTGTTCACTCCCGAGACAGTACGACGCCTGCCTGAGTTCTTCGCAAAAGTCGCCCACCTTCCCTATAAATCCACCGCCACCGCCGGCTGGTATGACCGCTACCGCTACGGTGGGGGCGGAATGTACAAGCTCATTCCATACCGCTGGATGCTCGATCTGCCCGAGTGGTCGCAACGGCTGGTCTTCGATCAACCCCTGTGGCGCTGGTTCGGCGTACTGATCCTGTTGTTGACCGCCGCGCTGGCCTACCTGCTGGTCAATCGTATAGCGAAAACCTGGGCCGGGCGCAGTGCAGCGCCGGAACTGCGCATGCAGTGGGCGCAACTGGCCAGGCCCCTCATGCTGCTGATCCTGATCCCGATCGTCGAGCACGTACTTGCCGAGAACCTGCGCCTCACCGGCATCATTCTGGAAACCACGACACTCACCCTGTGGGCGGTCTTTACCCTCGCCCTGACCTGGGCAGTCTGGCAGGGCGGCCACGTCGTGGCCGAGAGCATCGTTTCTACACAGGACATGCACAGCGGCAGCATCGACAGCCAGCTCATCCGCCTGGGGCTGCGGCTGATCGCCACCATTCTGTCCGTCACCATCCTCGTCATAGGGGCGCAGCACCTGGGCATTCCGGCCTATTCCGTGATTGCCGGGCTGGGTGTCGGCGGTATCGCCATTGCGCTGGCGGCCAAGGACAGCCTCGCCAACCTGCTCGGTTCGCTGCTCATCATGTTCGAGAAACCGTTCCGGGTCGGACACTGGATCAAGCTGGGTGACACGGAAGGTATCGTCGAGAGCATCGGCTTTCGCAGCACACGCATCCGCACCTTCTACAATTCACTGGTATCCATTCCCAGCAACACGCTGGTAAACAGTACTGTCGATAACATGCACATGCGGCACTACCGACGGGTACGCACCACGCTGCACATCCGCTATGACACTCCCGCAAAGAAGGTCGATGCCTTCATCAAGGCCATCGAGCAACTCGTACTGGACAGCCCGCTCACACGCAAGGACCGCTACCGCATCAGGCTGGATGATTTCAACGATTTCGGCCTGCAGATTCTGGTGAACTTCTTTCTCGATGTCGCCAACACCAGGGAGGAACAGGTCGAACGCCAGCGGATCCTGATGGGCATCCTGAAACTGGCCGAAGCCATGGATATCCAGTTCGCCACCCCCGCCCCGCTGCCCGTGGCGGACAGCCCGCAGGGCCAGGATAACGGCTAGACATTCGTCAATTGCGGGGTTGCACAAAATCCGTAAAATACGCCGTTCCAGGCTGCATCTATCCATCCAACCCATTGATTCAAGGAAAAAGCATGGTTTCCTCCTCGCGTCTTTCTGTGTTCCTGCTGCTCACCCTGATATGTTTGCCCGCCACACAGGCATACGCAGACGAATTGCTCATGAACGACGGCTCCCGGTTACTCGGCAAGGTAGTCAAACGCGAGGGCGGGACGCTCGAATTCGAAACCTCCTACGCCGGCGTAATCAAGGTCAACTGGGACGAGATCAGTGAACTGCGCGCGGACGAACCGATGAAGCTGATGCTCAGGGACGAAAGCACCCTCACCGCGCAACGCATAAAAAACACCGAGGCCGGGATTTTGCTCGACGACAACATCGAAGCGGATCAATCCACAGCATCACTGGCCCAGGCCGAGCTGGAATACATCAACCCCGATCCATGGCGCACCGGTGAAGGTTACAAGCTGGACGGACGCGTCAACTTTGCCCTGTCGAAAGAACGCGGCAACACCGACAAGGATGAAATCGACGCGGATGCCAGTCTGACCTGGCGTCTGCGGAATGACCGTTTCAAGATGTTTGGTGAATTTGAACGCGACCGCAACAACAACAAGAAGACCAAGGACAAGTGGAAATCAAGCAACAGTTATGATCACTTCTTCACCAGAAAATGGTATGGCGGCGCTTTCCTTGGATTCGAACACGACCAGTTCGCGGACCTGAAACTGCGTACCATTGCCGGCCCGAAAACAGGCTACCAGTGGTTTGAAAGCAAGGAGATGAACCTCGCTACCGAGATCGGTCCGATGTACACCGACGAGGATTTCGACACCGATTCGGACGATGACTACCTTTCCCTCGGCTGGGGCATCGACTTCGACCGGTTTGTATTTGGCGAGTTTATGCAGTTCTACCACCGCCAGACCGGGCTCTGGAACCTGGAGGATACCGGTGATGTGGTCTGGAATACCTGGACCGGCTTCCGCTTCCCCATGATTCTCGGCGTCGTCGCCACCACCGAAATGAAGGTGGAATACAACAGCGGTGCCGCAGACGATGCTGACGACCTCGACACAACCTACTCGCTCAAGCTTGGCTATGCCTGGTAAACAGAAAGAGCCCGCCACGTGAGACGATCACATGCTGTGATACGACTCGTGTGGCTGGCACTGCTGCTACTCACGCCGTTCAGCTCTGCATACCCGGCCGATACCGCCGACCCTGCCAGAAGTGCA
>JBHHXO010000248.1:0-4364 GCA_046757125.1 Thiogranum sp.
TGAATTTTGAGTTGCACGATTATTTGAAATTCGTGCCTTTATGGACGGACACTAGGTATGCGTGCTTATTAAGTACCTGTTTATATTCTTGTATTGATGGACCATTATGCTGCAGCAGGCAGAAATGCGGTTTGTTGCCGGTACGCTGTCAGCGGGACAGTTCCATATGATTCGAAAGCCCGTCGCGTAACAGAATGGACAGGTCCTTCACGGGGCTGATTTCATCAAATGCGGCAAGGATGAGCTGGTTGCGATTGCTGACCCTGAATTTCCTGAACAGCTTTGCCAGGTGCATTTTTACCCCCTGGTGGGAGAGGTGAACTTCCTCGGCAATCTGTTTGATGGCCAGCCCCTTGACCACTTCACCGAGAATCTCGATTTCGCGTCTGGTGAGGTTGCTGCACAGCTGATCGATTTTCGTGTAGAACTGTGACTCCATGGCCTCATCGAGGTCGCGCTGGGTCGAGATAAAGCGTTCCATGATGTGGCGTTCGATCCATGTTTTACCTGCAATAACAGACCCCAGCGCGTGCCTGATGTGATCGCCGCTCATTCTTTCGTTGATGTAGCCGTGAATGCCACAGCGCACCAGGCGGTACAGGTAGTCGTCATCCATGGTCTTGCCAAAAACCAGGAAGCGGATACCCGGGTATGTTTCCAGGATGCTGTGGACGAACTGTTCGATGGGTTCCCGCAATACGTCGTTCTGGATGAGCAGAACGTCGGGTACCGCCCCGGCCAGTTTTTCCATACAGGCATCAGTGGACTCGATGCACGAAACGAGGTAGTCGCTGCCCTGCGATTTCAGCATGCTGATCAGGCTGTCCAGGAAGAAGTCCTGGTGACCAATAATGAAGATGCTGGTTTTGTCCGGGCCCGTGTCGTGCTTGATATCCGTGATGTCGGCGGGTTCGGTTGATGCGGTATTCAGGTAGTTCATAGAGTCCGTGCCTCATGTATCTTTCAGTTCATCCCCTGGGATCCAGCGAGGGCATCGCAAATTGCGGGCCAGTTTTAAAAAATCTTGTCTAATTAACGCGTTGAAGATGCATGGGACCATTTTCCGGGTTGTGGGCGGAGCCTGTCTGCGGAGTGATAAGAATCTCGACAGGTAACCGTTCGAATATGGCCACCAGGCTAATTGGCAAACAAGGAATTGCTAACCGGATGGCAGGGGCGAAAGCACGTTATTTGCACAAGGATATATTTAATATGTTGTTTGTGTTGAATAAATTCGGCTTATCCCGGAGTTTTTCAGGCGGATGAAGCCGTATGTTTATTCGACATCTCAATCTATATAACTGACGATTTGTCATGTCATATCGACAAACGGCTATATTTTGATGCGACATTTGTTTCTTTTGCTGGCGGTACCGGCCTGTGCCGATGTCAGTCGCCAGGTGCAGACCTGATGCTCAAGAATCACTGTGCGGGCGTCGAAACACAGGGTATGAAGCGTCGTCCATTGCACTGTTTTGCCGCAACCGGTTTTCTGTTGCCGGGCCTTTTATTCAGTCCCTTCCTGTCGGCGACTACCCAGCAGTTCCAGGCCAGCTGGGAAGGGTCGAAATGGGAAGTTGAAACCGGTCCCGGACAGTGCACACTGACACATGCTATTCCGCAATTTGGCCGCGCGCGTTTTGAGCAGGTTTCGGGGCGTCGGCTGCAGTTCTCGCTGCAGGTGGACCAGCCGCCGGTGAAAGACCACAAAGCCAGTCTCTATTTTGAGGCCCCGGCCTGGAATCATGCGGCAGACCGGTATGTGCTCGGCAGCGTCACTCTGAAACAGGGCAAGACGCCGTTGCAGATGTCGCACGATCAGGCAATGCGCATTTACCAGGAGCTTGAAAACGGCATGCAGCCGGTTATCGAATTCAGCAGCCGGAGTGACGGACAGGAGCAGGTGCGGGTCGCTTTGCTACCGGTCAGATTTCGGGCTGCGCTGCCGGAATTTCTTGAGTGTACGGCCGGTCTCCTGTACCTGGACTTCGAACCCATCGACGAAAAGAACGTATACTTTTCGACCAACAGTGATCGCCTGAGCCGTGCCGCGCGTCGCACGCTCGAACAGGTCGCGCGTGAGTACCGCAAGCGCAGGGATTTTCGTATTGTGCTGGGGGGGCACGCCGATGCGCGTGGTGAACCGGATTTCAACATGGAGTTGTCACGCCGCCGTACCGCGATGGCCGCGCGCTTCCTGCACTCCCGCGGAGTCGCTGACAAGGCGATAGAATTACGCTATTTTGGCGAAAGTCAGCCGCTGGCCGGGACCGCGGGAGAAGCCGCCTCTGCCAGAAACCGGCGGGTTACCATCTGGCTCGCTGACTAGTTTTTTACCGGCCGCTTGGCAAGTTTGCGCTGCAGTGTGCGCCGGTGCATGCGCAGGGTTCTTGCCGCAGCCGAAATATTCCCGTCGCATTCATTCAGCACCTTCTGCAGGTGTTCCCATTCCAGTCGTTTGACAGTGAGCGGGTTGTCGGATACCGGGACACTGGCGTCGCCTTCGTCCTTGTGCAGGGCGGCCAGTATCTCGTCGGCGTCGGCGGGCTTGGTCAGGTAGTGAATCGCTCCCAGCTTGATGGCCTCAACAGCCGTGGCAACGCTGGCGTAACCGGTGAGTATTACCATGCGGGTGTTCTCGTCCAGTGCGTGTAACTGCCCGGCGAGGGCCAGTCCCGACTCGTGGCCGATACGCAGGTCTATTACCGCGTACTCCGGCTCCAGTTGCGCCGCCTTTTCCAGTCCGGCCTGTACCGTATTTGCAGAAGCCACCTCGTAACCTCGATTACCCAGCGCATCGGCGAGTACTTCGCAGAAGACTTCATCATCGTCGACGATCAGCAGGGAAGGTTTCGTTTCTGTGTCGGTACTCATGAGTGTCAGTAGTCAGAATGTGGCCAGCGGTAATTGTACGCGTGTGCATGTGCCGCCGCCCTCGCGATCGAACAGTTCGATCGTTCCGCCCAGTCGCTGGATGGTCGCATGGGTAAGGAACAGCCCCAGGCCCATGCCGAATTCCTTGTGACTTGTCTTGTGCTGGTCAATGGTGTTTGCGGTATGCGGGTGCAGGCCGGGGCCGCGGTCCAGTATGTCGATCTGCAGGTGCTGTCGGTCCCATGCAGCGGTCAGCAACAGAGCTTCGGTCGAGGCGTCGGCGGCATTGTTGAGCAGGTTGAAGAGGGACTGGTGCAGGGTGTATTCGTCGACAATCCGGGCCTGCTCCGTACCGGCTTCGATGCGGATGTTCAGCGCCGTGTCGAAACGCTGCCCGGTCCATTCGCGGGCCACTGTTTCGATAAAACTCCTGACCTGGATCAGGCTGCCGCTCTCGGCGCGTGTTTGTCCGGCGGAAGCGGAAATGACCGACAGCGCCTGCTTGCAGCGTTTTACCTGGTCGCGGAGTATGCCCAGCTTGTGCTTCATGTCGGCGGGGGCGTCGGCGCGCTCCAGTTCGCTGGTGACAACGGCCATGGTGGCCAGCGGCGTACCGAGCTCGTGTGCGGCGCCGGTAGCCAGCGCCACCAGTTGCTTGTCACGCAGTGCCTGTTCCCGTGCTTCGGCAAGCAGGTGGTCCCGTTCCCTGAGGGTGTTGGCCATGCCGACGACAAACCAGGCGATGAGCGCGGCACTCAGAACGAAACCGAACCACATGCCGAATACGTGTTGCGCAAAGTTGGCGCTGTGTTGCATGTGATCGCTGCCCGCGAGCGGGACGAAAAAGAACATCAGCAGGGTGTAGCAGCCGGTGGTGAGCAGGGCCATCGACCAGGTGGCCCTGGCTGAAAGCACGGTTGCCGAAATGATCAGGGGTATCAGGAAGAACCAGGCAAACGGATTGGTGGCGCCGCCGGTAAAATAAAGCACACCCGTCAAGGCAATGACATCGATGGCCAGCTGAATGAAAAATTCCCGGTCACGGATAAAGGCGCCACTGTGTATGCGGTGCCAGGTCCAGAGGTTGACCAGTACCAGCGTGCCGATAATGAGCAGCAGGGGTTTCACCGGCAGCGGCATGTCGATCAGCGCGTGTACAGTCAGCAGTGCGAGTAACTCGCCGGTGATTGTCAGGCTGCGCAGGATAAAAAGCCGCTTCAGGTTGCGCGAGCTGCTGGTTTCAGTTGGGTTCCGGGTCTGCATTGAAAGAGAAGAAGGCATCTGTGTGCAAGCCAAAAGCTTATGTAAGCACATCCGTGTTGGCGGTTAAATGGCCTGCGACATTGTGTCGCATTCCCCTGTTGTCCTGTTCCTGCTAAATTCCTTTACAGCAGTTTACGCGAATTCCGGTTCAGTTGAATACTCAGCATCTCCCTCCCACTGAAACCGGTGCTCTGGTGCGGGTCCTCGGGCCCGCCCTTTTTTCGCTA
>JBHHXO010000249.1:0-4354 GCA_046757125.1 Thiogranum sp.
GACATCACAACCGACCACGTTAACCTGCCTTCTCTCACCGTCTCACTATCAGGCACCGGGGTTCTCCAGGAACCAACTGTTTCGTTCTCTCCCGCTCTGGGCTCCACCCTGCAGTTCGGAAGCATTCGACAAGGCGAGGATGACCGGACATTTGACCTGACTGTTTCGAACCTGGGAATTAGCGTGTTGACAGTCGATCCACGCCCGTTTACCGGCACCGGCACTGAAAACCTGGCATTGAGCAGTGACTGCTCTTCACTTGCAACAGGTGACAGTTGCACAGTATCCATTGTCTTCTCACCATTTTCGACGGGCATAGACACGGAAGCACAGCTCGAAATATTAACCAACGACCCGAATGCACCCAGTTCGATCATTCCGATTACAGGGTCAACCAGTGGCGATGGTGATGGGATAAGCGATGCCATCGAAGCAGCTGTTTCCAGCACCGGCGATGGCAACCTTGACGGTATTGCTGATGCCTTTCAGGATAATGTGACCTCGCTACCGGACACCTTCGGCCGGTACGTCACACTGGAAACCGAACCCGGCATTCAACTGGTAAACGTCGAGGCTATTGAAAGCCCGGCACCTGGCAGCACACCCACGCTGCCCGTCGGAACGCTTGACTTCAACCACGGATTCTTTTCCTTCCACCTGGAAAACGTCCCCCCGGGCGGCACCGCAACCGTGACGATCCACCTGCCCGAAGGCCAGACAGCAACCAACTATTTCAAGTTCGGCCTTCTCCCCTCGGACATCCTGACCCGGGATCCGACCCTTGGGGTCATCGCCCTTCCCTCACACTGGTATTCATTTGACTACGATGGGGATACGGGAGCGGAAATTCAGGGCAACCGCATTATCCTGCATTTCCGGGATGGCGAACGAGGCGACGATGACCTGACTGCCAATGGGCACATTACGGATCCGGGCGGACCGGCCGTTGTTTCCATCAGTGACAGTTCATCCGGGGGCGGCGGCTGCAGCCTGACTGCAACGGGCAAGGGAAAATCATTGTCCGTCGACTTTATGCTGTTGCTCATCAGTGCATTTTTCCTGCGGCTTGTTTACCGACGCAGCCGGGCGCACGGGATATAGGGAATACGCCTCCATGGAATCGATGGCCCTGTGGGAAAAACTGCTGCTGGGTATTATGGTCGTCCTGGTCCTGCTCTGGATACGACCGGGCCTGAAGACGGCTTTCAGCGAGCGCAGGAAGGCCAGCCGTGCCGAATGGATGAGTGTTCTCGTCCCTGTTGCACTGGTCGCCGCCTTTGTTGTCCTGCTCATGATGCTTGTGTAGCACGCTCCCGGTTTTACTCCTGTAACAACGCCGCCATTCCGGCAAAAAAGCTGTGTTAGACTTTTACGCTTTCCTGTCAATCATGATGACTTTTAATGGCGAGCGCGTTATCCATACAAAATCTGACGAAAACCTACGCGAACGGTTTTCAGGCCCTGAAGGGGATCAGCCTCGAAGTTGAGGAAGGTGATTTCTACGCGCTGCTGGGTCCCAACGGCGCCGGGAAATCCACCACCATCGGCATCATCTGTTCACTGGTCACCAAAAGCTCCGGCAAGGTGCATATCTTCGGCAGGGACATCGACCGGGACTTCTCCGGCGCCAAGCGGCTGATCGGGCTGGTTCCGCAGGAATTCAACTTCAATGTATTCGAACCGGTCGAGGAGATCCTGGTCAACCAGGCCGGTTATTTCGGCATAGACCGTCACACGGCCTTTGCACGCGCTGAGCAATACCTGAAACAACTCGGGCTATGGGACAAGCGACGCGAACAGGCCAGGGACCTGTCCGGCGGCATGAAGCGACGCCTGATGATCGCCCGCGCACTGGTGCACCGGCCACGCCTGCTGATCCTCGATGAACCGACCGCGGGCGTGGATATTGAAATCCGGCGTTCCATGTGGCAATTCCTGCGGGAACTCAACCAGGCCGGCACGACCATCATCCTTACCACGCACTACCTGGAGGAAGCCGAGAGCCTGTGTCGCACCATCGGCATTATTGACAAAGGCGAACTGGTCGAAAATACCGCCATGAAATGCCTGCTGAACAAGCTGCAGACCGAAACCTTTATCCTGGACCTGAAGGCCCCACTCCCTGCAGCCCCCAAACTCGGACAGGATTGCCTTCGGCTGGTGGATGAAACCACGCTGGAGGCGGATATCACCAAAGAATGCAGTATCAACTTCCTGTTTGACGAACTCTCCAGCCACGGCATAGAAGTCCTGAGCATGCGCAACAAGACGAACCGTCTTGAACAGCTTTTTGTCCATATCGTGGAAGCGAGTGACCGGATGGAGGATGCCCGGTGACGCTCAGGGAACAGTACGTTGCCTTCAAGACCATCGTTATCAAGGAGGTGCTGCGCTTCTCGCGCATCTGGGTGCAGACCATCATCCCGCCGGTAATCACCATATCACTGTACTTCGTGATTTTCGGCAACCTGATCGGCTCACAGATCGGGGATATGGACGGCTTCAGGTACATGGATTACATCGTGCCCGGGCTTATCATGATGGCGGTAATCACCAACTCCTACGCCAACGTGGTGTCCTCGTTCTACGGCACAAAGTTCCACCACCACATCGAGGAAATGCTGGTATCGCCGTTGCCCTGTTACCTGATCGTGCTCGGTTTCGTCACCGGCGGAATCGCCCGCGGCCTGACGGTTGGCATGGCGGTAACCGGGGTATCCATGTTTTTCACCGAGCTGAGTTTTTACAACCCCTGGGTCATCGTCAGCACGGTCATCCTGACCTCGGCGCTGTTCGCGCTGGCGGGGCTGCTCAATGGCATCTTCGCAAAGAGCTTTGACGATATCTCCATAATCCCGACCTTCGTGCTGACACCGCTCACTTACCTGGGCGGTGTGTTCTACAGCATCAGCATGCTGCCCGAGTTCTGGCAGAACGTGTCGCGGATCAACCCTATCCTGTATATGGTGAATACCTTCCGCTACGGATTCCTCGGCATCTCGGACCTCGGTATCGGCCTCTCCTACGCCATTATCGCCGGTTTTATCATTACGCTGTACAGCTGCGCGATATACCTGCTGCGTACCGGCTATGGCATACGCCGCTGACCCGTGCGCGTCATTGCGAGCGCAGCACGGCAATACAGGTTAATCTGAGCCCCCCTGCTCTTTAATCCACCCTTCCAGCGCGTCGATAATCGAGCGCGCCTGGTCCTGGCTGGAGATATTGAACCTGGATTTCTGCATATACTGGCCATTGCGCTTCTGGTAGCGTCGGATCGTATACTTGTCCTTGCCGTATTCCTCTTTCTTCCGGTCCCAGTCCTGGTAGCGGTAGATAATCGTCGACCAGGCCCCCCTGGTCAGGACTTTCTTGTCCAGTTCTTTTACAGTAACCAGACCGTCTTCCTCGTACTGGACGGTTAATTCATCTATTTCCGAAGCCACTCACTTTCTCCTGTATTTTTAAACCTGACAATCATCACCGGAGCAGGCTAACTATCAGTCGCCTTCTTTATTTCAACATGCCCGTTGCGGACAGAGACTAGCCGCTGACCGTCGCGCATTGCAAGCAGTTCTTCCCCGGCCATTTCGCGCCGCCAGCCGTGCAACAGCGGCACATCCCCGTCACCCTGCACCATGGCAACAATATCCTTGCGGCCGGCCAGGACGGTACTGTTTATCCTGTGCCTGTCAGCCAGCAGACGCAGCTGGGCGTGCAGCACATCCGCCAGCGCCTCTTCCTGCCCGCTCGGCTTTGCCCGTTTCTTCCAGGCCGGCAGGGGATCCGGCTCGCGCTGCAAGCCCTCCCGGACCAGCCGGATAATCTGCTGCCCGTGGCGTGTAATGCTTTTGGGCGGCAGGCTGCGAATGCGGCTCAGCTCATCCGGCTGCTTTGGCGCCAGGCGTGCTATATCGATCAGTGCGTCGTCCTTGAAAATCCAGTTGCGCGGCAAATCCCGCTCCTGCGCCAGCTGTTCCCGCCAGCGGGCCAGCAGCTGCACAATCGACAAGGCAGCGGGGCGCAGCTTTTCCACCCCGCGGATGCGCTTCCACACCTGTGCCGGATCGAGCCGGTAGCGTTCCAGCTGTTCATAGGGGCTGAATTCCGATTGCAGCCAGTCCAGACGTCCAAGCGCGTCGAGCTCCTGGCGCAACAGCGGGTAGATATCCGCGAGATAGCGCACATCATCGCTCGCGTACCTGAGCTGCTTTTCGGACAGCGGCCTGCGCGACCAGTCCGTCCGTGTCTGCGTCTTGTCCAGCGACAGACCGAGGCGCTCCTTTACGAAGTTGGCGTAGCCGATCTGCTCCGGCAGCCCGAGATGCACCGGCGCTCCGTGCACGTCGGGATA
>JBHHXO010000250.1:0-4339 GCA_046757125.1 Thiogranum sp.
CAACCCTGGTCGAGTACGGCTTCCGGCTGCCCTCGGCGCTGGACAACCGGCCGCTGCGTTTCGATGAGTACGAACGCGTGATCGGTCAGTCTATTTTTGTGTCGGCGACCCCGGGACCTTACGAAGCGGAGCACGCCGGTGCGGTGGTGGAGCAGGTGGTGCGCCCCACCGGGCTGGTCGATCCGGAACTCGAGGTCCGGCCGGCCGGTACCCAGGTCGACGACCTGCTGTCCGAAATCAACAGGCGCGTGACGGTCGGGGAACGGGTGCTGGTCACCACCCTGACCAAGCGCATGGCGGAGGATCTGACCGAATACCTGTCCGAACACGGGGTGCGGGTGCGCTACCTGCACTCGGATATCGACACGGTCGAGCGCGTGGAAATCATCCGCGACCTGCGTCTGGGCGAGTTCGACGTGCTGGTCGGTATCAACCTGCTGCGTGAAGGGCTGGATATGCCGGAAGTCTCGTTGGTCGCGATTCTGGATGCTGACAAGGAAGGGTTCCTGCGTTCCGAGCGTTCGCTGATCCAGACCATCGGCCGCGCCGCGCGTAACGTCAACGGCAAGGCGATTCTCTATGCCGACAAGGTGACCGGCTCCATGGAAAGGGCCATCGGGGAGACCGAACGCCGCCGGGAGCGCCAGCTGGCGCACAACAAGGCGCACGGCATCACGCCCAAATCCATCCGCAAGGCCGTGGCGGACATCATGGAGGGCGCCTACGCGGGCAGTGTCGGCGGCGCCCGGCGCTTTGCAAAAGTGGCCGAGGATATGGCGGAGTACGCGTCGCTGTCGCCGGCCATGCTGGCGAAAAAGATCAAAAAACTGGAAAAAGAGATGCACCGGCACGCCCGCGACCTGGAATTCGAGGAAGCGGCCCGGATCCGCGACCGGATACGGCATATCCAGGAGAGTAATCTGGGCCTGATGGAGGACAGCGCCTGACGGTTGCAGCGCCGGGATGACAATAGCGGAATTATCCGGTATCTTACGCGCTCTTCAGGCGCGTAGCTCAGTTGGTTAGAGCACCACCTTGACATGGTGGGGGTCGTTGGTTCGAATCCAATCGCGCCTACCAGACAGGTAGCATGGGGGCAGATTTGAAATCTGTCCCCATTTTTATTACAACCGTCATTGCGATGCCTTGACCCGAAAAGGGTAAGGTACCCGTAATGAAGCCCGGAGGGATTCTATGGGCGTAGCGCGGCAATCTCATGACGATATACGCCGCCGTACGGAGATTGCCGCGCTACGCTCGCAATGACGGGAATTTTCAAACTTTTCAAGTGGCCTCTCGTAGTGGTCACCACTGGAGCATTCAAGCATGCCTGTAGTCACTCTCCCCGACGGTAGCCAACGGTCTTTCGATCACCCGGTTTCAGTGCATGAGGTCGCCTCTGATATCGGCCCCGGCCTGGCGAAGGCGGCCCTGGCCGGCAGTGTCGATGGCCAAATGGTCGATACCGCCTATGTCATCGACAGGGATGCCGCGCTCAGCATCATCACCGAGCGGGACGCGGAGGGTGTGGATGTCATTCGCCACTCCACGGCCCATCTGCTGGCGCAGGCGGTCAAGGAGCTGTTTCCGGAAGCCCAGGTCACCATCGGCCCGGTGATCGAAAACGGCTTCTATTACGACTTCGCCTACAAGCGCGCATTCACCCCCGAAGACCTGGAGAAGATCGAAAAGAAGATGGCCGAACTGGCTAAACAGAATCTTCCGGTCACGCGCAAGGTGATGCCGCGCGACGAGGCCATCGCCTTCTTCCGCGACATGGGTGAGGAGTACAAGGCCGAAATCATCAGCGACATTCCGGCGGACCAGGAACTCTCCCTGTACCAGCAGGGCGAGTTCATCGACCTGTGTCGCGGCCCGCACGTGCCCGCGACCGGCAGGATCAAGGCCTTCAAACTGATGAAGGTGGCGGGCGCGTACTGGCGCGGCGACTCGCGCAATGAAATGCTGCAGCGTATCTATGGTACGGCCTGGGGTGACAAGAAGGCGCTCAAGGCCTATTTGCACCGGCTGGAAGAAGCCGAGAAGCGTGACCACCGCAAGCTCGGCAAGGTAATGAACCTGTTCCATACCCAGGAGGAAGCGCCGGGTATGGTGTTCTGGCATGACAACGGCTGGCAGGTGTATCTGCAGATCCAGGACTATATCCGTGCGAAGCTGCGCGACAATGGCTACCAGGAGGTGCACACGCCCTCGGTGATCGATCGCAGCCTGTGGGAAAAATCCGGGCACTGGGAGAAGTTCCAGGACGACATGTTCGTGACGGAATCCGAACACCACACCTTCGCCATCAAGCCCATGAACTGCCCGGCGCATATCCAGATCTACAACCAGGGACTGAAGAGTTACCGCGACCTGCCGCTGCGGCTGGCCGAGTTCGGTTCCTGCCACCGCAACGAACCGTCCGGTACCCTGCACGGACTGATGCGCGTGCGCGCCTTCGTGCAGGACGACGCGCATATTTTCTGTACCGAGGAACAGATCCTCGACGAGGTATCCGAGTTCATCGACCTGTTGTTCGAGGTGTACGGCGACTTCGGTTTCGACGACGTGATCATCAAGCTGTCCACCCGACCGGAAAAACGTGTCGGCGCCGACCACCTCTGGGACAAGGCAGAGAAATCCCTGGAAGAGGCGTTGAACCTCAAGAAGCTCGACTGGGAACTGCAGCCCGGCGAGGGGGCTTTCTATGGCCCGAAAATCGAGTTTTCGCTGAAAGACTGCCTGGAGCGTGTCTGGCAGCTGGGTACCATCCAGCTCGATTTCTCCATGCCGGAGCGGCTGGGCGCGACGTACGTTGCCGAGGATGGCAGCAAGCATATGCCGGTCATGCTGCACCGCGCCATCCTGGGCTCCCTGGAGCGTTTTATCGGTATTTTGATCGAGCATTACGCCGGCGCTTTACCGCTCTGGCTGGCCCCGATCCAGGCGGTGATACTCAATATCACCGATAATCAGGCCGATTATGCGAAAAAAGTCGAAGAAACCCTGAAAAATCAGGGTGTGAGGGTTAAATCGGACTTGAGAAACGAGAAGATCGGCTTTAAAATCCGCGAGCACACAATTCAACGCGTCCCGTATTTGCTGGTTGTCGGCGACCGGGAAGCTGAATCGGACACCGTGGCCGTGCGCACGCGCAGCGGCAAGGATCTGGGTAGCCTGTCCTTGCAAGTCCTGTCACAGGGGCTGAACGCAGAAATCGCGAGCCGCGGCCGCACTATTTTGGAGACCTGAACATCGCTGCAGCAAACAGACTGAAACACCGGCTCAACCACAACATCGAAGCCACGGAAGTGCGCGTAGTGGGCGCAGAGGGCGAACAGCTTGGCGTGATCTCGCTGGAGGAAGCCCAGAAGATTGCCGACGAGGCCAATCTCGACCTGGTCGAAATTTCACCGGCAGCAGAGCCACCCGTCTGCAAAGTGATGGACTATGGCAAGTTCAGGTTCGAGGAACAGAAAAAACGCCAGGCCTCACGCAAGAAGCAGAAGCAGATCCAGGTCAAGGAAATCAAGTTCCGGCCGGGAACGGATATCGGGGACTACAACGTCAAGTTGAAAAACCTGACAAAGTTCCTTACCGAAGGCGACAAGGTCAAGGTTACCCTGCGTTTCCGGGGCCGCGAAATGGCGCACCAGGAACTGGGTCGTGATTTATTGAAGCGCGTCGAGGGCGACCTCGCCGAGCTGGGAACGGTAGAGCAGTTCCCGAAGATGGAAGGCCGGCAGATGGTTATGGTGCTGGCACCCAAAAAGAAGTAGTAACAGGGGACAGACCACGTTTTTCCTGAAACAGGAAAAACGTGGTCTGTCCCCTGTTGCAGAGTCGTCCCGGGTACTCACCGCACCTGGGGGCGACTTCATTTGAAAGTTGAAGCGGGAGAGAAACTATGCCAAAGATGAAAACCAATCGCGGCGCCGCCAAGCGGTTCCGTCGTTCAGCCAGTGGTGGCTTTAAACGCGGTCAGTCGCACCGCCGCCATATCCTCACCAAGAAGAGCAGCAAGCGCAAGCGTCAGCTCGGTATGCCCGAGCAGATCAACGATGCCGATCATCGTTCCGTGCGGCGTATGCTGCCATACATGTAGTGGAGTGAGGATAAAGTCATGCCAAGAGTAAAACGTGGAGTGCAGGCTCACGCCCGCCACAAGAAAGTTCTGGAGAAGGCCAAGGGTTATTACGGTGCGCGCCGCAAGGTCTACCGTGTTGCCAAACAGGCCGTTATCAAGGCCGGGCAGTATGCCTACCGTGACCGCCGCCAGCGCAAACGCCAGTTCCGCGCATTGTGGATTGCGCGCATCAATGCCGCCGCACGTGAAAAC
>JBHHXO010000251.1:0-4299 GCA_046757125.1 Thiogranum sp.
TCATGTTAGAAATGCCACCCTCCCTTCAGACTCATTTCATATTGGACAAGGCTGAGGGTGCTCGTTTCCGGATTACCCTGCTACAATGCAGGGACAAACAGACCATAAAAAATGATGACCAAAACTACCCGGTGAAAAAAGGAATCTCTGCATGCTGAACAGGCTGGCGTCCATCGGCGGCAGCATCTGGTACTGGCTGGCCATGCTGGTGACGGGCCTGGCGCTGGATGCGGTGGCGCTTTTTTACCAGTACGCGCTTGACTACTACCCGTGCGTGCTCTGTATTCATGTGCGTATCTGGGTGCTGGGATTTGTCCTGGTCGCGCTGCTGGCGCTGTTTATACGCGGCTTCTGCTACCTGCGCACGCTGGCGCATGCGCTCACCGTCGCGCTGAGCATCGGCCTGCTGGAGCGTGCCTGGATGTTGCTCGGTATCGAGCGTGGCACCGTGGAAGGCAGTTGCAATTTCGATTCAGGCCTGCCGGCCTGGTTTGCGCTGGACCAGTGGTTCCCGCTTTTGTTCAAGGTGTGGGAAGCCTGCGGCTACACGCCGGAATTACTGTTCGGGGTTACCATGGCGGAAGGCCTGGTGGTGCTGGGTGTTGCCGCGCTGCTGGCTACTGCCACGATGACGGTGGCCTCGTTGGTGGAAAATTTTCGCTAAACAACACAAGGAGCAGGTGTGATGAGTTCTGATGCAGTGGTATTCATCCCCGGGATCAAGGGAACCACCCTGGTCGAGACCAACAAGGCGTCCTTCGACACCATCTGGTCCGGTATTCAGTACAACTTCGAGTCTATCGAGGACCTGGAACTTACCCGCTACCAGGCCGGTGAATATTTCGATCACAAGCTGGATTCACTGATCCGCGCCGGCGAGATCGAGGACCTGGCCTACGCGGAGTTTCTGCGCGACCTGGACACCGATAAGCCGGTATTCATATTCAACTACGACTGGCGGCATTCGGCGCGTGAAAACGGCAAGCGGCTGAGCGATTTCCTGACCTATATCAGGCGCAAGTCCAGGGCGCTGGATGCGGAACTGAAAAGCTTCGATTTCATTACCCACAGTCTCGGGAACGCGGTGCTGCGCAGTTACCTGAAGCAGAGCGGCAGTGCCAGTGTCAATCGCATCGTCTTCGTGGTGCCGCCCTTCGACGGTTCGCTGGATATCACCAGCGCCGTGCTGGTGGGGGAGGGTTTTTTCTCCAACGTGAAGGCAAAGTTCAGAAAACTGGTGCGTACCTTTCCCGGTGCGCTTGAGTTGTTGCCGACCTATGCGGAAGGCAGCCGCTTCGATAGCGGCACGGCAAGGCACAGTTTCATGAATTACGGGCACTGGCAGTCCAATATCACCGAGCCGGGCGATGCGCTGGCGGAGAAATTCCGTATGGCGCTGAAAGATGCGCGCTCGACACTGAACAATGAACTGGTTGATATTGGCAGGCTGTCCGAATCGCTGCGCAAGCGGATCCTGGTGATTGTGCGGCATGGCTTTCAGACCTGGCAGTCCGTCGAGGTCAAACGCAACAAGGGTAAGACCCCCGAAAACTTTGTCGATTTCGAGAACGCCGGCAGGAGTGACGATGGTGACGGCAGGGTGCCGCATGTCAGTTCCTGCAAGTACCATGCGTCGGTCCGCACCCTGCTGATCGATGATGCGGTGTTTTTCAGGGACTACGATCACGGTTTCATACTGAAGGATGAAAGGGTGCAGAAGCTGGTGAACCGCTTCCTGTTCCGCAAGTCGGGCGCCTTCAGGGCGGGTATCCCGGGCGGGAGTATCAAGCGCGTCAGGGGGCTGGAGAAGAAAGCCGGCAGCAACGGTCTTCCTTACTGGAAAGCACTCGTATGAATGCCGCGTATCCGCTAAAGTCCGGGTGTGGCAGTCCCGCCACGTCAGTAGTGTAATTTCTGTATGGGATACGAAGTAGTCGACGCCCTGGTAAACCCCGAAGGCCGGCTCGACGTCCTGTCGCGCGTTGAAGTCAGCAGGCTGCTCGATACCAGCCAGGGTGGTTTGTATGACTTGTTCCGCAGTTGTTCGCTGGCAGTGCTCAATTGCGGCAGTGCGCTCGATGACGGCAAGGAACTGCTGGAGCGCTACCGCTCGTTCTCGATCCGGGTAATCCAGACCGAGCGCGGGATCAAGCTGGAACTCAAGGGCGCGCCGGCCCACGCGTTCGTCGACGGCACGATGATCAAGGGTATCAGCGAGCACCTGTTTGCGGTATTGCGTGACGTCGTCTACGTCAGCGACGAGATCAACGGCAACCCGAAGTTCGACATGGACAGTTCGGACGGCGTGACCAATGCCGTTTTCCATATCCTGCGCAATGCCAAGATCCTGCGCCCGATGAGCAATCTGAATCTGGTGGTGTGCTGGGGCGGGCATTCGATCAGCCGCAGTGAATACGACTATACCAAGGAAGCGGGTTACCAGATGGGGCTGCGCGGCCTGGATATCTGTACCGGCTGTGGCCCGGGCGCCATGAAAGGCCCCATGAAGGGCGCGACCATCGGCCACGCCAAGCAGCGTATCAACGACGGCCAGTACCTCGGTATTACCGAACCCGGTATTATCGCGGCCGAATCCCCCAACCCGATTGTCAACGACCTGGTGATCATGCCGGACATCGAGAAACGCCTGGAAGCCTTTGTGCGCACCGGGCACGGTATCGTCGTTTTCCCCGGTGGCGCCGGTACGGCCGAAGAAATACTCTACCTGCTGGGTATACTGCTGCATCCGGACAATGCGTCTGTCCCTTTTCCGCTGATCTTTACCGGTCCGGAAAGCGCCGGGAAGTACTTCGAGCAGATCAACCACTTTATTGCCGATACGCTCGGGTCCGAGGCACAGCAGCGTTACCGGATTATCATCAATGATCCGCAGCGCGTCGCCCGGGAGATGCACGAGGGTATCCAGCAGGTGCGGGATTTTCGCAAGACGCACGGTGATGCCTACTACTTCAACTGGATGTTGAAAATAGACGCCGAGTTTCAGCAACCGTTCGTGCCCACGCACGAAAACATGCGCGGCCTCGAGCTGGGCCGGGACCAGGAGCGGCACACGCTGGCCGCCAACCTGCGCCGTGCCTTCTCCGGGGTGGTGGCGGGGAACGTAAAGGACGAAGGAATACGCGCTATCGAGAAGCACGGGCACTTCGAAATCCGCGGTGACGCGGAGATAATGGGGCCGATGGACGCGTTGTTAAACTCGTTTGTCGAACAGCACCGTATGAAATTACCCGGCAAGGAATATGTTCCCTGCTACCGGGTGATCAAATAGACAGGCGGCATGGCGGATCCGGAGATAGCGGATGCCGGGACAGTGATTGCACAGTTCCGGTGCTGGGTCGAGCAGGTTGTTATCGGGCTGAACCTGTGCCCGTTTGCCCGTGGTCCCTATGCAGGCGGGCGGGTACACTTTGTTGTCAGCGCCGCTTCAGAACCGGAGCAGCTGCTCGCCGACCTGGACCGGGAACTGGCGGTACTGCGTGCGACTGACGCCGCTGTAATCGAGACAACGCTGCTTATTCATCCCCATGTGCTGACGGACTTCATCGACTATAACGATTTCCTCGGCGTGGTCGAGGTGCTTCTGGAGCAGGGCGGTTACGCGGGGGAATTCCAGGTCGCCAGCTTTCATCCCGGCTACCGCTTTGCCGGTACGGAAAGCGACGCTGCGGAAAACTATACCAACCGTTCTCCCTGGCCGGCGCTGCACCTGTTGCGCGAAGCCGCCCTCGAGCGGGCGCTGGAAGGATACAAGAATCCGGAGCAGATACCGGAACGAAATATCCGCACCATGGAAAAACTGGGAGCCGAACAGATGCGGGCCATACTGGCCGCTTGTCTGGAGGCGGGGAAATGACCGGAGGGAAGCCGGGACTTCCGGTATCCTGAATTTTCTGCCGCTGCTGCGCGCCGCTCAGGCATCCTGTCTGGAAACCGGACGCTGTGCCGGTGACCCGGGAGGGATAATCCGTTCCTCGAGGTGGCGGATGATCGCAGCGGATTCATACATCCATGTTGCGTTGCCCTGCGCGTCCGTAATTTTCATGCACGGTACTTTTATTTCGCCACCACCCTCCAGTAACTGCCTGCGGCTGATGCTGTCCCTGAGCGCGTCGCGGGTCTCGATATTGAGCGAGTGTCGTTTGATGGCGCGGCGTACGCGGATACAGAACGGGCAGCTTCTGAACTGGTACAGCGTCAGGTGCCGGGTTTTTTCATCGATGCGTTGCTGTTCCTGCGGTGGGCGCTGGATGCCTTGCGGGCTGGTCAACCAGTCCCACA
>JBHHXO010000252.1:0-4262 GCA_046757125.1 Thiogranum sp.
ACGGCCAGGTCGAGGACAAGCACTACATCTACGGCGGTAACGGTGTAGTCGCGGTACACACCCAGAAATACCCGGTCAGCCAGCCGGCCGACGTCACCGCCAGCACCCGCTACCTGCACACCGACCATCTGGGGTCGATTGTGGCGATCACGGATGAAGCCGGCCAGACGGTCGAGGCGTTCGGCTACAGCCCGTTCGGGGCAAGGCGCAACGCCAGCGGCACCGATCCGACCGGGATTCTGACCTCGGCCATCACCCACCAGGGCTTTACCGGGCACGAGATGCTGGACGACCTGGGACTGATCCACGCCAATGCGCGGTTGTACGATCCGAAGCTGGGGCGGTTTCTGAACGCGGACCCGACCATTCAATTCCCGGGTAACCTGCAAAGCTATAATCGTTACAGCTATGTCCTCAACAACCCACTGTCGTTTACCGATCCGAGCGGGCTGGGGCTGTTCAGCAAGGTCGGGAACTTCTTCAATGACCTGGGCGGCAAGATCAAGAATGCGGGTAGGAAGTTCGTTAACTTCCTCAAGGATAATCTGCGCACGATTGCGGCGATCGGGGTAGCGGTGGTTACACAGAACTACCCGTATCTAGCCGGTTTTCTGAGCGGCATGATTGTCAGTGGCGGGGATGTCAGAGTCGGGATTATCGGGGCGTTGACGGCGGGGGCGTTTAATGCCGTCGGGCATTCGCAGTCGTTTTTCTTCCAGTCGGCGCGGGGCATGCTGGGCCCGAATGCACGGGCGGGTATTGTGTTGCATGGCCTGGTGGGCGGTGCGTCGGCGAAGCTGTCGGGCGGGAGTTTTCAATCGGGGTTTCTGGCCGGGGGATTTGGGAAGGCCTCGGCGGGGGTGAATGTCGGCAACAGTTTCGCAGCAAATGTGACACGTTCGGCAGTTGCGGGGGGTATTGGTGCACGGCTTGGTGGAGGGAAGTTCGCAAATGGGGCAACCACTGGCGCATTCAGTTATCTCTTTAATGATGCGGCGCATCCCGACAACGATGGGGTTTATAGTAACGATAAACTAAAGACCCTGACTACGAGGATGGATCTTGTTGCGGGAGAAAACCTGAGTAGAAATACTATTGGTGGGAAAATAATCGGATTTGTCACGGATGTGTTATCGGTAAGAACTGGCGGCATTGGTTTCGAGAGAGGGGCTGTTTATTACGAAAAGATAGATACGATTGTCGTCGAACGTCGATGGTATGAAAGTGCCACCCAGCGGGCACTAGGTGTTGAGCAAATAGGCCTGCCATATGAGGTGCGCAATATGAGTGGCATACCGGTCAGAGGATATGCTTATGAAGGGAACGGTTTGTATAGACGAGAGACGTTAATAATTAACGGAATCAGTGTTGAGCCAGCGCGATGAGTAATCTTCGTTTTTTGCAAGGAACCCCGATCAATAGATTGCTGTATGTGCTGTTGGTGGTATTGCTGTTAAACGCGTGTACCAAAGACAGCGAACAAAGCATCACTTTTTATGATGAGTTACTTGAGCAAGAAGTTGTAACTGTCCTTGTCAAAGATGATATACCGTTTCGGCGTGACGGGAATACTATCTGGTATTCAATTGATCATCGAGAAGCAGTTCAAGAGATTTTTGATAAGGCAGTTTCCAGTCGCCCGGTACAATACAAGTTTTATGACAAAGAAAAACAAGAAAAGTTTGTGACACTGCTAGGCAATAATGGAATTGTGGTGGTCGTCAGCGAGAGTGATGCGGCTACGTATGTTGTTTCTGTTCCGAATGAAGATCGAAAGAAGTCGGAAGAAATTTTTCGCCAGGTTATAACGGAATGATCTGGGAAAAAGGAAACACTTAACAAAACTGTTCCAGCTTCTGCTGTATCTCATCCAGCCCGTTTTGATACGTCTCCGGGAACCGGTCGACGGTGGTGACCAGGTCACGCATGGCCGGTTCAATCCAGGCAATGGTCTCCAGGATGTGGGAGTGCTGTTGCGCCAGATCCTGCCAATACCAGATCGGCTCGTGATGGAAGATGCGGTTACGCAAGTTACGGATCTTGTGCAGTCGCCGGGATAACTCTTTGCGTGTACGCATACGACGCGGCATGTGCGGGAAGGCGGTCTTGATGATGCGTGGCCAGAGCACCTGTTCGTAGCGTTTATCGAACAGGCTGGTCCAAAACCCGAAGTTGAGTTCAGCGATGATACGACCGGGTTCCAGCGGCTTGCGCCGACGCCTTAACATCTCCCTGGCCTGACCGAGGGAGCGAACATCGTTAGGAAATTGGATGATCTGCCGATCATTGAACCAGTCGCTGCGCTGAAAGTGGTGTTGAGCGGCATTGTGGAGCGTGTTTCGCAGCGTAACTTCCAGCGCCTGCAGGGTGGGATACAGGCTCTCGCTGAGCGCCATATTCCAGGCATAATGGGCGAACAGCGTTCGGTTGCCATTGCCCGGCATACGCTGCGCATAGGCCGACAACCGCTCGTGGGACAAGGCCTGCCGGAGTTTATGGACAAAATCGACTTGCATCCGCTGCGCTGAGTGACTAGGATTATCGTGCAGCCCCCGGGCACTTCCTCTCCTGGTGTATACCAGTGATGAATCCGGGGTTTTTTATGGCCGGCTGTCACACGATCTCCCGCCGCTTCTATCCCTCCTTAGTGTTTACGCGTTCATCTCGTCTGATTTAACACGCCGTCCAACATCTCCATCACGACCTTCTGCTTTGTTTTCGGCAGGCGGCTGAGCCGTTCGATCTGTCGTTGCAGCATTGGCGCGGGTCCACGTTTACCGCTTCCGTTCTTCAGCCCCAAGAGCTCGTCCACGCCAATCCCAAAGAGCTGTGCCAACGTTGGCAATAAAGAGACTGCCATGCGTGCTCGACCGACCTCGTAGTGGGCCAGGGTCTGCTGGGCAACGCCGAGCTCATCGGCCAGCGCCTGTTGGCTGAGGCCTTGCTCTTTGCGCAAGTCAGCGATACGTGCGCCCAGCCTTTTGAAGAACTGTTTGTCGTTGGAGGTCATGAGTCCAAATAAATCGGTTGGTGTTGGCATCAGCATACCTCGGGTTTTAAGGATGGGAGTTGACATTACTCATAATATGAGTAATGTAACGCCGGAGTTATTTTATTGCAAACCCCCTTGACAGGATTTTGGAGGAACCCCGATATGGCGCGTATCCCCGATGACGAGCTGGACCGACTGAAATCCGAGGTCTCTGTGCAACGCCTGGCCGAGGCCGCCGGCATCGAACTGAAACGCCACGGCGCGGATCTGATCGGTCTGTGTCCGTTCCACGACGATCACGAACCTTCCTTGGTGATCTCCCCGAAAAAGAACCTGTGGCATTGCCTGGGTGCGTGCCAGACCGGTGGCAGTGTCATTGACTGGGTGATGAAACGGGAAGGCATCAGCTTCCGGCATGCGGCCGAACTGTTACGAACCGATGTGCCTTCTTTAGTCGCTAAAGATAAGAAGCCAGTTGCCAAGTCCCGCACCAAAAAGCTCGATACGCCCTTTGATCGCAATGCCGACGATCAGGCGTTATTGAATCAGGTGATCGATTACTACCACGAGGCCTTGCAGCAATCCCCCGAGGCGTTGGCGTATCTGGATAAGCGGGGTCTGCACGATGTGGAACTGATCGAACGCTTCAAGCTGGGTTTTGCCAATCGCACGCTGGGATATCGTCTACCGGAAAATGAGGGTACAGGGGACACTGCTCACTTAATCACTTGACGATGAAGCGATCTATCCGGCTACGGTCGTTATATGCTCCAGGATACCGAGGCGTGGTAAACTTAGAACCAGTGTCTGGAAAGGTAAGCGCAGATGGCGACGAAGATCAAGCAAGTCATTGAAGATATTAAGAAACTGTCTTCTGATGAAAGGGCCCTGGTTGCTCATTGCCTAATTTCCTCTCTCGAAACTACCCAAGAAGAAGGTGTTGAAGAGGCATGGGCGGATCTGGCCGAAAGGCGGTATGCTGAGCTTGTTTCTGGTGATGTAGAACCCGTTTCCTGGGAAGAGGTGAAAAAGGAAGTAAAAGGCTAGGATGCCAAAAATAATATTCCACCCTGAAATATCGTCAGAAATTAAAGCTTCCTATCGCTGGTATCAGGAGCAAGCGACAGGCTTGGGCGATGATTTTATCGCTGAGCTTGAAGCTGCATACGAAATCATTACAGAACTTCCCGAGACGTGGCCGAAGCTGAAAAAGGGATGTAACTATTCAGCAAAAAACTGAAGAAAGTGCTTGACAAGGTTTTGCTGCAGT
>JBHHXO010000253.1:0-4255 GCA_046757125.1 Thiogranum sp.
GTTCCCGCCAGTATGGCCTCAGTCGCCCTGTCGGAAGAGACTCGCGGAGCGTACGCCGACAATGTGATGGCCGTCGTTTTCATCCATGACGGGGCGAACGCAACTCCCGGACCACAGCATCGTACGCTGCAGATATTTACTCTCGGTGGTTTCGGTGTCGTGATGGCCGGACGCAGCATCGACATGGGTAAGTGGAAGCGCAAAAAGGCTGTGACACTGTTGAAATACCTGATCACCCAACTCGACCGCCCCGTGCATCGCGAGCGTCTGCTCGATTGCCTGTGGCCGGATGTAGACGCAAGCCGGGGATGGGGGCGGCTCAAAGTGACCATGTATTATCTGCGGCGCGAACTGCGCGGCAACGGTATGAGCGATGAGGTAGTGAAAACGGTCGGCAAGTCCTACGTGCTAAGGCGCGATGCCGGGTGGGTGGATGTGGATGTCTTTGAGCGACTGGTCACCGAGGGACGTTCGCTGCAAGACCAGGCGCAGTGGGGCGATGCCTTGGACCGCTATGTCGCGGCCCAACGTCTGTATCGGGGAGATTACCTGGAGGAAGAGACTTTCGCCGACTGGTGCGCCGAAGAGCGGGAGCGGCTTCATGAACTTTATCTGGAGACGCTGGCCAGGACGGCAGAATGCCACGCAGAGTTAGGCCAGTATGCTGAAGTGGTACAGGTTTATCGCAAGGCCCTGGTCTTCGATCCCTGCCGGGAGAGTTTCCATTGTTTGCTGATGGAGTACTTGGTGAAGTACGGTCGCCCCGATTTGGCGCTGGTCCAGTACCGCCATTGTCAGGAGATTCTGGCCAGGGAGTTTGGCGCGGAGCCCCTGCCCGAGACTCAGCGCATTTACCGACAAATTCTCGAGGGGGGAGATAGCGCCCAGGTCAGTCGGCAAGGCCGCTACTGACACCGGGCGCAGAACTTTCAGTCACGCCACACCGCCAACCTGGCGTAGTGATGCCGCCAGCCCGATCACAGCCGGGCCAGCAATTCTTCTCTGTGCCGTTTCTCACTGATCCCGGCCCGCCCATCAGCCAAACTGCGACAAGCTCCCCGGATCCTGTCAGGGCGCGCGCGACCCTGTGTCACCGGAGTGTCACCGGCGCATGCTATATACACCGTCATGCTTATTGTTCGGAGGACAAGTCAGGAGCAGGCGCGCCATGGCCGGAGAACATAGTAAGGACTCCTTCGTCGCGCGTATCTGGGTGGAGCCTGGCGATAACGGGGATACAACGTGGCGCGGACACATCCGGCATGTTCAGGGCGAAGAGGAGGAGCATTTTCAGAACCTCATGGAATTGCGGGACTTCCTCGGCCGAGTGAGTGGGATGACTGGGCCTCCATTGACTGCGCAACCGCTCAAGGATGTAAAAAGATCAGCGGCAGTCACAGCCTCAAACATAAAGCGGAAAGACTAGTCGGAGATACGAATGCACGGCATAGAACAACCGACACGAGCGTTAATCACCAGGAAACTGGCCGATCCGATGTTGGACGTGCAGGAACCCTAAACTTGACAGGTTGGCAAAAATGATTACCGGGTCTTCAAAGAGATGGCGGGTCCCAACATTGGGGATTCTTATGATTGTCATTTGGCTGGGGCCAGCCAATCACGGTGAGGCGGAGGAGACTGGCCAACAAGTTTTCCAAAGTAAGTGCACAGCTTGCCACACCATCGGTAAGGGAAAATTGGTGGGGCCTGATCTGGCGGGCGTAACCCTGCGCAGGCAAGAAGGCTGGCTGAAACGGCAAATCAAAGAGCCCGACAGGTTGCTTGCCGAAAATGACCCGATTGCGGTCCAACTCTTGCAGGAATCGAACAATGTGCCGATGGTGCCGCTCGGACTCAGTGATGCAGAAGTGGAAGCGGTAATCGAGTATATGAAGAGCACCGAACAACAAGCGATTGTGGCAAGCAGCCTTCCTTCTCAATATATGCCTACTGTACTCGTAAGCATACTCGTGTTGATCGGCCTCACTTTGATAGGACTCAGAGTCGGAACCAAAGACGTGAACGTTAGCTGATTTCACACACCAATTAAACCGAAAAGACATATCATGAAAAACGGCAGCAAATGGTTTAGCGTAAGCGAGGACTCTCGTTCGTGGGAGGACTTTTACAGAAAAAGATGGAACTATGACTACAGCGTGCGAACCGGTCATGGCGTGAACTGTTCCATGGCCTGCAGCTGGGAGGTCTTCGTAAAGGACGGACTAATATGCTGGGAACTTCAAAAAACGGATTATCCGCAGATTGATCCTGACATTCCGAACGTTGAGCCCAGGGGTTGCCAGAGAGGCGTTACCGCTTCCTGGTATCCATACAGTCCTTTGAGGCCGAAGTATCCTTACGTACGCAAAGTGCTGTGGGATTTCTATACAGAAGAACTCAGAAACGGCAAAGACCCTGTTGATGCCTATGCAAGCATCGTTGAGGACGAGGAGAGGTCGAGAGAATACAAATCCGCAAGAGGCAAAGCAGGTTGGAAGAGGGTCAGCTGGGACGAGTCGGCTGAACTGGTCGCGGCGGCCCAGATCTACACCATCAAAAAGTATGGCCCCGACCACATGGCCAACTTCTCGCCTATCCCTGCGATGAGCTTGCTCAGTTTCATTTCAGGACACAGGTATAACAACCTGCTGGGCGGCATATACTGCAGCTATTACGAGTGGTATCACGACCTTCCGCATGTCTCTTCCTCCATGTTTGGTGACCAAACGGAAAACTGCGAAAGTTCCGACTGGTATCTAGGGACTTACTGGGTCGTTGCCGGTTCGAATATCAACCAAACCCGCACTGCCGACGCCCATTTCCTTTCCGAAGCAAAGTACCGGGGCTCAAAAATAGTGGTGCTGTCTCCCAACTATTCGGATGTGGCGAAGTATGCCGATACGTGGGTGCCGCTCGTACCGGGAAGCGATGGCGCCTTCCTTATGGCCTGTATCCACGTCATCCTGAAGGAGTTCTATGTTGACAAGGAAACGTCTTACTTCACCGACTACGTAAAACAATATACCAACCTGCCTTTCCTCGTCGTTCTGGAAAAAGATGGCGACAACTATCAAATGGGGCGGTTCCTGCGGGCGTCTGATATTTCAGATTATGCTGACGAAGAAAACGCCGAATGGAAACTGATCATGACCGACGGCGATGGGAAATTGCACGTTCCCACCGGCTCCATCGGATTCAGGTGGGAGGAGAAACCGACCGGTAACTGGAACCTTCAACTGAAAAACGCTGTTACCAAGGAAGAGTTCGACCCGCTCCTGACGCTTCTCGGCGCTGATGACCAAAACGTAATGGTTTCGTTCAGCGACTTTACCGATACCTTCAGTATCTATATCGGCAGGACAAAAGGGAAAGGACAGAAGGCAAGAGAACTGTTGCGTGAAGTCCCGGCGACGAAAATCAAAACCAAGGATGGTAAGGAATTACTGGTAACCACCGCCTTTGACCTCACGATGGCACAGGCAGGTGTGTCAAGAGGACTGAATGGCGATTATCCTCAGGACTACAGCGACCCGATGCCGTATACCCCGGCCTGGCAAGAGTCGCAAACGGGCGTGGGCAGGGACCTTGCTATTCAGATAGGAAGGGAATTTGCTGAGAATGCTGAAAAGACAAAAGGAAAATCACTTTTCATAACAGGTCCGGGACTGCAGCACTTTTACCACGGTGCATCCCTGTATTACCGCAATGAGGCGGTAATGCTCGCGCTTTGCGGCTGCAACGGGGTGAACGGAGGTAATTTCAACCACTATGTTGGCACCCAGCACACTCGTTTGAATGCTGCATTTGTCAATATGAGTGGTGGCCTCGACTGGGCAAGACCCCCGCGGCTGATGAATTCCACCTCTTTATGGTATTTCCATACGGGTCAGTGGCGATACGACAACATGTCTCTTGACACCCAGTGGGCGACGGGGGCCAAAAAGCTTCCCGCTTTCAACCACGCGGCCGACATGAACGCCCTTGCCGTCAGATTGGGATGGCTGCCGTTCTTCCCTCAGATCGACAAGAAGAACCCGATGGACCTCTACAAAGAGGCCATCGAAGCGGGCTGTCAAACCGATGACGATGTAAGAGATTGGATTGTGAAGCAATTCAAGGAAGACAAATTGAATTTTGCCATTAATGATGTGGATGCTCCCGAGAACCACCTGAAAATGGTCACCGTGTATCGCGGAAACCTCATAGGAACCAGCATGCGGGGGCATGAACTGACGCTCAAGCATTGGCTCGGAAC
>JBHHXO010000254.1:0-4214 GCA_046757125.1 Thiogranum sp.
TTAAGCCGTTGTTCTGAGCAGAATATTAGACAGAGCGATAATATTAGACAGGAATCGTTATCAAACACTGTGTAACTCTTTGAAAATATGGTCGGGGCGAGAGGATTTGAACCTCCGACCACCTGCACCCCATGCAGGTGCGCTACCAGGCTGCGCTACGCCCCGAAAGAGCCGCACATCATACAGTATTGGCAAACGAAAATGGGGACGGATTTTAACTCCGCCATCCCGGGATGGATCAGCGCTTGAGAATCTGCAGCAATTCTTCCAGCTCGACACGCATTTGCCGGACGACCTGCTGGCGCTGGCTGACGTCTTCCTTCGCTTCCTCACCCGACAGGCGCTGACGCGCACCGCCGATGGTAAACCCCTGTTCATACAGCAGGCTGCGAATCTGACGAATCATAATCACGTCGTGACGCTGGTAATAGCGTCGATTCCCGCGCCGTTTTACGGGTTTAAGTTGAGGAAATTCCTGTTCCCAGTAGCGCAGCACATGCGGTTTTACACCACACAGCTCGGATACTTCACCGATGGTGAAATAACGTTTGCCAGGGATCGCGGGTAATTCGTTGTTATTGCTGGCTTCCAGCATAGGCCTCTACGCGTGCTTTGAGTTTCTGACCAGGTCGGAATGTCACTACCCGTCGGGCGGAAATCGGAATTTCCTCACCCGTCTTGGGATTACGTCCCGGTCGTTGATTCTTGTCGCGCAGATCGAAATTCCCGAACCCGGACAACTTAACCTGCTTGCCATCTTCCAGAGCCTGCCGGATCTTCTCGAAGAACATCTCGACCAACTCCTTGGCTTCGCGTTTGTTGAGCCCCAGGTCCTCAAACAACTTCTCTGCCATGTCGGCTTTTGTCAGCGCCATGGTTTCACTCTCTCAATGTCGCAGTGAATTGTTTTTCTAGCTGAGCGATAATTCCTGCTTCTACCGCATCAACCTCGTCGTCAGTCAGTGTGCGTGAAGAATCCTGTAGAATCAAGCCTAAAGCGATGCTTTTTCGCCCCGATTCTATACCTTTGCCCTGATATACATCGAATACCAGTACATCCCTGAGCATCGGCCCGGCCTGGCGGTAAATCGCATCGCACAATGCGCTGGCCGGAACCTCCACATCCACTACTATAGCTAGGTCACGGCGGATTGCGGGAAATCTTGAGAGATTTTCAAAGCTTGGCACCCGCCCTTTACGCAGTCCGTCCATATCGAGCTCAAACAGGCAGGTTTTGCTGGGAATTCCGTGTTTTCTGGCCAGCCCCGGATGGATGCACCCGACCCAGCCAAGCTGCCTGTCCCCGAGCATAATGGCGGCAGTCTGCCCCGGGTGCAGCGCAGGATGCTTGCCGGCCTGGAATACAGCGCCGTTACCGCCCAGATCCAGCAGCGCTTCGACATCCCCTTTTACGTCAAAGAAATCAACCGGCCGGGTTCCGCACCCCCACTGCTCCGGGTACAGGTCGCCGACAACCACGCCAGAAAGAACATTAATCTGTTTAATATCATTATCTTGCTGAATATACTTAAGGCCTGACTCAAATAGTCTGATGCGATTGTGCTGACGCGCCAGGTTATGCCGGAGCGCACCCAGAAGACCCGCCCACAGACTGGTGCGCATCATGGACATCTCTGACGAAATCGGGTTGGTGAGCGGCACCGGGCGACTGTCCGGCTCCAGGTCTTCCAGCATGCCGGCGTCCACAAAACTGTAGGTGATCGCTTCCTGGTAGCCGCGGTCCACCAGCAGCGCCTGCATCCGTTCCAGCGGTGTCTCGGCCTCCGGCAACGGCCGCATGGTCAGGTCACCGTGGTTGTTGGCGGTCGGCAGATTATTGTAGCCATACACGCGCCCGACCTCCTCGATAAGATCGGCTTCGATAGCCAGGTCAAAACGGTAACTCGGCGGTGTCGCCAGCCAGCCTTCCTCGCTCGCCGCGACAGCGACGCCCAGGCGCGCAAGAATATCCTCGACCTGCTCGTCGCCAGGAACGAAACCAAGCAGACGCTTGATGCGCGCGCGACGCAGCTTGATTGCGGTTTTGACCGGTACATACTGTTGTGAAGCAACCTCGCAGACCGGCCCCGCCTGCCCGCCCAGCAGTTCGATCAACAGCGCCGTCGCACGCTCCATAGCACGCAGCTGCAGTTCAGGATCCACACCGCGTTCAAAACGAAAGGAAGAATCCGTGCTTAAACCATAGTGCCGGGCGCGCCCCGCAATCTTTTCGGGCGTAAAAAAAGCGACCTCCAGGAACAGGCTGTCTGTCGATTCCGAAATGCCGGAATCAATGCCCCCCATCACACCCGCCAGCGCCAGCGCTTTGTCCTGGTCGCAGATCAACAGCGTCTGCTCGTCCAGGTCGATATCACGCTCGTCCAGCAGGGTCAGCTTCTCGCCCGGCCGGGCATAGCGGACCACGATACCGCCGGACAAGCTGTCCAGATCGAAGGCGTGCATCGGCTGCCCCAGTTCCAGCAATACATAGTTGGTCACATCCACGACCGGACCAAGGCTGCGAATCCCGCCACGACGCAGTTTCTCCTGCATCCACAGCGGGGTCCTGGCGGCGGGATTGATACCGCGAATGACGCGCCCCAGGTAACGCGGGCAGGCGTCAGGCGCCTGTACATCGATCGGTAAGCGCTCGTCACTGCCGGCGGCAACCGGTTCAAATACCGGCGGGGTCAGGTCCGTACCGGACAGGGTCCCGACTTCACGCGCAATCCCTTCCATGCCCAGGCAATCACCCCGGTTCGGTGTCAGGTCCACCTCGATGGTGACATCATCGAGCGCAAGGTAGTCGCGCAGGTCATGCCCCACCGGCGCATCGTCCGGCAAATCCATGAGCCCCAGATGTTCGTCACTCAGGCCCAGCTCGCGCGCGGAACACAGCATGCCGTGTGACGGTACGCCGCGCAGCTTTGCTTTTTTGATTTTCAAATCACCCGGCATGCGTCCGCCCACCGTGGCCAGCGGGGCTTTCATGCCGACGTGAACATTGGGGGCTCCACAAACAATCTGCAGTGGTTCGCCTTCCCCGGCCGCAACCTGGCAGACGCGCAACTTGTCAGCATCGGGGTGCGCCTCGACGGACAGCACCTCGGCAACAATCACACCGCTGAACTGCGCGGCGGCGGGTTCAACGGCATCCACTTCCAGGCCCGCCATGGTCAGCTGCTCCGCGAGCTGCTGCGTATCCAGTCCGGGGTTTACCCATTCTCTCAACCAGGCTTCACTGAATTTCATCGTCTGAACGCTTTTACCGGAACTGCCGCAGGAACTGCAGATCGTTTTCAAAGAACAGGCGCAGGTCGTTTACGCCATACTTGAGCATGGCCAGGCGTTCCACGCCCATGCCGAACGCAAGACCGGTATACTGCTCGTTATCGACATCAACATGTTTGAACACGTTGGGGTGGACCATGCCGCAACCCAGCACTTCCAGCCAGCCGCTGTGACTGCACACCCGGCAACCTTCCCCGGAACAGATAACGCACTCGATGTCGACTTCGGCAGAAGGTTCGGTGAAAGGGAAATAGGATGGCCGGAAGCGCACACCCAGGTCATCGCGCTCGAAAAAGTGTTTCAGGAACTCTTCCAGCATGCCCTTCAGATCAGCAAAACTGACGTTCTCGTCCACCAGCAGACCCTCGACCTGGTGAAACATCGGGGTATGCGTCAGGTCGGAATCACAGCGGTAGACGCGCCCGGGCGCGATGATGCGAAAAGGCGGCGGCTGCGTTTCCATCACCCGGATCTGCACCGGTGATGTATGCGTGCGCAACACATGGTGTGCATCGATATAGAAGGTATCGTGCATGGCGCGCGCCGGGTGGTGCTCGGGAATATTCAGCGCTTCGAAATTATGGTAGTCGTCTTCGATCTCCGGCCCTTCGACTGATTCGAAGCCCATGCCGGAAAACAGCTGCCTGATGCGCTGCAGGGTACGCGTGACGGGATGGAGGCCACCGCTGCGCTGACCCCGCCCGGGCAGGGTGACATCGATTTTCTCGGCTGACAGCTGCGCTTCGAGTTCGGCATCCTGCAGCTGCAGCTTGCGCGCTTCCAGCGCTTCCTGGACCTGCTTCTTGGCAACATTGATGGCCTGGCCGGCCCCGGGACGCTGCTCCGGCGGCAGCTTGCCAAGTTGTTTCAGCTGCTGGGTAAGAACCCCCTTCTTCCCCAGGTAATGGACGCGGATCTCGTCC
>JBHHXO010000255.1:0-4189 GCA_046757125.1 Thiogranum sp.
GCGCGGTGGGGTAGCTCAGTCGGTAGAGCAGGGGACTGAAAATCCCCGTGTCGGCAGTTCGATTCTGTCCCTGGCCACCATTAATTTCAGAGGGTTTGTTCATAAGCGTGAGTGGATTACCCTTGCCATGTGACGACTTTCAGCCTCTTCAACAAAAATATCAGCCTGTACCGTGAAACCTGTTCTGTTTATTGTGGGCGCGGCGCTCGGCCACATTGGTCGGTCGTTAATGATCGCCCGTGCTCTTGAAGCGCGTGCTTCCGTCAAGATCCACTTTGCCTGTCTCTCCGGTGGTTCCCACCTTGAGCTATTACTTGAGCCGGGTTATTCGGTTACCGCACTGCCTGTCTTTAACCCGGCTGATAGTGGCATCTCCAGTGCCGACCGACTGGAACAACTTGTAAAGGAACTGCAACCGGGGTTAATTTACTGCGATCTTAATCCATTGCCCCAGCTGCTTCTTGTGCGTTTTCCGGGGATCCCGAGAGTATTTCTGGTTAACGCCTATGAGACACGGTTGGGCAGTGACGTAACTGTGCAGGATCTGATGTGGAGCCGGTATGGTGATGAATGGAACCGGTTGCGTGAAGCGCGAGGGCTTCAGCCGGTAGAAAATCCACGTAGCTTCTTTGATGCGGACCGTGTGCTATTGCCTGATCCTCCCGCTATTATTGGCGTGCCTGCGGATTCGCTTCCATCCGGGTATATTCCAGTCGGTGCCTGTATCTGGGATCCGTCGGCCACCTTGCCGGCTGAACTTGAAGATGCACGCGACTTGCTCCTGTTGTCCATGGGGTCAACCGGTATGAATAACCTGCCACTGGATGCAATCCAGCATATTGCCCGTTTGGTTGGTGCTTCACGTGCTATTCGTATTGGCTCATTCGATCCCGGTTACGGTGACCGCGTTGCGCACTACCGGTGGTTGCCGGGTAGCCAGGTGATGTCTCGTTGTAAATTTGTTTTGACGCAGGGCGGTGCTGGCAGTACCTATCAGGCGCTGCACGCTGGTATCCCCGTTGCCTGTGTTCCGGCGCACCGGAATCATGTCGCCCTGGCGCGCCGTTTGCAAAAGCTTGAAGCAGGCATCCTGCTGTACAAGGAGACATGGCAACAGCAATTGAGCGAAATGCCCCTGGATCTGGATAAACTACAGGCCGGTGCCCGTGCATTGTCTGCACAGATGAGGGATGTAGACGGCCCCGGTAATGCGGCTGCGGCTATGCTTGGCCTGATTCGCTAATCGGATTTGTCGATACCCGGATTCCGGTAGCCGGTTCCGAATATTGTTTCAAGGAGGAAACAATGCGTATCTTTGCCTGTCTTGCGGTAATCGTGGTTTTTTCTGTCATGCCTTTCCCGGCTTCGCAGGCACGTGTCGATGTGTATCGCTGTGTGCTGGATAGTGGGCATATCAGTTATCAGCAGATTCCCTGCAGCAGTGAAAGCAAACCCATGAACCTGAAAGACCGCCGCAGTGGCTGGTCTTCCTTGCGCCCGGGTGAGCGTGCCCTGTTGAAGAGTTACCGGGAAAAAGAAGCGACGCGTCGTCGCAAACCTGCGGGCCTGCAGAAGTTGCCGGTTGAAGATAGCAAAGCCTGCTGGAACAAGCGCAAGCAGCTGGAGGCTATCCGCTCAAAGTTGCGGCGCGGCTATCAGTTGAACGAGGCTGACGAGTTGCACCGCAAACGCGGGAACTACGAGGACTATCTGCGACAGTTTTGTCCTTGATCCGGGCAAGCGCCTTACTGTTGTTGCCGCTGCATCTGTTCCATCATTTTCTGCATGTCGGGCATATTCTGCATCTGCCGCTGTATGCCCTGCATCATCTTGTGCGTGTTCTGAACCTGGTAGTCGGCGGGAATCACGAATGCGTTGGCGGGCAGTTCGGCCTTCTTGTCGATACGCAGGACTTCGCTGACAACGGTGCCCTTTGCATCCATCACACGCAGCGGCGCGCCGATATCCTTCAGGCGCCTGGTCAGTTGTGAGCCGGAGCGTTCACAGGGGTCGGCATTCTGTTTGAACGCGGACATCATGGATTCAGCCTGCGAAGACATACGCTCCATCATTTCGAACACTTCGCTCATTCCGGCGTCCTGCATGGCTTCCGGTGAGGTAAACAGCGTCCCGCAGTTCCTGTTGTCCGCTGAATAGCTGTAGCGCGTGGTCTTGTAGCCGGCAATGCGTGGTCCGCTGCCCTGCTTGCTGATATCGATACTGGTTTCGCCGGTGCTGTCCGGTGCATTTTTCAGTGTGTCGCTCATGTCCATAACCATGCGTTGCCCGGGTATGACCATATGCATGGTTTGCTCGTCGCTGTCGATAACCATGTAGCCTCTTTCGCCCGGCATTTCCATGCGCGATTTGGCGCCCTCCTGGTAGATTTTCGTGATGTCCCCTCCGCCCCTGATTTCAACCAGGGTGGCAGCCTGTGCGGCGGGTAGTGCGATGAAACAGGTGGCGATCAGGTAACGGCGTAGTGTCATGGCGTCGGTGTCCAAAATGTTGTTATGCGGGCAGGCTACCATCTGTTTCCTGGCTTGTCATCAGTCGCTTCCAACACGCTGTTTACTATCAGCAAACACGTGGTAGAGTGAGCCTGGCAGCGTGCGCTGTACAAGGAGAGGCCCATGGAATTCAACAGCATCAATCCCGCCACTGGCGAGAAGATCGGCAGCTACCGGGAAATGACTGCCACCGAGGTGCAGGCCATCCTGGAACAGTGTGCGGATGCGCAGCGTGAGTGGGAAAAAACCGCCTTTGCAGAACGCGCGCGCCTGATGAAGTCCGTGGCACAGGTTCTGTTACAGAACAAGGAGGACTATGCGCGCCTGATGACCGACGAAATGGGCAAGATCCATGCACAGGGGATTGCCGAGGTGGAGAAGTGTGCCTGGGGTTGTGAATTCTACGCCGACAATGCGCAAGGTTTTCTCGCACCGGAAGACGTCGCTACCGAGGCACGCCACAGCTTTGTTACCTACAGGCCGCTCGGCGTGGTGCTGGCGGTCATGCCGTGGAACTTCCCGTTTTGGCAGGTGTTCAGGTTTGCTGCACCGGCCCTGATGGCGGGCAACGGTGCGGTACTCAAGCATGCGCCCAACGTATTCGGCTGCGCGCTGCTGATCGAAAAAATATTCGCCGCTGCCGGTATGCCCGCGAACCTGTTTCGTTCCCTGCTCATCGATGTGCCCCTTACCACGGATGTCATACACAACCCGTTGATTGCCGCAGTTACGATTACCTCCAGCGTCGGTGCCGGTCGAGCGGTGGCCAGCGAAGCGGGCAAGGTGCTCAAGAAGTGTGTGCTTGAGCTGGGCGGTTCGGATCCTTTCATCGTGCTTGAAGACGCGGATGTCGACAGGGCGGTGGAGGTCGGCATCGTCGGCCGTTTTCAGAACAGCGGCCAGAGTTGTATCGCCGCCAAGCGTTTCATTATCGTTGACGCGGTGTATGACGAATTCGAAGAGAAGTTTGTCGACAAGGCCAGCCAGCTCAAAATGGGCGATCCGGCCGCAGATGGCGTCTATATCGGGCCGCTGGCCAGGGTGGATCTGCGCGACGGCCTGCACGACCAGGTCCGGCGCACGGTCGAGGCCGGCGCCAGGTTGCTGATCGGTGGTGAAATACCGGATGGTCCCGGTGCCTTCTACCCGGCGACGGTGCTGGCAGGTGTAAAGGAAGGCATGGCTGCCTGGTCCGAGGAATTGTTCGGCCCGGTAGCGACCCTGATCAGGGTCAGGGACGAAAAAGAGGCGATCGAGGTGGCAAACTGTACGGAGTTCGGTCTCGGCGGTGCCGTCTGGACCCGCGACCTGGCCAGGGGCGAGCGCATTGCTGCCGACGAAATCCAGTCCGGCGCGGCATTTGTAAACGATATGTCAAAATCTGACCCGCGTATGCCGTTTGGTGGTATCCGTAATTCCGGCTACGGACGGGAGCTGTCCGTCTACGGTATTCGCGAGTTCGTAAACGTGCATGCTGTGTGGGTAAGCAATTGAATTTAAAATATTAATGTGCTGAAAGTACAATACCCGGTTATAGCGGGGGGCCAACCTGTCGCAGTGGCGTCATTTACAGCCTGAATGAGAATCATTATAATTAACTTCCATTTTACCCATTGAGCCATTCTGTGGGGGGATGATGATATTGCGACAAAGGGAAGAAACACCAAAACGCGAAAATT
>JBHHXO010000256.1:0-4069 GCA_046757125.1 Thiogranum sp.
AGGTCAAGCGTGCTGTAAAGCTGTTAAGAAAAATCACCCAGGGCAAGTCGTTCGAGGTACCGCGTACTGCGGTGGTCATTGGTGGTGGCAACGTCGCCATGGACATTGCCCGCAGCCTGGCGCGCCTGCAGAAGCAGCAATACGGTGAAGTCAGGATGACGGTTGCGGCGCTGGAGGATTTCGATCATTTCCTGGCTGATCCTGAGGAAGTGATCGAGTCCCGCGAAGAAGGCATCGTCATCCTGGACAGCCGCGGACCGAAAGCCTGTATCATCGACGAACAGGGCAAACTGACCGGGCTGGCCACGCTGGGTGTGGTATCCATCTTCGATGAGAGCGGTCGCTTTGCTCCAAAGTATGACGACAGCGACGAGCAGGTCCACCCGGCGGATATGGTTATCGAATCCATTGGCCAGATGACCGACGTGAGTCTGTTTGGCGATGCGTTGACCGAGCGGCTGGAGTGGAAGCGCGGCCGTCTCAAGGTGGATGAGAGCGGCAGGACTTCGGAACCCTGGTTGTGGTCCGCGGGCGATATGGTATTCGGCCCCGACGTGGTGCATGCTGTTGCCGACGGTCACCGGGTGGCCGCCAGTATTGAAGCACATCTCGGGGTGAAACAATGAGTGAACATGGAGAAGGTCACAGCGCTGCCTATGAGCGCATCCGGTCGAAGAAAACCCTTGGGGAAATCCTCGAAGTGGCGACCTCGTTCGAAAAAGCGGCTTGTGAGTTCTACACTGCACTGATACCGAAGGTCAGCAGGAACCTGCGCTACCTGGTCGAGGAACTGGCCGGCGAGGAACAGACGCACTACGAGCTGTTTACCAGCCTGGCAAAAAACCCGGATATTGAGGCAGAGGTGCAGAAGGAGATAAAAACACCGGCAGAAGATCGCCGTTTCTCCGACTTCGTACAGCTGCCGGATCTCGGCGACAGCCCGGATGACCAGGCCATTCTGCAATACGCGCTGGGGCGGGAAGATGCTGCAATGAAGCAGTACCGCGAACTGGCGGAAAGTACCGAACCCGGTCCGGTTCACGACCTGTTCGAATACCTGGCGAAAGAGGAAACCCTGCACAAGCAGGAACTTGAAAAGCAGTACTACGAAATCGTCTATAGTGGCGGTCCGGGTAACGGTTAAACCACAGTGATGTTCCGCAGGCAGGCAGGCAGGCGCCAGACCGATCGCCTCCTGGTACAGGACTCGCGGTGAATACTTCCCTGCTGCCGACGGTTCCGTAGCAGGTAGCCGGTCGGTCTGGCGCTATCGTTCATATTACAAGGAATTTTCTTATGCAACTGGGTATGCTGGGTCTTGGTCGTATGGGTGCAAATATCGTTCGTCGCCTGATGAAGGACGGACATGAATGCGTGGTATTCGATACCGATGCCGGTGCGGTGGCGGCGCTTGAGAAAGAAGGTGCGACGGGTGCCGGCAGCGGCAGGGAGTTTATTGAAAAACTGGAAGCGCCGCGCGCCGTGTGGATCATGGTGCCCGCTGCGGTTGTCGGTCCGGTAATCAGGGATCTGGCAGGGCACATGCAGGCGGGTGATATCATCATCGACGGTGGTAACTCCTATTACAAGGATGATATGGCGCATGCCCGGGAGCTTGGCGAGCAGGGTATCCACTTTGTCGATGTCGGTACCAGTGGTGGCGTCTGGGGGCTGGAGCGTGGTTACTGTCTGATGATCGGCGGTGAGACGCAGGTGGTCAGCCACCTTGATCCTCTGTTCAAAACCATAGCGCCCGGCGTCGGCGCTATCGAGCGTACCGCAGGGCGCAGCGGCGCACCGGCAACTTCCGAGCAGGGGTACCTGCATTGCGGGCCCAACGGCGCCGGTCACTTTGTGAAAATGGTTCACAACGGTATCGAATACGGCATGATGGCGGCCTATGCCGAGGGCATGAATATACTCAGTCACGCCAATATCGGGAGCCAGAGTCATGCGATCGATGCAGAGACCACGCCGCTGCAGAATCCTGAGGACTACCGGTTCGATATAGATACAGCGGAAGTCGCCGAAGTCTGGCGGCGCGGCAGCGTGGTGGCGTCCGGGTTGCTGGACCTGATCGCGATTTCGTTAAAGGATAACCCGGACCTGTCGAATTTCTCCGGCAGCGTATCCGATTCCGGCGAGGGTCGCTGGACCAGTATGGCAGCGATCGAAACCGCGACGCCGGCACCGGTGCTGACGGCGGCACTGTTCAGCCGCTTCAGCTCCCGGGGTGAAGCCGATTTCGGCGACAAGCTGCTGTCGGCCATGCGTTTCCAGTTTGGCGGTCACCACGAGAAAAAATAGGGCGGGTAGTTATGAGACAGGTTGACCAGTCCCTGACCGCGCCACCGGCTGTCATCGTTATTTTCGGCGCCGCGGGTGACCTGACCAGGCGTAAACTGATTCCTGCACTCTTCAACCTGGCTTCACAACAATTGCTGCCCTCGCAGATCGCCATGGTCGGCATCGACCGCGTGGAGATGGACAGTGCGGCCTATCGGAAAACCCTGTCTGAGGGGATAGACTCGTTTGTCGGTGAAGGCTTTGACCCGGCCCTGTGGGAAGCCAATATCGACAAGGCCTACTATATGCCGGGCGATTTCCGTGATGCGGAAAGCTACAACCGGCTAAGAGGATTTCTGGCCGAGGTTGACGGGGAGCAGGGTACAGCGGGCAACTACCTGTTCTACCTTGCTACACCGCCCAGTTTCTTTGGCGTAATCGCGACCGGGCTCGGCAAGGCCGGGCTCGCGGAAGAAAGCGAGGGTCGCTGGCGGCGCATCATTATTGAAAAGCCCTTTGGCCGGGACCTGGAGTCGGCCCGGGAGCTGAACGCGACCCTGCACCGGAGTTTTTCCGAGCACCAGATTTACCGCATCGATCACTACCTGGGCAAGGAGACGGTGCAGAACATCATGGCCTACCGTTTCGGTAACGGCACGGTCGAACCGATATGGAATCACCGTTACATCGATCACGTGCAGATTACCGTGGCCGAGTCGCTCGGGGTCGGGGACCGCGCCAGTTACTACGAGGAGGCGGGTGCGCTGCGCGACATGGTCGCCAATCACCTGCTGGCGGTATTGTCGGTGGTCGCCATGGAACCACCCAATTCCTTTGCGGCCGATGCCATTCGCGATGAGCAGATCAAGGTATTGAAGGCGATCCAGCCTTTTGATTCCGAGCAGGTGCTGAGCGATACGGTGCGCGGCCAGTACGGTGAAGGCGTACTGGACAATGGTGATCATGTGCACGCCTATCGTGACGAGCCGGATATCGCCGACGATTCAGGTACCGAGACCTTTGTCGCCATGAAACTGATGATCGATTCCTGGCGCTGGGCCGGTGTTCCGTTCTACCTGCGTACCGGCAAGCGTATGCCGGGACGTTATTCCGAAATCGTGATCCAGTACAAGCACGCGCCCAACATGATGTTCCGGGGGGCACTGGAACGGCGCAGGGATATCGGCCCCAACCAGCTGATACTGCGCATACAGCCCGATGAGGGAATCAGCATGGAATTCAATGCCAAGGTGCCCGGCACCGCTTTTAACGTGTCGCGGGTACGTATGGACTTTGATTACGATGACTACTTTGATGAATCCACCACGGCCAGCGGTTACGAGACGCTGATCTATGACTGCCTTTGCGGGGATGCGACGCTTTTCAAGCGCTCTGACAATATCGAGGTGTGCTGGGAGCTGGTGCAGCCCATTCTCGATGTCTGGCAGGCGTTGCCACCACGCAGCTTTCCCAATTACCCGGGCTGCAGCCAGGGGCCGGTAGAGGCGGACGAGTTGTTGAGCCGGGACGGTTACCGGTGGCGCGTGGTGCAGTGAGGAACCCGGTGGGCCCGGGACAACAGGCTGGCGTGCGGGAACTAATCAGGCCCTAGCTTGCGCTGATTTCGTCAAGGATGATCAGTGCTTTCTCGAAGTCATACCGGCTGACCGGTTTCTCAAGGCGGGCCAGGCCGAATTTCCGGTAGGCGCCCGGCATCTGTTCCCCGATTTCGTCCAGGACGCTGGCCGCATCGGCATCGTCATCTGCCAGTAGCAGCCTGAGC
>JBHHXO010000257.1:0-4059 GCA_046757125.1 Thiogranum sp.
GCCCCGCCCCCCCCGGCCCTACGATCTGGATGCGGTATCGGTAATAAAAACAGGAGGCCGGACTGCAGGATTTCCGACGGGTAAAGCGATGTTCAATGCAGATATGCTGAACTGGCTGTGCGGCGAGGTGCAGTGATCGGGAGTACAATCGCCACCATTGCAGCTGTGGTCGGTGCAGTCCGGACAGCTGTCGGACTGCAGGTCGGTTTGCCCGGACTGGTGCATGGCGCACGGATCGGCGTCATCAGAAGAAGCAAAAGACGCAGAAAACGCCGGCAGCGGAGCCAGCGCCAGCGCCAGTATCAACAAACAGTTTGTGAGCGTTTTTCGCATTGTCCTTATTTTCAGCGGCAATCTGTCATCTATATCGACCGTTCCGGGGTGTTTCCTTAGCCTTTGAAGTTGCGACAGACCCTATCCGGAAAAGTTCGCAGACGATCATATAGCAAAGGTGTCGTTTATACAAAATACTAATACGGCGCTTACCCGGCTTTCTCCTCGACCGGATAACCCGCTGATTTCCACTCGGGAAAGCCGTCTTCCATGCGCTGGGCCGAGTAACCGCGCTCCCTGAGGCGGGCAACGGCGTCGAAAGCCAGCACACAATGGGGGCCGCGGCAGTAGGCAACCACATCCTGTTTTTTCGGCAACTGCTTCAGGTGCTGTTCCAGTTCCGCCAGGGGAACGTTGACTGCTCCGGGTACGTGGCCGGCTGCGTATTCTTCGGGCGGCCGTACGTCGAGAACGGTAACCAGGCCTTCCTTCACGCGTTCCATCAGGGTTTCGCGCGGCACGGCTTCCAGCTCGTCCCTGACGGTAAGGTAGGCATCCACCAGCTGGTTCACTTCGGCAATGCGACGTTCGGCAACATCGCGCAATGCGTCCAGGAGCTCGATCACATCGTTGCCGCTCAGGCGGTAGAGTACCTGCAGGCCCTGTGTCCGGCACACCACCAGGCCCGCCTGGCGCAGTTGCTGCAGGTGTTGCGAGGTATTGGCCACGGTCAATCCCGAAACCTTTGCCAGCTGGTCTACACTGCGCTCTCCCTGGGCAATATATTCAAGCAGTTCCAGTCGGTTGCCATTGCCCAGCGCTTTTCCGACCCGGGCGAACTGGGCAAACAGATCGTGTTTGAAGGTGCCGCTTGACATCGTATAAATATCCGCTATTCTCTTATTCAACTAATCGATTGAATCGTATATTCGATAGAATTATTATAGCAACGTTCCAGCGCATGACAATCTGCTGCTGTGCCGAGGTCATTTTATGAATGTCAGTGAATTCGTGATGCAGCACGAGGCAAGCATCCGGCTGGGTTTCTTTGCGGGCGTATTCGCTGTCATGGCCGTGTGGGAACTGCTGGCGCCACGGCGTGCCCTGCGACTGGGCCGGGCGGTGCGCTGGCTGAACAACCTGGGTCTGGTGTTCCTGAACAGTTTCGTTGTGCGCCTTCTATTCCCGGCCGCCGCGGTCGGCATGGCCGCCTTTGCCGGCGAGCACGGCTGGGGACTGCTCAACTACTATGAAGTGCCCGCCGGGGTTGCCATCCCGGCATCCATTGTCGCGATGGACCTGGTTATCTACCTGCAACACGTCATGGTGCACGCCGTTCCGGTCCTGTGGCGCCTGCACCGGGTACATCACGCAGACGTCGATTTCGACGTCACAACCGGCGCGCGTTTTCACACCCTCGAAATCATCCTCTCCATGCTGATCAAGTTTGCGACCATCGTAGTGCTGGGTCCGCCGGTCGTTGCCGTCGTTATTTTTGAAGTGGTGCTGAATGCGACCGCCATGTTCAACCACAGCAACATACGTATCCCGAAGGCGGTTGACCGTATCGCGCGTCTGCTGGTCGTCACCCCGGACATGCACCGGGTTCATCATTCAGTGGAAGACGATGAAGCCAACAGCAACTTCGGTTTCAGCCTGCCCTGGTGGGACCGCCTGTTCGGTACCTATCGCGCCCAGCCGCGCGCGGGGCATGAAGCTATGAGCATCGGTATTCACACCTACAACAAGCCTAAGCTGGTGGCCTGGTTGCCGGGCATGTTGATACTGCCCTTTATTGGAAAAATATCCGGCTATACCATAAACAGGCGGGAATGGAGCGGCGACGATGAAGACTAGGTGGATTCGAATCGCCGTTTTCCTGGTGTTGGTGGCGGCGATAGCTGTAGCCATCAGTTACCGGGATCAGTTCGATACGGCCGCGGTGGAGCACTGGATCCGGAATGCCGGCGTGCTGGCGCCGCTGGTATTCATGCTGGTCTATGCAGTAGGTGCGGTACTGTTCCTGCCGGGGACAGTACTGACCCTGGCGGGTGGCGCCCTGTTTGGCCCGGTACTCGGGACATTCTATAACCTTACCGGCGCCACTATCGGCGCAGCGCTGGCATTTCTGATCTCCCGCTACCTGGCTTCGGACTGGGTAGCCGATAAAACCGGCGGTCGCCTCAAACAACTCATCAATGGCGTGGAGAGCGAAGGCTGGCGCTTCGTGGCATTTGTTCGCCTGGTGCCGCTGTTCCCCTTTAACCTGCTCAACTATGCACTGGGACTGACCCGGATACGTTTCACTCATTATCTGCTGGCAACCTACATCTGTATGTTGCCGGGCGCTTTTGCCTACACGTATCTTGGTTATGCCGGGCGGGAAGCCGTGGGCGGCGGCGAAGGGCTGATCCAGAAGGCACTGCTGGCTTTGACGCTGCTCGCGGCAGTGGCGTTTCTACCGCGCCTGATCGGCCGATTGCGCAAGAAACCCATGCTGACCGTTCCGGAACTGAAACAACGTCTGGAAAACGGCGATGACATGCTGCTGCTGGACGTGCGTACAACGGCGGACTTTGTCGGCGAGCAGGGGCATATCGCGGGCGCCACCAATGTTCCGCTCGAAGAACTGGCGGAGCGGATTGACGAAATTGCCGACTACCAGGAAAAACCGATAGTGACGGTGTGCCGCACCGATCGGAAATCCGCCAAAGCCGCGCAGCTGCTGGCGCAGCGGGGATTCGCCGACGTCCATGTCGTTGCGAACGGTATGACCGGCTGGAACGAAAATGGCTACCCGCTCGCAGAGAGCTGAGCCGCATCGCCTGTATTTCCACTTGCGGTGAACAGCAGCCCCTTTGCTTATCCCAGGCCGAAAAAACCGGGAACCGACTCACTTTGAAGTGTTCAAACAGCGCATCGACTTACAACAACAAGAAGCGGGGGACGGCTGATGGGCAAGCGTGACCTGGTCATTGTCGGTGGCGGTGCAGGGGGACTGGTCGTAGCGAGTGTGGCAGCGCAACTGGGGTTGAAAGTCACCCTGATAGAAAAACGGGCAAAACTCGGCGGCGATTGCCTGCACACCGGTTGCGTGCCCAGCAAGACACTGATACAGGCAGCGAAAGTTGCATCATTGATGCGTCGCGCAGGCGAGTTCGGACTGGAACCCGTAGTTCCGCGGGTGGATCTCGGCAGGGTCAACGCTCACGTGCAGTCGGTCATCGACCAGATCCAGCCACACGACGACCCCGAACGTTTTCGAGCCTACGGCTGCGAAGTGCTTTTCGGTCACGCGGAATTCATCGATGCACACACCGTGCGTGTCGATGACCGTCAGATCCAGGGGAAGCGTTTTCTCGTTGCTACCGGTTCGTGTCCTTTTGTGCCACCGATAGACGGCCTTGAAGCGGCGGGCTACCTGACCAGTGACAGCCTGTTTTCCCTGCGCGAATTGCCACAGCGCCTGCTGGTGCTCGGTGGCGGTCCCATCGGGCTGGAAATGGCGCAGGCATTTGCACGGCTCGGCAGCAGGGTGTCCGTGGTGGAGCGACTGCCACATCTGTTAGCGCAGGAAGATGCGGAAGTCGCGGATGTGCTTAAGGAACGGCTGGTTGCTGAAGGCATCGACGTGCGCACCTCGACCGGTGCGAAGCGCGTGACGCGGCAAGGGGAAACCCGGCGTGTCGAGTGTGCTGACGGCGTGACGCTGGAAGCCGAACAGGTCCTGGTAGCGGTCGGACGGCGGCCCGCAGCGGACGGCCTGGGGCTGGAGGCAGCCGGAGT
>JBHHXO010000258.1:0-4035 GCA_046757125.1 Thiogranum sp.
TGCCCAGCCCTGCACCTGCAGGCTGTGCGGGGGATCCAGCAGAAGCGTACCCAGTGGAACAGGTACCCCCAGGTAAGCGGCTATTCGGCACATGTTGAAGAAGTTCCTGTGTTGCCCGGCTGGCTGGAATGGTAGCCTGTGGCAGGTGCATGTCCAGTCACAGCAGGCCCGGCGTGATTTTCATCACCGTTGTCACACAATTGTAACATTACTGCGGTGTACTGCTGTATCGAATGACATCCAGACACATAACCGAGCAGGCAGAATGACGCGGATCCTGGTAGTGGAAGATGAACCCGCAATCCGTGACATGATCGGATTTGCGCTGAAACAGGCGGGTTTGCAGTACGAAGAATCCGCGGATGCGGAGCAGGCGCTGATTGCCGTGGCGTCCGGCCCGCCCGATCTGGTGCTGCTGGACTGGATGCTGCCCGGCATGAGCGGTGCCGACCTGGTGCGCCGCCTGCGCAGCGAGGAAATAACCGCCGGCCTGCCCGTTATTATGCTTACGGCGCGGGTGGGGGAGAATGACCGCGTACGCGGTCTGGAGCTCGGCGCCGATGACTATATTATCAAGCCGTTCTCGCCCCGTGAGCTGATTGCACGCATCCATGCCGTGTTACGGCGCAGTGTGGAGCACAGCGGTGAACAGCCGATCGAGTTTGCCGGCCTGTCGCTGGATCCGGCAGGGCATCGTGTCCTGACGGACGGTGAGGCGCTCAACCTGGCGCCTACCGAATTTCGCTTGCTGCATTTTTTCATGAGCAACCCGGACCGGGTGTACAGTCGCGAACAGTTGCTGGATCACGTCTGGGGCCGGGGGATCTTTGTAGAGGAACGCACCGTCGATGTGCACATCCGGCGTTTGCGCAAGGCGCTGGCCGGACGGGCTTACGACCGTTTTATCCAGACCGTTCGCGGTGCCGGTTACCGTTTCTCGACAGAAGGCTGACAAGCTGTTAAAAACCGGGTGTGAGTAATCCCTGGCACAGAGAGTTCTGGCGTATTTCGGGTCTGATCGTGGCCGGCCTGGTGCTGGGTGCCCTGCTGGGAAATATCGCCCTGGGCCTGTTTGTCGTTCTGGCCGGCTACCTTGGCTGGCACCTCTATAATGTTTACCTGTTGATATGCTGGTTACGGGAAGGCAGAAAGTTCCGGCCGCCGGAAGCCAGCGGTATCTGGGACGACGTGTTCGAGCATATCTACCGGCTGCAGCAACGCAACCGCAAACGCAAGCGTGAATTGCGCCGCATGCTCAAGCGCTTTCACAAAATCACGGTTGCCTTGCCCGATGCGACGATAGAATTGCGCCCCGGCAGCGACCAGATCGAGTGGTGGAACAGCGCGGCGGCAAGGTATCTTGGCTTTGAGTATCCGCGCGACAGCGGGCAGCGCATCAGTAACCTGATCCGGCACCCGGTGTTTATACAGTACCTCCACGAGGGCGATTATGAGCAGGCTGTCGAAATTCCCTCGCCCGTCGACGAAAGCATCACGCTGCGTATTCGCGTGATCCCCTATTCAGGCAACCGTCGTCTGGTCGTGGCCCGTGACATGACCCGCATGCAGCAGCTGGAAAGAATGCGGCAGGATTTTGTTGCCAATGTCTCGCACGAAATGCGTACACCGCTGACTGTCATCAGCGGCTACCTGGAAACCCTGACAGACATGCAAAAGGTCAGCGGCGAGTTTGCCGACCGGTTAAACAGCATGCGGCAACAGGCCGAACGCATGAATCGTATCGTCGACGATCTGATGCTGTTGTCGAAGCTGGAGAACGAGGTGTTGCAGCCCGACCCGCAGGCGGTTCCCGTTGCTGCGCTGATCGATGCGCTCGCCGACCAGGCGCGCGAGCTCAGTGCTGGCGCCGGGCATATTATCACGCTGGATGTGGATCCCACCCTGTGTATCAAGGGATCCGAGTCAGAACTGTACAGTGCGTTCTCCAACCTGGTATTCAACGCCGTGCGTTACACGCCGGAGCAAGGGCATATCACCATACGCTGGGCTCTGTCCGGTGATGAGCCGCTGTTTTCAGTCGAGGACTCGGGCGTCGGTATTGCCCCGCATCATATCCCGCGTCTGACAGAGCGCTTCTACCGGATCGATACCGGCCGTTCCCGTGCGAGCGGCGGAACCGGACTGGGGCTGGCCATCGTCAAGCACGTGCTGCTGCGGCACGACGCCGGGCTGGAAATCAGCAGCGAACCGGGCGAAGGGAGTTGTTTCCACTGCCGTTTTCCCGCGCAACGCTACGTCCGGTGCAGCAAGCCACAGGTCGGTGCCGCCTGAAGAACCGGCGTGTCCCGATTCGTGAAGCGTCATACGGCTGTAATATTCCGGGCATAGTATCTCCTTCCGGTAACACGATGTGATTCTGTAAATCATCTTTTTGAAGGAGACAACCCGATGAAATCCAGCACGCTTGGTTTGCTGGCAGGAACCCTGTCAATTGCCCTGGGATTAAATGCTGCTGCTGTGGGGGACGCAAAAGTGGATTCCGGCCTTGCCGATTACAGCCGCGCCAGCGGCGTGTCCGGTAATCTGTCCAGCGTGGGTTCCGACACACTGGCCAATCTCATAACCCTGTGGGCAGAAGAGTTCAAACGCAACTACCCCAATGTCAACATCCAGATTCAGGCTGCGGGTTCCTCGACTGCGCCGCCTGCCCTGACCGAGGGAACTTCCAACCTGGGGCCGATGAGCCGCAAGATGAAAGACCGGGAAGTGGAGGCATTCGAACGTCGTTACGGTTACAAGCCGACGCCGATTCGTGTCGCCATCGACGCGCTGGCGGTATTTACGCACAAGGACAACCCGATCAAGGGCATGACGATCCCGCAGGTGGATGCAGTATTCTCCTCAACCCGCAAATGCGGTTATGTCGATGACATCAATACCTGGGGTGCCCTGGGCCTGGGCGGTGCCTGGAAGACACGTTCCATACAGTTGTACGGGCGTAATTCTGTTTCCGGGACCTACGGGTATTTCAAGAAAAAGGCACTGTGCAAGGGTGACTACAAAAACAACGTGAACGAGCAACCCGGGTCGGCATCTGTGGTGCAGTCGGTATCGGCCTCGCTCAACGGCATCGGTTACTCGGGTATCGGCTACAAGACTTCGGGTGTGCGCGCGGTTCCGCTGGCGAAGGAGGAAGGCAAGCCTTTTATCGCCGCAACGCCGGACAACGCGATCAACGGCAAGTATCCGCTGGCCCGTTTTCTGTACATCTACGTCAACAAGCATCCCAACAAGCCGTTGCCGCCGCTTGAGCGTGAGTTCCTGAAAATGGTGCTGGCAAAATCCGGTCAGACGACGGTTGTGAAGGATGGTTACATCCCGTTGCCCGCCAGGGTGGCGGACAAGGAGCTGGGCAAGCTGCAGTAGGCGTGTTACCGCAGTTCCGTGCTGGCTGACCCCCGCCCTGTGCGGGGGTTTTTATGCAGGGTTGTTGCTGTTGATCAGGCGGCGTTCAGCATATAGCGCAGGGCATCGAATTCGCGATAGCCGACATGCTGCAGCATCAGGCCGATGCCGCCGTTGTTGCCATGCACCACGTAGGCGGGCAGGCGGTGTTCAACGGCTTTGCCACGGACATCCGCGGTGAAGCAGATTTCCAGCCTGGCCTGTGGCGGAATACGTACCCCTTCTACGTCGACGTACATACCCTCAAGACTTACATTGCGTGTCTTGCCGTTAATCATCCCCACCGGCGGGTAGTACAGGTTTACGTCCATATTGATCTCTTTACGAGAACTCCATCGGTGTTCAACGCCCATTGGCATTTCCTCTCTGGCACGTGGTTTGGGTGCAATTGTTGATTTGATTTTGATAAAGCAAATTCGATGCCAGCGACAGAAAAACTGATCGCTATCGCCTGTCACACAAATGTCATATTCGCCGGGTAAGATACGCTCGCTATGCCAGAACCTGTTGCCCTTGTATCTGAAAAACATGGTGTGCACCTGCGCCTGCGGCTTCTGAAGGACCGCATTGCCCGTTATGGGGTGGCTACCGGCGGCGTTGCGGTTATAT
>JBHHXO010000259.1:0-4026 GCA_046757125.1 Thiogranum sp.
ACTGTTCCCCGGCGCCAGTGAAACCCTGCACCTGCTGAAGGAGTCAGGTTTGCTGCTGGCGGTCGCGACCGGCAAGGGCAGGGCAGGACTGGACAAGGTGCTGAGCGGCACCGGCCTGCAGGAGATTTTTTCAGCCACCCGCTGTTCGGACGAAACACAGTCCAAGCCGCACCCGCAAATGCTGATGGAAATACTGGATGAGCTGGGTACCGAGCCCCGCCAGGCATTGATGATCGGGGACACCGAGTATGACCTGTTGATGGCCCTCAATGCCGGCGTGAGCCCGGTAGCCGTCAGCTACGGTGTTCACGAACGTGAGCGCCTGATGCAACATCAACCGCTGGCGTGCCTGGACAACATCAGCGAACTGGTCGACTGGCTGGCCGAAGAAGGGCTGGTTGCACAGGACCTGGTTTCACCGCCGCCACTGGTCGCGGCAGATTGAGGAAGAGAAATATGGATTATTACGAAAGCGATGATCGGAAACAGAGCGGCGAATGGCAACAGGGCGTAATCAACAAGCTCGCCTTCGCCGCGGTCAACGAGCAGAAGCGCGCGCGCCGCTGGGGTATCTTTTTCAAGTTCCTCATGTTCATCTACCTGGCCGCCATTCTGTATCTGTACACACCCGATGTCGATATGAGCGCAGCGACAGCCGGCAAGCATACCGCGCTGGTTGAACTGTCGGGTGTCATTGCCGCCGACAAGGAAGCCAACGCGGACGACGTGGTAACCGGCCTGCGCGAAGCCTTTGAAAACAATAATACCGCCGGTGTAATTCTGCGTATCAACAGTCCGGGGGGCAGCCCGGTACAGGCGGGTTATATCAACGATGAGATAAAGCGCCTGCGCAAGGAGCACCCCGATACACCTTTCTATGTCGTTATCAGTGATATCTGCGCATCCGGCGGCTACTACGTGGCATCAGCGGCTGACAGGATCTATGCCGACAAGGCCAGTATCGTCGGGTCCATCGGCGTACGTATGGACGGTTTCGGCTTTGTCGATACCATACAGAAACTCGGTGTTGAGCGACGCCTGTTGACCGCGGGCGAACACAAGGGATTCCTGGACCCCTTCCTGCCCGTCAAACAGGATGACGTCAACCAGGTACAGAAACTGCTCGATGACATCCACCAGCAGTTCATTGATGTGGTAAAAGCCGGGCGGGGTGACAAACTGAAAGAAGATCCCAACCTGTTCAGCGGCTATGTGTGGACCGGTGAGCAGGCCGTCACACTGGGCCTGGTGGACGAACTGGGCAGCTCAAGCTACGTGGCGCGCGAAGTCATCGGCGAGGAAACCATCGTCGACTACACACAAACCGAAGACTGGCTGACGAAGTTCGGCAAGCGTTTCGGCACCGCGCTGGGCCGCGGTGTCGGTGAAGTGCTCGGAGCAAACCTGACCCTGAAATAAAAAAGAAAAAAGAAAAAGGGGACGGAGGGATTAATAAATAATCCCTCCGTCCCCTTTTCCTTTTCGCGGTTTGTATGTTTTGCTGTTGGTGGTTGCAGATATAGCAGTAAAAGGTACCTTGTAGACTCGATATAATGAACTGTGCCGGAATCATGAAACAACTTTACCTTGCCCTGAGCATCGTGCTGCTATGCGGTGGGTGTGACGGAACTCCCCCGCATCCAGGCAACCTGAACAGTATTGCCTGGATGCAATCCAGCATGGAATACCGTGCACTGACACAGGGAATCTACAACACGGCACGGCATAATCTCGATCGCGCCCTGGAAGACAAAAGCTGGACGGCACTCGCGTCGCAGGTTCCGGCAAACGACGAGCAGGCCGGGGCACTGGGCAGCCTGCCGCCGGCAGTGATTCTCGATATCGATGAAACGGTACTGGGCACGCTGCCTTACCAGGCCTGGCTGCTGAAAAACGAAAAGGACTTCCTGCCGATAAGCTGGCACGCCTGGGTAAGCGAAGCCAGCGCGGAACCGGTGCCGGGCGCCCTGGACTTCGTACGCTACGCAATGGAGAAGGGTGTCGCGGTATTCTATCTGTCCAACCGTGCTGCACGAGGCGCATTCGACCGCAATAAAAATGGACGGATTGACACCGGGGAAGAACAGGTGGATCTGGAACCGTTTACTGTTACCAATCTGCTGCGAACAGGATTCCTTCCACAGCCGGGTATTTCCAACGAAGACTCGGTTCTGCTGCGTGCTGAAACCGACCGGGACGGGCAGGCAAAGAAAGGCTGGTCCGCCTCGGACAAGACAGCCCGCCGTGAATCCCTGTCAGCCGACTACCGGATAATATTGATAATGGGTGACAACATTAACGATTTCACCGCCAATCCCGCCCCGGGAGCACACCAGGCGCGCTGGGGGCGCTCATGGTTTATTCTGCCCAATCCGGCCTATGGGCATTGGGAAAGGCGCTTGTACGATGGCGGGCGCGGGAAGAAAAAATCAGGATAAAGCTGGACAGCCTGGATACGTGGCAATAAACACGAATCCCGTTCCCCGTCCGGCACGACGCTCGCTGAACGAACGTTTTCTCGGCCTGTTCACGGAAGTACGCGTCGGGGAAAGCACGGTTACATCACCACCGGTCGGGGACGAATAGCAGAACAAGGGAGCGGGCTTCCTGCTCAGCCGTTTCATGCTGGCCGCAGCCACGGTCATGCTGTTGACCAACTGGGTAAAATACCAACGGCGAAAACCTGCTGTTCCGGGTCATCCAGGAGACGCTTGCCAGCCAGGCTGCACAGCAGGGAATAACGGACTCCCCGGCGATACTCGAATTTATCCGCGATGGACCACCGTTTTTTGCGGCAAGCCGGCGGCAGCAAAATAGCGATGCTTAGGGAATCTCTATCCCTGACTCGTTCAGCCAGCCTGTCAGGCGGATCAGCGGCAGGCCGATCAGTGCATTGGGGTCTTCCCCGTGCATGGATTCGAACAGGCTGATGCCCAGGCCTTCCGACTTGAAGCTGCCGGCACAGTTATAGGGCTGTTCGATCCTGAGGTAGCGGTCTATCTGCCGGTCAGTAAGTTCACGGAACACCACCTGATAGGGAACCAGCTCCACCCGTGCACGATCACTGGCGGTATCGTACAGGCACAACCCTGTCAGGAAGCTGACCCGTTGCCCGGCCAGGCGGCGCAGTTGCCTGCAGGCGGCCGCGTGGTTGCCGGGCTTGCCCAGCACCTCGTCCCCGCACACCGCGACCTGGTCCGAACCGATAATCAGCGCATCGGGATATCGCTCCGCACCCGCACGCGCCTTGGCTTCCGACAGGCGCAACACCAGCGCTTCGGGACTTTCGCCCTGTCCACGGGTTTCATCGACGTCCGGCGCCATGGTTGCAAACTCCACCCCCAGGCGCTGCAGCAGTTCCCGGCGGAACGGGGAGGTCGAGGCGAGCACCAGTGTTCTGTGTTGTCCGCTGTCAGTTGTCATGACTGGGAAAAGTAGCGTTGCAGATATTCATCGAAGGGTACCTCATCGGTGGCTTCCCAGGCCTGCTGGTCTTCCAGGGATTTTTCCGCCAGCTCGGAGAAGTAACGCTCGCTGGTCTCGCTCAGCGGCAGGTTGTTGAAAAAGTGCCGGTGTATTTCCGACATGCGTTTGGCGAAGTGATAGAAGCCTTCCCCACGGTCGCGCATTTCGCGCAGCATGCGTGCGGACGGGGTCAGGCCGGGGTCCTTTACCTTGTTCCACTGCGCGTCCAGCGCGCTGCAATACGGTTGCCCCTTGGAACCGCGATCGAGCAGTTCGCATACCCCGTGCATCTCCTGCATGAGTTCGCCGGCCCAGTCCTGCAACAGAACCGGGTTGCCGTCACGCACCAGCATCAGTTCCGGGTCGCGCCCCTGGTGTGCGGTGCGCAATTCATTTTCATCTATCTCCCTGCGTTCGCGTTCGCTGATGACGGGGCTGTCGTATAACAGGCAGAACAGCAGAAAGCATTCCAGGAAGTGCAGTTGCCGTTCGTTTATACCCAGCGGGTCGAAGGCATTGACGTCCAGCGAGCGCAGTTCCACATATGAGACGCCGCGCAGC
>JBHHXO010000260.1:0-3971 GCA_046757125.1 Thiogranum sp.
TTGACTACACGATGTTACAGTTCACTAAAGCAACTTTAACGGGACAGTAGTGACAACTGGTTACTGTATGCCTGGAAAATGGCCGGCACGGTGTTTTCGTCGGAGTGCCGCTGGTGGGCGAACAGACTCCTGACGAGGCCGGTCAGATTGATGACATCTGGTTTTCCGATATCCGGGAAGTGCCGGCAGAGATAGAACTGGCGGATCTGATTCGCTTGATCCAGTCGCAACTCTGCCAGTGCAGGGCGACGGTTCAGTAGACGCCACTGTAACTTCGGCATATCGGCGACAGACAGCCAGGGGAGCCGGGCAATACCGGCAGACGGCCAGCGGCCGCCCTCCATCTCGATCCTTCGATCAGCAATTGAGCCTGCCCGGGAATTTCCTAATACGCATGAATGTATGATAATGCCCGACCATCACACCCGGAACTATTGAGGATTCCTGCAGATGCCATCGAATGAAGATATGCCCGGGTGGGACGTCGCCCTCGCCGCACTGGCCAACGACACGTTCAGGAAAAAAGCCGCGCCACTGGTCCTGGATGACTTCCGCCACCTCGCCAGCGAACACGCGATCCGCTTCGACGATATTATGGAAAGCATGTTCCAGCTTGCCATTAACGGGAAATGGAAATACACCGACAGCGCCGGAAACGAACAGCTACTGGACCAGGCGACACTCGACGGCCTGTATGTCAAACGCCGCCTGTCTGAAGAAGACCTCAGCGCCTTTGATGGCAGTTGGCAGCCATTATAAGCAAGCGGAAACAGTCCTGGTGACCGGCCACAACTCCAACCGGCTGATCTGAAATGGGAAAATGGTAGCAAGGGGCGGATTTGAACCGCCGACCCCCGCATTATGAGTGCGGTGCTCTAACCAACTGAGCTACCTTGCCATTGCTTTTCGGTTACGGACCGGGAGGTCCGTGGAAAGAGGCGAAATTGTAGGGACTTAGCACCCTGCTGTCCAGCTACAGCGGCCGGGGGCGTTCGATGCCGTAACCCTGGCCGAAATCGACCCCCAGCTTGCGCAGTTCGGCACGGGTCTCGTCATCCTCCACAAACTCGGCGATGGTTTCGATCCGCATGACATGGCCGATGGTGTTGATCGACTGCACCATGGCCAGATCGATCGGATCCCGCAGCATGTCGCGGACGAAGCTGCCGTCGATCTTGAGAAAATCCACCGGCAGGGTCTTCAGGTACATGAACGAGGACAGGCCGCTGCCGAAATCGTCCAGCGCAAAGCTGAAACCGAGGGCCTTCAGCACCTGGATCAACTCGGCCAGCTGGGCCAGATTCTGCACCGCGGCGGTCTCGGTAATCTCGAAGCAGATGCGCTGCGGCGGCACCGGATAGCGGGCCAGCTGCCGGTCGATGAATTCCAGCAGCGGGCGTGAATCGCTCACCGAGGTGCCGGAAAGGTTGATATTGTAGACCGTACCCTCCTGCCCGGCATCGTGCCGGCAGATCCAGTCCAGGGTGTGTTCGATCACCCAGCGATCGAGCTCCGGCATCAGGTTGTAGCGTTCCGCTGCCGGGATAAAGCACATGGGGGGGACGATCTGCCCGTCCTCGTCACGCAGGCGCAACAGAACCTCCCGGTGCAGCGGCCGCTCCTCGTTCAGCGGCTGTATACCCTGCACATAGAGCAGCAGCCGATCCTCGCGCAGCGCCGCCTTGAGGCGCGATACCCACTGCATCTCGCCACTGCGCTGTGCCAGCTCGATATCGCCCGGCTCGAAGACCTGTACCCGGTTGCGGCCTTTCTCCTTGGCCGCATAACAGGCCGCGTCGGCCTCGCTCAGCAGTTCCGCCGGGCTTATGCTCTCCGCCGTGATGGGCACCAGTCCGATACTGCAACCCACATCAAAGGACTTGTCCTCCCAGACGAAGCGAAACTCCTTGACCAGCTTGCGTATATTCTCGGCAATCTGCCGGGCCCGTGACAGGGGGCAGTTCTCCAGCAGCAGCCCGAATTCGTCGCCGCCGAGGCGGGCCAGGGTGTCGGCGTCCCGCACGTGTTGTTCCAGCACATAGGTCAGCTGACGCAGCAGCTTGTCGCCCACCATGTGGCCGCAGGTATCGTTGACGATTTTGAACTGGTCGAGGTCAATGTAGCACAGCGCATGCTGTTCACCCTTGTGTTTGGCCTTGTTCAGCAGCTTGGTCAGCCGGCGTTCGAACTCGCGCCGGTTGGCGAGTCCGGTCAGCGCATCGTGAGCGGCGTAGTGCGCCAGCAAATGCCCCGGTTCGTGGTTCTCGGAAACATCATAGAAGACCATCACCGCCCCGACGACGTTGCCTTCCGCGTCGTGGATCGGTGCGGCGGAATCCTCGACGGCGAATTCCTTGCCGTCTCGCCGGATCAGCAGGGTGTTCTCCGCCAGACCGACGACGCGCTTCTCGCGCAGACAGCGTTCCACGGGGTTTTCATGGGGTTCATGGCTGAAGCCGGTGGTCAGCCGCACTACTTCGGACAGCGGCCGGCCGGCGGCTTCGCTGTTGCTCCAGCCGGTGAACTCCTCGGCGACCGGATTGAGGTATTCGACCCTCGCCTCGGCATTGGTGGTGATGACGCCGTCGCCGATGGAATGCAGCGTCACTTCCGCCAGTTCTTTTTCGTGGAACAGGGCGTTGGTCGTCTCGCGTATCTTGGTCAGGCTGATCAGCAGCAGGAGCAGCGCCAGGGCCACCACCCCGCCCTGGTAGGCCAGATGCCGGGCGCTGTCGCGGCGGATGCGATCGGCCGCCTGTGCCGATATCCCGGTGATTGCACCCGCCAGATCAAGCACGCTGTCGATGGCCGTGGTTGCGGCCCGGATCCAGTCGTCTCCGCTCAGTGGGTAGTTACCGGTTGCCGCATGGTTGTAGACCTGCGCGCGCAGCGGGTCAAAGGTATCCAGAAAGCGGCGCTGCATGACCTGTGCAGCTGTGCGGATCCGGGGATCCATGCCGGGTTCTCCGGCTTCGGCGAGGATCTCCTGAACATGGTGTTCGACCAGGGCGCGATAGGTGCGCAGTTCGTCGTGTCTTGCTTCCGGCAGGGGTGCGCGGTTGCTGATGTAGTAGGCAAGGATGCCGCGTTCCCGGCCGGCATATTCACTGACCAGCCAGACCCAGTGACGCAGTGACAGGTTGAGCACCATCAGCCGTTGCGGCCATTGTCCCTGGTAGAAGAGCTCGTGGCGGACTTGTTCCAGGCTTTGATTGAAGCGGCTGACGAGGCCGATCCATTCCGGCTCATCGAGCCCGATGGTCTCTCCGGCGAAAAACCGGTCAGCCTGGCTGCGCGCTTCGAGCAGGGTCTGGTGCGCTGTTTGTGCCTGGCCCAGCGCATGGCGGAATGCGGGGCTGGCATCGAAATGCTGTATCGCTTTCTGAAAGGCATCCCACAGGGTATCGCCACGGGTGCGCACCTCGGTCAGCATGGCCCGGAGTCGCGAACCGTGCCCTGTACCGGCGCCCAGCATGGCGGAAGTAACGCCACGTTCCATGGCGGCTACCGCGGTGATGGCGATGGTCTGATCGGTCAGGGCGCTGGCCGCGTGGATACGCCCGGCCTCAAGGTAACGCTGGTAGGCTGACCAGCCGGCATTGAGTGCCAACAGGAAGACCAGCAGCGCCAGAAGAATGGTGCTGGTATTGATAATCTGCCGCCGGTCAAGACGGGGCCGCCGGCCGGGGAGGAGTGAGAAGGCGGGCATTGTCTAAATTGCTAAAATACACATGGAAAATAACCCATGCCCGGCATAGTGGCGAAGTTACTTCCGCAAATCAATCGACGCTAGACATTGAAACGGAAATGCATGACGTCGCCGTCCTGCACGATATAGTCCTTGCCTTCCAGGCGCAGCTTGCCGGCTTCTTTCGCGCCCTGTTCACCGTTGCAGGCGATAAAATCATCGTACGAGGTGACCTCCGCACGGATAAAGCCTTTTTCAAAGTCCGTGTGGATGACTCCGGCAG
>JBHHXO010000261.1:0-3962 GCA_046757125.1 Thiogranum sp.
CATTGACTACACGATGTTACAGTTCACTAAAGCAACTTTAACGGGACAGTAGTGTTCGACAATGTTTCTATTGCATACAGAACCCGGGGTCCGGTTATTTTCCAGGACCGGGTTGTTTGTGCTTGTTGTGCTGATTCCGGGTTTCTTCCTCGCTGCCTGCAGCAAGCAGCCACAGGACGCCGTTACCGGGGTGCCGGGCAGCAGCCTCGCGCCGGTATCGCAGGATACCGTTGTGGTGGAGAAGGGCATGTACTTCAAGCCCGGACTGGGCAATTTCAGGCTGCACAATGAATACGATGATGATGGCGACGGTGACGGGGTCAACGAGACCCACGTGCGCCGTTATATCAGCGACAAGGGTGACAGCGCGTTCAGCATGACGACCGGCGACCGCCTGTGGGCATGGAGTCTCGATACCCGGGGCGGCAATGATAACGATATTCGCGGGAACTATGTCATACGCGACAGCAACTGCGATGGCGTATTCGACGAACGCTACAGCCTGAATGCGGAGTTTCATGTGCCGGATTGCCTGGTACAGCAGGGTGCTGGAGAAGCCGGGAAAGGGGTATAGCGATTTCGTGACAGGTGGGTGCTGCCTGCTCCGGCGTCAGGCCGGTCCGCAGGCGCGGTAATTTCCCGAGACATGCGGTTAGCAGGGCTTCTGCTAACCGCGTTTTCATTCCGGCATGACCGGTATCCGTGGCAATATCGCAGGGGACATCGGGCAGTGTTTCAGGAAACCACCGCCTCTTCCTGCGTTTGTGTGGTAAAAGGCACGTACTCCATATCCGTCTTCCTGATGTGGTTCAGCAGCCAGTCTTTCAGAAAGCACAGGATTTCCGACTCGATGTTGGGTATCCCGCGTTCGTACATGTTCTTGAACACGAGCACACGGTGTAACAGTTTTTCGTGCCCCCTTTTGTGTTGCTCGATCTGCGGGTAATGGCAACGGGCCAGCATCGCTTCCTCTGCGCTGAAGTGCGTCCGCGTATATTCGACCAGTTCGTCAATGGTCTTGCCGACCATAGCGCGGCTCTTTCCCTGAGCGATAGCCGCGTTCAATTTGTTCGCAAGATCAAACAACCTCCCGTGCTGGGCGTCGATTGCGTCGATGCCGGTCAGCAGGTCATCTGTCAGAACGAAGCTGTCAGCGCCTGGTGTATCGCCTGACGGCGATTCAATGGTTGCGGCGGTTGTTTGTGGCGGCCGGGGCGCCGTCCCTGCAGCAGGGTCTGTAAGGGTGTGACCGGTCACGCAGGGCACGTAGGCCATGTCCGTTTTCAGGATGTGGCTGAAAAGCCACTCCTGCAGAAAATGCAGGACTTCTGCTCCGATATTGGGAACCCCGCGCCTGAACATATCCTCAAAGGTCGTGATGCGCCTGATGAGCCCCTTGTGGCTTGCGACATGTTGTGAAAAATCCGGATAATCGTGTGCCCGCAGCATGTCCTCTTCTGTTTTAAAGTGTGATTCAGTGTATTCAATCAGCTTTCTGAGTATATCGCCGGTGGATTCCCGGCCGTCGTTCCGGGTCAGGGCGTCGCCCAGTTCATTGATCATATCCACGAGAACCTGATGCTGGGCATCGATTTTCTGAATTCCGGTCAGGTATTTTCTGGTGAGCACAAGGCCAGGCATATCCGTTTCTCCTGTCTGAAATATCCTATCCCCCTACTTTGTCGACGGTTATTATGTATTCTTGAATGGCGCCACGAATTGCAGCGCCAGGGAGCCCTGTCGCAGGATGGGCGTGCGTGCGGGGGCAGCGGCAGTGTGCGCCAGGGCACACATGATATCCGGCGTCATCCGGGTGGGCAGGGGCAGGTCAGTTGACGGCAAGGTCGCCGTAGTGCCGGGCGCTGAACTTCTTGCCAAACAGCGCGTAGACCTCGTCAACGGTGCGTGGGTTGCTGTTTTCGGGATGAAAAATGCCGTAGTTGCTGCGGGCTGCGGCGGGGAACATGTCCACGGCCGGTGTGTCGGGGTTTTCGTCCAGTGCTTTCAAAAAGGCGATGGCTCCCGTGGCCCCCAGGAAGTGGGTCAGGTACAGGTCGGTTTGAGCCGGTTCCCGATCAAACAAATGAGCCAGCTTTTTCCGGTTATCGAGCACCGACTCCGCTACCATCATGCTCGCAATCCTCGGGTTCTTGCGCAGCTCGAGCAAGTGCCGGTAAACGGCCTTATCCTGCACCCTGGGTCGCTTGACGCCACTCGTGGTGATATAGAACCCGATCTTTGTCGTGTAGTCGGCCAGACCATACTTCGCGCCGTGCCGTGCGAGGGTGTTCAGCCAGGTGTCGCGGGTAAACTGGTACATGCCGGTTGCCGACGAACTTCCGGACTTGCTCGCGGGTTCGAAGTTGCTTTCGGCGGCAGCGAGTTTCATCAGGTAGGAGAAGTCCACGCCGGTACGCACACTGCTCAGTCGTATGGCGGCTACCACGCCGTGATCGATACCGAACCTGTCAGCATCGGCCCGGGCCAGGCCGGCATAATTTTTTATAATAATTGCGAGGCCGGTATCCGGTATCTGTTTGCCCGAATCCTGTATGTACAGGGCGCGGAATTCCGTTATAGCCTGTCGGGTGCGCGTACCGTTGAAGCCGTCTGCTTCACCAATGTCAAAACCCAGTGTCAGCAGGTTTTCCTGTAGTTCCTTTATCAGCGGGTCGAATGTGACGCGGGGCTTTGCACCACCGGTGTCCGTCATCAGTAATGGCGGGCCCCATTGTTGCTGGCTCACGTTCTTCAGCCTGGCAAAGCGCGTCTTGCCTTTGCGCGTCTGCGGTTGCGGGCCTTTCTCCGCACCGGCTTCCGTTTTGCGGTTGACGACCCTCGTGTTTTCCAGTGCGCCGACGGCCGCAATTTCGGGCTCGGGTTTGTTTTCCACATTGCTCTGTGCGTCGTGGAAGGCAATGGTAGTGAACAGTGTCCCGAGCGCCAGAATGCTTACCGCGGCGGCGGTCACGCGCTTAAGCGCACAGTTGTCGTGCGCTGCGGCGGATGGTGGCTCGGTAACAACTGTATTTGCGGTTTGCCGGGCTTCTTCCAGGCGGGCGGCCGTGTCTGCCAGTGATGACCTGAGTTCTTCGATCTGCTGTTGCGCGCTGTCGCGTTCGGTCCTGGCGCGCTGTAACGCCTGTACTGCGGTTTCGTGCCTGGCCCGGGTTTCGGCGAGTTGTTGTTGCAGTTGTTCGAGCTCTGCCCTGTAGCGGTCTTTACATTGCTGTTGCAGGTCGCTCGACCATTGCTCGCGCTCCAGCGCATATTGCAAAGCCTGCTGTTCTTTTCCGGCCTGTGCCTTGTGTGATTCGTTGTTGTTCTGCACAGAGATCAACCTTGCATGAAAAATTGATGGCCGTCCCTGCTGGCGTGGTCCAGGTCGCGGGTGTTCCGGGCACTGGCCGCACAGTATAATACAGCCCCGCTAGCGCTTGATACCTTTGAGCATTTCAGCAGACTTTGCGTTAAACAGGTTCTGATCCTTATAAATCTGTCGGTTACCCGCCCTTGTTCAAGGGTTATCGATAGCTGCTCGTACAATTACCCGACATACCGGGCGGGTTCTTGCCGTTTTGCGTGGATTGCCGGGGTGTTCCGGTCTGTCCGCTGAAGGCGCTTGAATTTCAGTGAAATAGCTGGCCCGCGGGGTTGCGACGCTGATACTCATGCGGCGCATGAGTAATCGCTCTCTTCACTTGCACCGGGTGCTGCTGCTGGCCCGGCTGTTGGGTGCGGTCTCGCTGATGCTCGGAGCCATCGTTCTGCTCGGATGGTTATCAGCCGGACTAGGAATTACGGAGCATCCGCGACGTTTATCGAGATCCGGTTTTTCCCGGAGCGCTTGGCGCGGTACAGGGCCTCGTCGGCTTCCTGGATCCATTGCTCGGGTGTCTTGATCGGCATGTTTCCGGATTTTGCGTAACAGGACACGCCGATACTTGCTGTTATGCCGCGCC
>JBHHXO010000262.1:0-3959 GCA_046757125.1 Thiogranum sp.
CGATTCACGGACGTCTCGGCGGAGAGCGGCCCCGATTTCCGACGCAAACGGGTCGCTCGAGGGGTCGCCGCCGGCGACTTCGACAACGACGGCGACATCGACTTGCTCGTGGTGCACCTGAACGACCGGCCGGTCTTGTTGCGCGACCCCATGGAGAAAACCGGTTACGGGGGTGCTGTGCGGGTCGGGCCCCGCGCTACCGAGGGCGGCGAGGTCCTGGTGCAGGGCGTTATTCTTGAATCGGACGGCGAACGACTGGAGCTGAAGGTAACCGCGCTGGACGCGAGCGGCAGGGAGTGGTTCAGCAGCACCTACGAGGCACAGGTTTCCCTGCAGGCCTACCAGGATGCTGAACAGGGCGGCAGGGAGGTGTTTCAGGCCCTGTTCAACGCGATAGCCAACGATCTGGCGGTGTACCGCGCCACCCTGGAGCCGAAAGCTATCCTGACGATCCGTCGTATTGCGGGACTGCGTTTTTCCGCTGATCTGGCGCCGGATGTCTTCAGTGCCTATCTGCGTCATGGTGACGACGGCCGGTTTAGCGTCGAGCGCCTGCCGGCGGAAGGCGACCCGATGGTGCGGCGCGTGAGTGCAATCCGGGAGCGGGATTTTCTCTTGATCGATACCCTGAACGGGCATTTCGACAACTTCTACCAGACCATGCAGGAACCCTATGCACAGTGGCGCAAGACGCGACTCGAGGAGCTGGAGTCGCTGCGTGCCATCGAACGCGAGGCCAGGAACAGGAAACTGATCGGTGCCGCGGCCATCATCGGTGCAATTGCCATCGAGGCACTGGGCGGGAACAGTAGCCGCGCCGCTACCGGCACCCTGCGCGATGTCATGGTGATCGGTGGTGCCTATGCGTTGAAGACCGGGTTCGACAAGGACTCGGAAACCACTATCCACCGCGATGCCATCGAGGAGCTGGGTGAGTCCTTCTCTGCTGAAAGCAAGCCGCTGGTGGTGGAGGTGGAAGGCCAGACCCACGAACTGACCGGGTCCGCCGAGGTACAGTATGCCAAATGGCGCACCTTGCTGAAGCAGATCTATGCCGCCGAGACCGGCTTGCCGGGGACCCTAAACTGAGGCAACGGCATGCCATCCGGTAACCGGCACAGAACGGACGGGACCGGCCCCGGTTTGCACCCGCCACTGCGGCCGCCAGGCTACCCGCCGGATTCATCCACCCGGGCCAGCGCTTCGCATCGCTGGATCTGGATGGCGCTTGCGGTTGTGCTGTTGCTGGGTCTGCTGGTGGTGCTGGTCCTGCCGCGACTGGTATCTGTTCCTTCAGGCGTTTCCCGACAGCCGGCCGAGGCACAGGTGGCGGCCGCCGGGGAATCGGCAGCGGCGCGCACGGCGGCTGAACAGGGCTTGCAGCAATTCCTGCGGTTGCAGGCGAGGCTGGAGCCGGGCAATGCCGCCATCTGGGGGGCGCCTGCATGGGACGAGGCCGCCGCACTGGCAGCCAGCGGCGATCGCCTGTTCGGTGCACGGCGCTTCATTGAGGCCGCCCGTGCCTATGCGGATGCGTTGCACAGGCTGGAGCAACTGGAGGGCCGCAAACAGCAGATCTTCGACCAGGCCCTGGAAGCGGGGCAGTCTGCGCTGGAGGCTGACGATCCGGATGTCGCGCAGCAACACCTCGAACTGGCCCTGGCTGTTGAACCCGGTCATGACATTGCAAGCCGCAGCCTGGCGCGTGCGCAGGCGCGCAGGTCCGTGCTGCAGCATATGGCTGCCGGTGCAGTGGCCGAGAACGCCGGTGATCTGGAAGCGGCCGGTGCCGATTATGCCGCGGCGTTACAGCTGGACAGTGAGTACCAACCGGCCCGCGACACTCTGGAGCGGGTGTCTGAACAACTGACCGATACCCGTTTTCGCGCGGCCATGAGCCGGGCGCTGGTGGCGCTGGATAGCGGCAAGCTGAACGAGGCAGGCGAGGCACTGGATAACGCCGCGCGGTTGCGATCCGATGCGGACGCAGTGCGTGATGCCCGCCTGCGGCTGACCCGGGCGCGTCAGCAGTCAAGCCTGTCACAGTTGCGCCGCAAGGCAACGGCAGCGGTGCGGGAGGAGGACTGGCAGGGCGCTGCAGCACTGTATAAAAAGGCGTTACAGATCGATGCCAATGCCGGCTTTGCCCGCAGTGGCCTGGAACAGGCGCGGGCGCGTATACAGTTGCACAGGCAGTTCGATCATTATCTTGACGATCCCCAGCGCCTCTATTCGGCTGAACCGCTGGAGAACGCACAGACACTGCTGTCGTCGGTCGGCAGGGCGCCCGCCGCAGAACCGCGGCTGGCGGAAAAAATCAACCGGCTTGCACAACAGGTGGCCGCTGCGCTGGTCCCGGTTCAGGTCCGGCTGCGTTCGGACGGAGAGACCGAGGTGGTGATCTATCACGTGGCCCGCCTAGGGCGCTTTGTCGAGCACCGGCTGGAATTGCGCCCGGGAACCTATACCGCGGTCGGCTCAAGGCCGGGCTACCGGGATGTGCGCAAGGTATTTTCTGTATCGCCCGGTCAGGTCCCGGCGCCTGTCGATATTCGTTGCGAGGAACCCGTGTGAGCCGCGTTTACTTTATCCGCGATGCACGTGGAGAACGGCGTGCTGGTGAAGCGGACCTGCCGCTGTCCATTGGTGGCGGATCCCGGGCCGGTATCGTGCTGCCCGGTGTCGGGGACGGAGTGCGTGTGGCGCATATTGCCGTTGCCGGCGGGCACGCCTTCATCCAGCCGGACGATGTGGCGCTGCCCCTGTTTCATAACCACGAGCGCCTGCTGGACTCGGTCTGGCTGAAATCCGGTGACGAGGTACAACTGGGTGATGCGGTTCTGCACTGGCGTGTCGAGGGCGACCAGGTATTCATAACCGTCGCGCCGGCGGGTGACGAACCCCGGCTGGTGCCCCCGCAGTATCCGCCACCGTCGGCAAGCGTGGAAGCGCCGCCCGTTCCGGCTGCGAGACCACCCGCTTCCTCACCACGGCGACGCAGGCTGTTGCGGGTCTTTACGGGGCTTTTTGTCGTGCTGGTAGCCGCTGCTGCATTTGTCCTGCTGGCGACGCCGCTGGTAATAAACATCGCGCCTGAGCCGGAGGTGCAGTCCGTGAGCGGGTTCCCGCCACCGCTGTCCCTGGGTGGCAGATTGCTGGCCCTGCCCGGGAAGTACAGGGTGCACGCGAGCCTCGAAGGTTACCGTGACCTGGAGCAGGATCTGGATATTTCCATGGGCGGGTTTCGTGAATACAGTTTCCGCATGCAGGAATTGCCCGGGCGTGTGACTGTGCGTGTCGAGCCCGATGTGGTATTCGAGCTGTTGGTGGACGGGGAGCCGGTGCCGCTCGATAGTGCCGGTGTGGCGGAAATTCCGCGCGGCACGCGCAGCCTGACGATACAGAGCGAGCGTTATCTTGCAGGGCAGAAACAGGTCGATATCGCGGGGTTGGGGAAAACCCGGCAGGTGCGCTTTGTATTGCAACCGGCCTGGGCGGATGTGCGGATCAGCAGCAAGCCTGCGGGTGCGGAAGTGCGCGTGGACGGGAGCAGTGCCGGTGTTACCCCTCTGGAGACAGAACTGCTGCAGGGTGAGCACAGCATTGTGCTGTCACTGCAGGGTTACAAGCCGGTGACGCTGCAGCGGGAAATAAGCGCCGGAACAGCGGTGCAACTGGAAGATATCGAGCTGCCCCCGGCCGACGGGCGGCTGGTCCTGCAAAGTACACCGGCTGCGGCCACCATTAACATGGACGGGAATTTTCTCGGCGTCACGCCGGCTACCCTGACCCTGACTTCAGGACAGCCGCACCGGCTTCAGCTGAGCAAGCCCGGCTACCGGAACGTAGCGCAGCAGGTGACGGTGGCCCCCGATGAAGAACAGCGCCTGTCGCTCACCCTGCCACCGGAGTACGGTACGCTTTTCATTACCGCATCCCCGGCGGATGCCAGCTTGACT
>JBHHXO010000263.1:0-3887 GCA_046757125.1 Thiogranum sp.
AAGGCCGGCTGCACGACCGGCAGCAGGTGGCGCAGCTGGAAGCGGTATTCGACTGGTCGGGCCGTACCCGCAGCGGCGATATTGCCGAGCTGACCGGTATCCCGGAAGACGCGCCCATCTGGCCGCGCGTGACCTCGACGGCGGAAAACTGCCTTGGGCAGCAGTGCGAGTGGTTTGCCAAATGCCACGTGATCCAGGCGCGCCGCGCCGCGCAGGAAGCGCAGCTGGTGGTGATCAATCACCACCTGTTATGCGCCGACCTGGCGCTGAAGGAGGAAGGCTTTGGTGAGCTGTTGCCCGGTTCCGATGTGTTTATTATCGACGAAGCGCACCAGTTGCCGGAGACCGCGGCGCGCTTTTTCGGTCTGACCCTGTCCAGCCGGCAGCTGCAGGAACTGGCACAGGACAGTATTACCGAATACCTGCGCGAGACCACCGACCAGGAAGGCCTGCCGGTCATCGCCCGGCAGATGGAACACGCGCTGCAGGATGTGCGGCTGGCGATGGGGCAGGGTGAGCAGCGCTCGCCCTGGTCGCGACTCGCCGGCAATGCCGATTTGCACAAGCACCTGGGGGCACTGGGCGAAACACTTGCCGGGCTTGCGGCGGCGCTGGAACTGCAGGCCGAGCGCAGCCGCGGCCTGGATAACTGCTACCAGCGCGCACGGAAGCTGCAGGGTCTGCTGGTACAGACCACCGAGCAGCCCCCGGAAAACCACGTACACTGGTTCGAGACCTGGCGCCGGTCGTTCCGCATCAACCTGACACCCCTCGACGTAGCGGATATTTTCGGTTCACAGCGACGCGAGCTGCCCAGTCGCTGGGTGTTCACTTCGGCAACATTGTCGGTAAACGGGAGCTTCGATCATTTCGCCAGGCAACTGGGGCTGGAAGGCGCTGCTACGCTGAGCCTCGACAGCCCGTTCGATTACCGGAACAACGCCCTGTTCTATGTTCCCGGGGGCCTGCCTGAACCGAACGCTGCGAATTACACGGAACGCATGCTGGATATCAGCGAGCGGATTATACGCGCCGCGCGCGGCCGCACCTTCGTGCTGTTTACCAGTTACCGCGCCCTGAATATCGCCCGGCGCCGTTTGCAGGAGAGTTGCGACTTCCCGTTGCTGGTGCAGGGCAGTGCGCCGCGTAACGAGCTGCTGGAGCGTTTTCGTGACCTGGGCAATGCCGTGCTGCTCGGTACCAGCAGCTTCTGGGAAGGCGTGGACGTGCGGGGCGGGGCGCTGTCCTGCGTCATTATCGACAAGCTTCCGTTTGCGTCGCCGGGAGACCCGGTGTGGCAGGCGCGTATCGATGCGCTGAAAGAACAGGGCGGCAACCCGTTTATCGATGAACAGCTGCCGCACGCGGTCATCACGCTGAAACAGGGCGTGGGCCGCCTGATACGCGATGTCGACGACCGCGGCGTGCTGGTAATATGTGACCCGCGCCTGGTCGGTAAAAGTTACGGGCGCGTGTTTCTCAACAGTCTGCCGGACATGAAGCGTACCCGCGATTTCAGTGAAGTCGCCGCATTCCTTGACGCCAGCGATATCGCGGCATTGTAGGGTTCGATGACACGTATACTTGCCATAGAGGCCGCCACCGATGCCTGTTCAGCCGCGCTGCTGATCGATGATGTCGTGCAGGAGCGTTTTGAAATTGCACCGCGCCGGCACGTAGCCCTGTTGCTGCCTTTCGTGGAATCCCTGCTGGCCGATGCCGGGACCGGCACAGGTCAACTGGATGCCGTCGCCTTCGGGCGTGGCCCGGGCTCGTTCACGGGCGTGCGCATTGCCGCCGGGATGACACAGGGGATTGCCTTCGGTGCGGACCTGCCGGTCATCCCGGTATCCACCCTGGCGGCGCTGGCGCAGGGTGCCGTCCGTGAGCACGCGGTGACGCAGGTGCTGGCGGCACTCGACGCGCGTATGCAGGAAGTCTACTGGGGTGCGTTCAGGTGTGGCGATGAAGGGCTCGTCGCAGCAGCAGGCGAAGAGCGTGTCTGTGCGCCGGAGGCTGTCGAATGTCCGCCACAGGGTGACTGGGCAGGTGCCGGTAGCGGCTGGGATGCCTATACCGATGTGCTGGCACGGCGCTGTGCTGTGCAGGCCGCGGCGGTCTACACCCGGCAGCAACCGCACGCCGCAGATGTCGCCCGCCTGGCAGCCCGCGTGTTTAAGCAGGGCGGCGCGCTGGCGCCGGAACAGGCCGTCCCGGTTTACCTGCGCGACAACGTGGCGAGGAAGCCGAAACAAAAGGCATAATCCGGTACACAGAAATACCCCTGATTATCTGCATGAGGACCTTTCGCAGAGGTGAGTGTCATTCCACCGCTTGTTTATGCAAGGCGCAACAATATGTCAGAACCCGTTTTACAAAAAGTCACAGACATCATAAAGGCTGACCCGCACGCTGGCCTCAGCCTGAACCTGTACGCGCTGGTCAGCACGCTGCGCATGGAAAAGAGCGGTTATATGTACATGTTGCGCAAACTGCGCGACCTGTCGGCCGAACAGCGCGTCATCGCCTATGAATTAATGGAGCTGATGGCCAGCAATGGCAACCGGGGCGAGGCATGGGAGGCGGCGCTGGAGGCAATGGATGAAGCGATCAAACGTGGCTAGCTGTACCTGAATACATAATCGTTCTGTATCGGCAGATATTCTATACTGAAAGACCTGTGTCGACCCAGGCATGACAGTGTCACGTCATTGCGAGCGCAGCGACGTGGCAATGACGGGTTGTGGCCGGACCCGGACAGTCTTCGGCAAGCCAGGGTATGACGAATACAATACGCTTTATATAATAAGGTGGCGTTGTACACCGTACGCGGCTCGGTTCAACAGACATTTATCCGTCATGCGCGGCACAACAGATAAGCGCTTATACGTTACCGCGCCGGGCCTAAGCACTGATGTGTATACTATTTATGGTGTGCTATTATTAACGCATGGCAACTTCAACACGCGAACTATATCAACTGGCGATGGAACTCAAAGACGAAGAGAGGGCTTCGCTCGCTGGGCTTTTATTGGAGAGCCTGGACACGGAAGTGGAGACGGGGGTTGAAGCGGCGTGGCTAGAGGAAATAGAGCGCCGGATGGTGGCGCTGGATTCTGGTGATGCCAAATTGGTTCCTTGGGAAGATGTAAGGAATCAACTCCTTAAAAGGCTGGATGCCGCAGAGAACAGTTAAATTTCATTCGGCAGTAATTAACGAGGCTGATGCAGCCTTTGGTTGGTATGCGCAACGCAGCCTGCTTGCTGCCCGTGCCTTTACGCAGGAATTAAATCATTCGGTAGAGATAGTTCAAGAGGACCCGGATCGATGGCCTCGATTTGGTACCAGGGCACGTCGTTATGTAATGCCCCGGTTTCCATTCAGCCTTATATACAGGTTGAAGGGCCAGGAAGTCGAAATCATTGCAATTGCACATCACAAACGTAAGCCTGGTTATTGGCATTCCCGTTGATTGGTGTCTAGTGGTTTCGCCCTCTAACCATGCGGCCCAGTCCGACGCGCGTACCACACGTGGCTGGCCTCAGTCGTTATAGGTTTGTTTTCGGGTCAACCTGTCGTTCGTGCTCTTTCAGAAAATGACCGAAAGTGGCCAGTTGCTGACTGTTCAACGAATTCAAAATGCGCTGGAAGCGCGCGCCAGGAGGGATGGCTTTAATCCGGCCTGACCCTGACACCCAAATGGATATCAGGCACCGCAGCCGCGCGCCAGACGCCTCACTTTCAACCTGCGCCTGCGCTATAATTCAGTCATTATGAAAGCCCCCGAACTTCTCGCGCCCGCCGGCACGCTGCGCAACCTGCGCTATGCCATCGCCTATGGTGCCGACGCCGTGTATGCCGGCATGCCGCGCTACAGCCTGCGCGT
>JBHHXO010000264.1:0-3838 GCA_046757125.1 Thiogranum sp.
CCGCCGCGAACTGTTTCTCGCTGACGCTGTTACCGGCCAGGTCGGTGACCTCGCGGTCACCCCATATATTGATGGCAATAACATCCATGGCCTTGCGGGTCCTGTCGCTGACGTCACGCAGGGCGAAATTGGTTTCCAGCAGTTTTTTACAGTAGGGGCAGCCGTCCTGGTAGAAGTACAGCAGGACGCGCTTGCCCTGTGCGGCGGCCTCACTGATATCTTCACGGATATCCAGGAAGGAGTGTTTGAACCAGGCCGGCTGTTCGTGAAACCCGGGATTGACCAGGCCGGCCTGCAGTACATCCTGCGGCGGCTCCGGCTGCGCACCGCTTGCAGCCAGATTGCCCATCAACAACAGGGCCGGAAGAATTCGCAGCATCATGGGCAGACTCCAGAGAACGAAACTTCATCAGTGGCGGGAACTGCCATGTTGTCCGGACATTCCCGGAAGTGCAAGTCACAAAAAGACGGAAATCCGGCGTTTGCCGGCGGCAAGCCATCGCCACATATACCGACATATTTTTGACGATCCCGGTGGAACACACGCAGCTCGCCCTGTTTCTAATTGATTTTACTAAAGTTTATAATTTATGAATTCCATGGCATGAATCTGGCATCACAATTCGCCATGCAAGTGATTGAACCGGAAGATCCTATGAATAAACCGCTGCACCACATTGCCAGTACCTTCAATACGCCGCCGGCTGCGGTAGACGACCAGGTATTGCGTGAGCAAACCGTGCAACGCGCGCTGGAAATTACCCAGCGCCTGCAAACCAGCCTGGATCCTACCCGCCTGATCGAAGTATTCAGTATGGAGGTCAGCGCCCTCATCGTGCATCAGGGCATCCGTTACCGCAACGATGACCTCGAACTGGACGTAAAACTGGGACGGCAGGCCCGCCACAGTTGCAGCTACAATCTTAATCTCGGCGATGAGCCGCTGGGCAAACTCAGCTTCCGCCGCAACCAGAAATTCAGCAGTGCCGAAATCGAGGCGCTGGAACAGCTGTTGTGCAGCCTGCTGTACCCGTTGCGCAATGCGTTGCTCTACCAGGATGCTCTGCAACTGGCACAGAAAGATCCCTTGACCGGCATATGCAACCGTGCCGCGCTGGACGAAATGATGCAGCGCGAACTCAGCCACGCCCGGCGCCAGGATTCCAGCTACGCCCTGCTGATACTGGATATCGACCACTTCAAGACGGTCAATGACAAGTACGGGCATATCGTCGGCGACTGCGCGCTGAAAGCCGTGGCCAACACCATAGACGCCTGCAAACGGGATGGCGACCTGCTGTTCCGTTACGGGGGGGAAGAGTTTGTCGTGCTGATGCGCGATACAGACCTTGCCGGTTCACACCTGCTGGCCGAACGCATCCGCACCTCTTTTGAAACCACGCCCTGCATCTGCTCGGGCGCCGACCTGAATATCAGGGTCAGCATCGGGGTAAGTGTTTTGCAGGAAAATGACAGCCCGGTTTCACTGTTCGCACGCGCCGACCAGGCCCTGTACAACGCCAAGCGCAACGGGCGTAACCAGGTCTGTGTTGCCGAGACAATGAAACAAGCCTGAAAGCATTACAGAAAACGGGGTTGCTGCTGCATCCGGGCAGCAGCGCCGCGCACAGGCAGATCAGGCGGGGAATCTTCGCTTCACATGCCGTTTTTGAACAGGGTGAGATCGGCGACGCCGCTGGCCCTGACCTGGCCCAGCGCCACACCGTATTCCTTCAGGATGTTCAGCGCATAGGTGATTCTCGCCCTGAAATAACTGTCGGCGTCCGCATCATTCTGCGCCGCATCGTCGTTCAGAACGCTTTCCACATTGCGCACAATCACCTGCTCCGGGATATAGCAGATGCGGTTGTTTTTATAGCTGCTCATGCGCAACTCGGCGACCGGGTAGGCGCCGCCGTCCGCAGACGATACGGTCACTATCAGCGCCGGCTTATGGGCCAGTTCGCCCTTTCCCCACATCAGGAAAAAGTTCTTCAGGCCGGCGGGCACCTGGCCATGCCATTCCGGGGAAATAATGACGAAGGCATCGCTGGAGGCGAGCTCGGCGGAAACGGGCGCGAGCCGCTGTTCCCAGTCCGGGTCGGCCTCCCAGATACCCTCGTCCCACAGGGGCAGCGGATTCGCCGCCAGGCTGAATAACCAGACATCCTCGCATATCAGCCGTTCCTCGAGCGTGCGCCGGATAAAGCGGGCGACTTTTTCACTTTGCGATACCTTGCGGTGGCTACCGCTGATAATACTGATCTTCATCATCAGCCCTTGTGCGGGAAAACACGGTTGCGGCCCTTTTGCTTGGCCTGGTAAAGCGCCTTGTCCGCGCGGTCCAGTAATTTGCCGGGGGTATCGCCGGAACGGGCACACTCATAACCGATACTCACGGTCACGTCACCCAGCGGTTCACCCGTATCGGTGCGCTTCAGGTTGCTTTCATCAACCAGCCTGCGCACCGTCTCGGCGACATTGTACACACCGGCACTCGGCGCATTTTCCACGATAACCGCGAATTCGTCGCCGCCGTAACGCGCGACCAGGTCCTTGCCCTTGAAATTTTTCTTCAGCACCGACGCAATGTATTGCAGTATCTTGTCGCCTATCTGGTGGCCGTGCTTGTCATTGACATCCTTGAAGTGATCAGCATCGATCATCAACAGGCAGATACTCCTGAGCTCCTGCAGTGTCTGGTCGAGGGATTCAGCCAGGTATTCGTCGAAGGCACGACGGTTGGACAGGCCGGTCAGGGGATCACATACCGCCTCCTTGCGCACACGATCCAGCTCGGCCCTGAGTGTATCGATCTCGGCGGCCCGCTCCTTCAGCGCACCGGCCACGTTGCGGTTGGACTCGGACATGTTCCGGGTATCATCGAGCAGGGTACTGACCACCTTGCGAATATCCCGTATGTCATCCGCACTTTTCAGTCGTGAGCTACAGCTGTTGAGCACCGCGCTGTACTTGCTGAGGTCGAGACCGGCATCGATCACGATCTGCACGATGTCGGCCAGCAACCGGCAAACTTCGGCCTCTATTTTTTCCAGCGCCTCTACGCCGGGGGTGGCTACATAGCGCAGGAACAGGGCCCTGGCCTGCTCCGGGTCGTATGCCGCTGCGCCGGATTCTATCCTGTCCAGTTCTGCGACCAGTTGTTCCGAGCGTCCCAGGTGGTATTCATACCAGAGCGCATAATTGAGCGGATTCATGGGGATCTGCAAGCGTGTCATCAGCGGAAATACCAGGCGGGCAATTTCCTGCGCCTGATTGATGTCCTGTTGGTAATCCATGTCCCGCCGGCCACCCTCTGTTGCCCTGCTTGCAGATGCTGTTCAGGCAACACCACCCTGTTCACAAACCATTGAATCAAACGGGGTCAGCAATATCAACATGATCTTTTATAAAAGAGCGAACCTGTGTCCTGGACCTGGCTCCGCTGAAACGCCCTGCTTCCCGGCCACCGGTGAACAGTATCACCGTTGGAAACCCCCGCACCCGGTACTGACCGGCGAGCTTCATGTTTTCACCGTGATCCACCTCCAGCTTTGCCAGGCCAACCGCACCCCCCAGGTCCTGCATTACGTGTTCCAGGACCGGAGCGATAACCAGGCACGGTGAACACCATTCGGCCCAGAAGTCGACCAGCACGGGGCGCTCTTCGGACGCGGCCAGAACATCCTGCGCAAAAGTTTCCAGCGATGTATCGAAAATCGTCATGTCATACCTGTTGTCGCCAAAAAAAGGGGCGGCCAATGGCCACCCCCTTTTTCAAACCCGGCGGGTGAACGAACGTCTACATGCCGCCGTCGAACAGCACGACTATCGAGAT
>JBHHXO010000265.1:0-3796 GCA_046757125.1 Thiogranum sp.
AGCATGACGGGCGAGCATCCTCAAGTCATACCAGTGCCTGGATAGCCGGTCCACGTGGGTTTTGATTTGCTTGCGGTTACATTCGACATGAATGAGTGTCGCCTTTTCCCAGAATGTTCGTTCCGGTGAAAGTACAGTGATCTCCCGCGAAGGAAGATTGAGGCCGGTTACCAGCCTCGATATATCGGGAGAGATGGTATGCCGCTCATTGGGATCGATGACATTGCGGCCACCCAGTTCAACCAGAATGCTGCTTTTCAGATAGGCATCATTGCCTTCGATGGCGGAGGGATACTGGATCCAGATCCTCTCACCATCATCAGATACTTCGATACCATAGTTTTCCGGATTGGGCAGAATCTGCAGTTGAGCCTTTACATAAGGAACAACGACCTCATTCGCATACTGGAGTACATAACCCTTCAGGCGCTCACCGAACTTTTTAACGGCGTTCTTGCTGGCATCTTCTGCAAACGGATCGAAGGTATCGTTAAAAGCCCGATAGTCGAGGGTGACATCAACGTCCTCGGAGAAGCGCTCAATGACGCCGTAAACTTTTGACAGGGATGTGCCACCCTTGAATGCCATAGGATGGGCGTCAGGCAGGGAAAAAAGGGTCTGCAATGTCCAGCAGATCCACACATCTTTTTCCAGTACCGTAGCCTGTTGACCCAGCTGCGCTGCAGCGGTCTGAAGGATCTCTTTCCGGTCTTCAGCAGGCAGATAGAGGAATTGCTCAGGCATGGGCTGCGTTGCCATGCTTTGCCAATGCCTCTGCCATCCAGGCGGGCAGGTCGGCGTTTTTCAGTGTTTCAAACTCCTCCGTTGTCAGGCCTGCCCGAATAGCGCTGATTACACGGGTACTCATGTTATTTTTTCCCAGATACCATAGCGCCGATAGCGCCAGGCCAGGCCGCTTGCCGGCCAGCAGGAGTTTCCGGCGACTGACGTGTCTTAGCCTGACGGTAAGGTTACCAATCCTGAGTTCCCGGGACGGCCCACTGGTATAGAAGACCGGCAAGGTCGGAACCTGGGTGGAGAGCTTGAATCGTCGCGCTGCTTCCGCACCGTGCACCTGAATGGTTTCACCATGATCTCTGGCCATGACTTCCACGACCCTGGATACGTCAGGCATGACGTTACCGATGAACCGGTTTTCTTTGGGGCGTACGAACACGCCCCGGGCGATACGCTGGATCACACCCTCATTGACCAGGCGGGACAGTGTTTTGTCCACGGACGCACGGGAACCCAGTTTGAGGAGCCGTGTATTGGTAAACGGTTCACCCCGCCGGATTCGCAGTACGTGCTTACGGATTGTGTTGGCTGTAGACATGCTGTTGTTGCCTCTCTACTAATGTCAGAAAAACTAGCATGTTTTCAGACATTCTTCAAGGTGATAAATCCCTCCACTTCAGTGCCCATCAGTATGATTCACGCTCTTCGTGGCTGGTTGCTATTGGGTAAATGCCGTGCGTGACTTTTGACGGGATCAGTAGCGCATTGTCCTGCATTGTGGTGCAGTAGTGGTAAGCGCTCAGTAAACGACACCCTTGCCCCGAGTGGTTTGCCACGGCATAGCATTGCGGTGTAGATTTCCGGCTGACAGGGAACGTTGTGTTGTTGATGACAAGGAGTCGTCAGATCTGCCGTAAAGCCCCGCGGCAAGGATGCCGCCGGGGCTTTGTCATGCGTGCGGCAGCAAGGCTTCGATGGCCTCGACGCTATCGGCCTGTGGCAGTTCGGTAAACATGCGTCGCAGATACGCGTAGGGCTCCAGTCCGTTAGCCTTGGCCGTTTCGATCAGCGAGTACAGGTTGGCACTGGCTTTCACGCCCTTGACAGAGTGGCTAAAGAGCCAGTTTTTGCGCCCAACCACGAACGGCCGGATCGCGTTCTCTGTGCCGTTGTTGTCGATTTCCAGCCGACCATCATCCAGGTAGCGGATCAGCTTGTACCATTCGTTGTGCAGGTAGTTCAGCGCCTTGCCGGTGGCGCCCGTCGGCGGCACCTGTGGCAGGGCGTCATCCAGCCAGGCACGCAGTGCATCGAGGATCGGTCGGGCGTGCCGCTGGCGGTGACCGTAACGATCCTCCGGCGTTAACGTACGCGCCTGCTTCTCGACCCGGTACAGTTTCTGGATCAGCGTCAGACCATGGCGCGCCTTGACGGCCTCGCTGAACTTGCGCCGCGCATGCGCCATGCAGCCGACGTGCGTCAGGCCGTTGGCTTCCACAACGGCGTTGTAGTCGAGTAGCCAGGAGCAGTTGCCTGCTCCCAGCCCTCTAAGAACCGAGCGTGCGAGTTTCCCCGCACTCGGCTCAAGCCTCAATAAGGCCCCGGATGTCATTGGGGCCCCGGTACTCGTGAGCATGAATGTTGTTATGGCAATCTGGATGTAACATAACGAGATTATTTGCTGAGCTTGCGCCGCCTTTATGCTTGGCTAAGATGTGATGCGTATTCCAGCCGGTGTCAGCAGTAATCGTCTGCTGACAGACAGGGCAACGCCCAGCCTGCCGTTTCCAGAGGGTGCGCAGTGTTTTCGTCATGGCATGCCTCATCTTGTGATCAAGCCGCCTCTCGAAGTAGCTTTCCCACTTTGGATCAAAGGGGATAGCTTCCGATTTCACTTTTACGTGGCGACGAATCCATATTGATGACATAAACAACAGCCGAGGTGCTCTCGGTCGTAATTTGATATCGTCAGACTTCCCATCAAACAGCTTTTCTGCCATGTAAGCGTCACTTCTTTGATCAACAAATATCCAGTCCCTTGTTCCTTCCTTGATGAAGTATCGCTTCTTTATCCATGATTTGGGTTTCTTGGGATGGCGTCTGGTAGCCCACCTCCAAAGTATTTTCCAAATCCAGGCATCCATTTTCGAGAACACCACTGAGCTGACTACATGACGGTGATACTGCGCCCAGCCCCGGATAATGGGGTTGAGCTTCATAATTATCAACGCTTGCGGGGCAGCTTTCAGCTTGTTCATTATCGCCTTGACTTTCCTTTTGAACGCCTGCTGACTTTTCCGGGATGGTTTGATCAGCAGCTTCCCATCATATTTCCTGATATTTTGTCCCAGAAAATCAAAGCCTTTATCGATATGCGTGATCTTTGTTTTCTCTTTCGAGAGAGTGAGGCCACGTTCCGATAGGCAGGTTTTGATCAGAGGCAGTATTTCCTGTTCCAAGATTTCCTTCGAGCTGCCAGTAACGATAAAATCGTCCGCATAGCGGACGATATGTACCTTGGCTCTACGGTATCGCAGGCTGGTTTTGGGTAGGTGATCATTGATTACCTGTTCCAGACCATCCAGCCATAATCACGAAGTATAGATGCGTAGTTCCCGGAAACGCTCACGGCGATGTGCGTGCGCAGCATCTCTCTTGCCAGGTTTCGTTCTCAACCCCGGGCGATTATTCCCCTGTCGCCTGCTTCTCGTATTATCGGCGGTAAGGGCCTGTATCCGGGGCTGTTGCGTCGTAATCAGGAGGTTGATATGGAACTGGCAAAAATGTTCAGCGTGCACGATAACGGTGCGTATCCATACACCTACCAGGCTGTCGTCAAACTTCTCGATGAGGATGACTCAATAAGGGTTTCCTATTTCGCTGATACCATTTGCGGGCTGGTGGAGTTCCTCAGGCAGCGCGGTGAAGATCCGGGCCGGACGGAGATCCTTGAAATCTACCGGGAGCAGGAGACAACCGTCCCCGCCCGGTGCTACCTGGGCGACGATGGCCGCTGGCTTTGCCGTGCGGAATTGTGTTATCCCATGACCACTCGCTA
>JBHHXO010000266.1:0-3783 GCA_046757125.1 Thiogranum sp.
AAGCTGCTCCATACGGGTTTTATCGCCCAAGATACTGCCTTTACTACGCTCACTTGATTATGAACTTGCCCGTGTCCGAGTTGAAATCGACCACCAGGAGTTGTGTCGGTTCCAGGATCACCGTTTCCTCATGGCTGTACGTGGGGCCTTCCACGCGCACGTTGTCATTCATTTGCACGGCCAGCGTATGTTCGCCTGCGGGAACCTTGGCGGTGCGGTAGATATCGACGCCGAGGTCACTGTAAAGGCCCGGTGCGCGGGCAACTTCCTCGAGCAGCGGTTTACCGTCCAGCAACAGCCGTACCTTGACCGGCGAGCGCTCCCGCGGGCAGTCCATGGGGGCGCGCATGTTGGGCGGCAGCCTGGTCAGTTCCTCACCGGACAGCTTGCGGCATTCCTCGACACGTTCCCCGGCGTGGGCAAACGCCACTGTGATAACCGCCTGGTCCGGTTGCAGTTGCGTGTACGGCGGCGCGGCGGAGAAATACCACACCAGCAGCATAAACAGCGTGTAGTTCAGGATCTGCAAGGGGTAACGCATGAATTCAGGCATCACTCACCTCCTCCTCCCGGTCCTGGCTGACTGCGGCAAGCGCTTCCTGCTGTTTCAGTGCAGCGATATCGCTGCGGAATTCAGCAAGCCTGCGGCGCAGCCTGGCGCTGTCGGTTTCAGCGGCCCGGTACACGGTGATACGGTCGCGCCTGGCGCGTTGCCGCAGTGCCGGTTTACGCCTGCCCTCGAAACGCATGTCCAGCCAGGCGTTACCCAGGCGGTAGTAGCAGTCGCCGGTGCGGCACCCGGTAATGAATACGCCGTCCGCTCCTTTTCTTTGCGCATATTCGACCAGCGTTGGCGGGATCATGCCGGTACAGAACAGGCTCAGCACGGCGACGTCCTGTGACTGGAAGTCTTCAATATCGATGGCATTGTCACAGCCGAACAGGATGATGCGGGTGTCGCCGGTGAGTCCGGCCAGCGCGGCGTCGGTGCGTGCACGCACCTCGTCAATCGGGAACCGGGGCATGTCGATGCCGGTTTCCAGCGTCTTCTGCGCGTGCCGGAAGGGGTTGGATGAATGGCAGGAGCCGACACAGATGCCGCAGGCGGCGCACTGGTCGGGGTTGACGACAACCTCGTGTTCCCAGCGAGCCCCGTCGGTGCGTGCCTGCACCGAGATGGCGTCGAAGGGGCAATCCTCGGCACACTGGCCGCAGCCATTACAATTGTCGAGGTGAACCTCGGCCGCCGCCCCGGTTTTTTTCGGCGGCAGCCAGGGCATGATCATCAGCAGCAGGGTAACGGTTGTCGTCAGCACCCAGACCTCCCCGGCGGTCCATTTGTCGAGCAGGGGATAGACATTGAGATAGAACCAGTCGAGGTTCAGCACCGCCGGTACCCGGCTCAGCTCCGCCGGTCCGTGGCTGGTCGCCGGGGCCAGCAGGGACAGCACCAGCAATGCGATGAAGCTGCCCACGGCCAGGCCGCGCGGGGCGCTGATCTCGACGTGGGACAGGCGCTTGACGTGGAGCCAGAGGGCAAAGATCAATAATACCGGCTGCCCCAGCAGGTGCAGGAAGCCCATCAGGGTGAACAGCCGGTCAGTGAGTTGTCCTGCCAGGAAATCACGCGCCATGGAACCGGACATCACCGGCAGTGCGTCCATGAGCTGCGAGGAGAGCACCGCGACGTACAGCCCCAGCTCGTCCCACACCAGCCAGTAGCCGGTGATACCCAGGGTGATCACGAACCACAGGGTCGGGACACCGGTGAGCCAGGACCACCAGCGGAAGCCCCGGTAGCGGTCCAGGGAAAATTCGCGAAACATGTGCAGCAGGATGGTGACCACGGCGGCATCCGAGGCGTAGCGGTGCAGGCTGCGCATGATCCCGCCCGCGTACCACTGGTCGTGGGTCATGTATTCCACCGAGGCGTAGGCGCCGTGAATGCTGGTGTCGAAAAAGATGAACAGGTAGAGGCCGCTGACCAGCACCACCCAGAAGAAGAAAAAGGCCAGTGTGCCCAGGTGATAGAGGGGGTTCCAGTCCGGGCCGAAAGACACGTTGAACCAGTCCTCCAGCATAAGGTAGCTGCGTTTGATGGGATTAACGCGTCTGTTCACAGTGCAGGTCTCTCGGGTTTTGGCCGTGTGGCGATATATTGCTCGCACTCGGGTTGTCGATGACTATACCGGGTGAGGATAATCAGTGCCGGATCAGGCGTCCTTGATATGCCTCAAGTGCGTGCGGAGCGCCGCCCGTGCCTGACTTCGCGTACCAGCAGGACGATGCCAATGAGGATAATGGAGGCGCCGATAGCCATACCGATAAACAGGGAATAGTCGAAATGATAGGCATCACGCGCCGGGTCGTAGGTGGTGCAGAAGAAACGCACTTTGCTGATCAGTTCCGACAACAGGGTCTGGTTCGGCTGTGGTTGCCCGAGTACCAGCTCTTTGAGGGGTTCCACCAGTAACGGGGTATCAAATACCTCGCCGTACACCTGCCGGTAGACGCGCCCCTCGGCATCGATCACCGTGGCCTGGGTGATATGGTCGAAGCCGTTGGGTGAAGCGAAAAACTCAAATCCCAGTTCTTTACTGAGGGTATTGATGGTGTCCGGGCTGGCGCTGAGCAGGCGCCAGCCGCGGCTGTCGATGCCCTGTTTCCTGGCGAACTGGACCATGGCCTGCGGACTGTCGTTATAGGCGTCGAAGCCCAGTACGGCCACGTTGAAACTGTCTTTCCCCAGTGCGGCACGGGCCTTGTCGACCACTTTGGCGAGGTGGCGGGTGGTCATGGGGCAGATCTGGTAGCAGCTGGTATAGATCATGCTCAATACCAGCGGTTTGCCGCGCAGGTCACTCAGGGACAGGGCGTGGCCTTTCTCGTCGGTCAGGGCGTGGTCGCCGAGCAGGTTGCCGATGGCGTCCTGGCTGCGTTGCAGCGCCTCCTTGTACTGGAAGTCCTTGATGGCATCCAGCTGCGCGTTTCCGCCTGTCTGCCCGGATTCCGCGTTGGCGAGCTGGAAAAATGCCGCGCAGAAAAATCCGAGTAACAGGGCGAGAGACTTTGACGGGTACCGCATGATCGGGTGCCTCGGGGGCGAATAACGTCGCGCTACGTTATCAGCCAATCAGCTGGGCGTCGAGTAGGGCAAACACCAGTAACGTAACCAGTTGAACCAGCGAAGCGAAAAAGGCGCGCATGCCGTTCTTCGGTGAGGCATCCCGTACCAGCAGCAGGCTGCGGTAGATGAAATAGCCGCCCCCGAGCAGGGCGCCGGCCAGGTAGAGCCAGCCGAGACCGAAGAAAAACGGCAGTATGGACATGCCTACCAGCAGCAGTGTATTGCCCAGCACCGCCCTGGCGGCAGTTGCGTTACCTACTCTTACCGGCAACATGGGTACACCGGCGGCCTCGTAGTCCTTGTGCCGCGCGATCGCCAGGCTCCAGAAGTGGGGCGGGGTCCACAGGAACAGCACGATGGCCAGGATAACGGGTACCGGTCCCAGGCCGGGGTCGACCACGGCTGCACCGGCGAGCACGGCAAAACTGCCCGCGGCACCGCCGACCACGATGTTTATCGAAGTGCGGCGCTTCAGCCACACGGTGTAGACGACGGCATAAAAGAAGGCGCCCAGGAAGATATACAGGGCGGCCATGCCGTTCAGGAGCCAGCCGGCCGTGCCCACGCCTACCAGCAGCATGGCGCCGATCAGCAGCAGCCACCAGCGATTGTGTGTAAAGGCGCCGGTGACAAAGGGCCGGTCAACGGTGCGGCGC
>JBHHXO010000267.1:0-3772 GCA_046757125.1 Thiogranum sp.
AAAACTCTTGCGCCGCAACTTTGTTCACCACTTGTCCACATCATGCGGTCAGGATTCTCCACAGGTTACTGTAGTCCTCCGCGATACGCATATCCGATTCCTTGAGCTCGTTTACCTTGCGACAGGCGTGTAACACGGTGGTGTGATCGCGTCCGCCGAATGCCGATCCGATTTCCGGCAGACTGTGATTGGTCAGTTCCTTTGCCAGTGACATGGCGATCTGGCGCGGCCGGGTAATGGAACGCCTGCGGCTGGCCGAATGCAGATCGGCCACGCGGATCTTGAAGTACTCGGCCACCGTTTTCTGGATATTGTCGATTGAAACCAGTTTGTCCTGCAAGGCCAGCAGATCCCGCAAAGCCTCCTTGGTAAATTTTACATCGATACTGCGGCCGGTAAATCGTGCACTGGCCACCACGCGTTTCAGGGCGCCTTCCAGTTCACGTACATTGGAATGAATACGCTTGGCGATGAAAAAGGCAACATCACTGGGTAACTCGATGTTCGCCTGCGCGGCCTTGTTCACCAGTATGGCGACGCGGGTTTCCAGCTCCGGCGGTTCTATGGCAACAGTCAGACCCCAGCCAAAGCGCGATTTGAGTCGTTCCTCCAGGCCCTTGACCTCCTTTGGGTAACGGTCGCAGGTCAGGATGATCTGGCTCTGGCCCTCCAGCAAAGCATTGAAAGTATGGAAGAATTCTTCCTGTGAGCGTTCCTTGCCGGCAAAAAACTGGATGTCGTCAATCAACAGGGCGTCGACGGAACGGTAATGCCGTTTGAATTCGCTCATGGCGTTGTGTTGCAGCGCCTTGACCATATCGGCGACAAAACGCTCGGAATGCAGATAGGTTACGCGGGCATTGGGGCGGTTGGCGACGATCATGTTGCCCACGGCCTGCATCAGGTGGGTTTTACCCAGCCCGACACCGCCATAAATAAACAGCGGGTTGTAGGCGTCACCGGGATTTTCAGCAATCTGCAGGGACGCGGCACGCGCCAGCTGGTTGGATTTGCCTTCCACGAAACTGTCAAAGGTAAAGCCGGGATTCAGGTTGCTTTTCTGCGGGACGTTTCTGTCCCTGCGCCGTGACATCCGTACCGTAGAGCCGCCGTTCCCGGGACCCGAGGTTGCTGCGTTTTCTTCAGGAGCCCGGGCGGACCCGACTTCCAGCTCCACCTTCAGGTCTTCGCGCTGGCAGAGGGTGTCCACAGTCTGCTGGATATCATTGATGTAGTTGCTTTTCACCCAGTCCAGAACAAAACGGTTAGGCGCCAGTAATGTCAGCCCCTGCCCCCCTTCTACCGCGTGCAGCGGCCGTATCCAGGTGTTGAATTGCTGTTCGGGCAGCTCGGTTTCGAGCCGCACCAGACATTGTTGCCAGAGTGAGCCCTGCAAAGGATACCTCGATGGTTAGTTGTGTGCCGCGGTGTGGAACGCAGCAGTCTAACGTGCGCGCCGGCACTTATCCACAACTATACCGGCCTGTTCGGGCTACGAAACCGGTTGACAGGCGGGGGGCAGAAACAGTACCCTGCGCGGTCTATTTTGGGCCCGCTCTGGTACGCGGGCCTTTAACTATTTTGGGACCGGATTGCGGCATGAAACAGACATTTCAACCAAGTAACCTGAAGCGCAAACGCACCCACGGATTCCGTGCCCGGATGCGTACCAAGAGCGGCCGCCTTGTGATCAAGGCCCGGCGGGCAAAAGGGCGCGCGCGCCTGGCCGTCTGAACGACGCTTCCTTGAGCGCGGTCACAGCGCGTTACCCCCCATCGTACCGCCTGTTAAAGGCTGCGCAATACCAGCGGGTATTCAAGAGTTGCAAACACAGAGCCGGTGACCGTTTGCTTACGGTGCTGGCGGTGCCCAACGATTTGCAACACCCGCGCCTGGGGACGGCGGTGTCGATCAAGGCTGCCGGCAACGCGGTGCAGCGTAACCGCATAAAGCGCCTGGTGCGCGAGAGTTTCCGTCTGCATCAGGAACTTCTTGGCAGCCGCGACCTGGTCGTTCTGGTGCGGCCCGGTATCAGCGCACGAAGCAATCAACAATTACTCAGCGCACTGGACACTCACTGGCGTACAATCGCAGCGCATGCGCACACTGGTACTGACACTCATTAAAGGTTATCGCCTGGTTATCAGCCCCTGGCTGGGTAACCACTGCCGCTTCATGCCCAGCTGTTCTCATTATTCGATTACGGCGATCGAGCGCTTCGGCCTGCTGCGCGGCGGCTGGCTGGCGCTGCGTCGTATCGGGTCCTGCCATCCCTGGCATGCCGGCGGTATCGACCCGGTGCCGGAGCAGCGCTGTAATCACCCCACATCACAGTCACCGAAGCATACTCATGGATAATCCACGCACCCTTCTCGCCATCGCCCTCTCCTTCCTGGTGCTGCTTATATGGCAGGCCTGGATGAAGGACTACGGGCCGCAGCCACAACCACAACCACAACCACAGAGCGTGGAACAGCAGGTCGATGCCGATAGTGAGTTGCCGAGCATCACTGACAGCAGCGCAGATCTGCCTGCTGCCCCGGACGATACGCCGCCGGCAGCCATTAGCGGGGAAGTTGCGGTACAGCTTCCCGAAGGTCAGCGCATCGAGGTGGTGACCGACCTGTTCCGTGTAGTCATCGATGCCAAGGGTGGTGACTTGCGGGAGGTGGATCTGTTGCAGTATCCGCTGACTACAGACGAAGACAGCGGCCCCTTCAAGTTGCTGCAGGAAAGCAGCAGCGAGATCTTTATTGCACAAAGCGGCATGCGTGCAGGGAAAGGACAGGGGCCGGAGCCGACCCATTACGCGAATTTCGAGGTCGACCGGAACCGCTTTGAACTGAACGCGGGTTCGGATGTGCTCGAAGTCCCGCTGCGCTGGAATAATGGCGAAGGCGTTGAAGTGACCAAGCTATACCGCTTCCATCGCGACAGCTACGTGGTGGAAATCGAGTTCAGGGTGCGTAACACCGGTGCGAGGGACTGGACAGCACGCCCTTACTACCAGTTGCAGCGCACCCCCCCTGCCACCAAGCAGCGCTTCCTCTACACCTATACCGGTGGTGTGTTGTACAGCCCGGAAGAAAAGTACGAAAAGATCAGCTTTGATGACATGCAGGAAGCTGACCTGAGTCGTGATATAAAAGACGGCTGGGCGGCGATGATCCAGCATTATTTTGTAGCCGCCTGGGTGCCGCCGCCTGGTCAGCCCGGGCGCTATTATTCGCGCGCACTGAAGGGTGAACGTTATGTTATAGGCCTGATAGGACCCGCAGTAAAAGCGCCAGCAGGCAGTGAGCAGCTTAGCAGCGCCAGGTTGTATGTCGGTCCCAAGTTACAACACGTTATGAAAGAAGTGGCTCCGGGTCTTGAGCTGACGGTTGACTACGGCGTACTTACCATACTGGCCCAGCCTATCTTCTGGCTGCTGGAACACATTCATGCCCTGGTTGGCAACTGGGGATGGTCGATCATTTTCCTGACTATTCTGATCAAGCTGGCGTTCTTCAAGTTGTCGGAAACCAGTTACAAGTCGATGGCCAACATGCGCAAGCTGGCGCCGCGCCTGCAGGCCCTGAAAGAACGTTATGGCGATGACAAGCAGAAGCTGAACCAGGCCATGATGGACATGTACAAGAAAGAAAAGGTCAACCCGCTGGGTGGCTGCCTGCCCGTACTTGTACAGATCCCGGTATTCATCGCGTTGTACTGGGTGCTGCTCGAAAGCGTCGAAATGCGCCAGGCACCGTTCATGCTGTGGATACAGAAC
>JBHHXO010000268.1:0-3706 GCA_046757125.1 Thiogranum sp.
GATCCGGCGGAGGTTGATCTCCAGGCCGCACTTGGGGTGGCAGAGTTTGGGGAAATACTTGTAAAGCTGGCTGACGCGGCCGCCAAGCGATGGGTTCTTCTCCACCAGAATGACCTGCTTGCCGCACTCGGCGGCTTCCAGTGCGGCCGTCATGCCGCTAATGCCGCCACCCACCACCAGAATCGTCTGGTTGGTTGCGATAACCTCTGACATGGATACTCCTCCGTCCAGAGCTGCTGTGACAAATGGTTAGAATTTTTTCCGGTGCCGGACAGGTGCCGGGCCGAAAAAGCGGAGCCAACCATACCCCACCCCCATGCACTGCGCTAGGGTATCTATATATTAAAGAGCATCGAATCTTTCGATAACAAAATAAGAGGCATATATATCACCCCGGTTTTGTGGGCTTTGTTGCCGTTCCGGGGGAGAGGGGGTACCGTCCTTTCCTCAAGTTCAGGAGTCTCGTCATTGCGAGCGCAGCGCGGCAATCCCGGCCAGTCTTGGCGCCAGGCCAGGCAGACTGCCGCGCTGCGCTCGCAATGACGGGGATACGCGGGCAGGAACCGGAATGACAGCGCAAGTTATTAAACCAGAAGAATATTTTATAAAACACGAGCCCTACTACGAGCCGGTCGGCAACGAGATCGAGGTGTTCGAGGCGGCCTGGGCCAACCAGCTTCCGGTGCTGCTGAAAGGCCCCACCGGCTGCGGCAAGACGCGTTTCATGGAGCACATGGCGTGGCGCCTGAAACGCCCGCTGGTTACCGTGTCCTGCCACGACGACCTGAGCGCCTCCGACCTGGTGGGACGTTTCCTGATCAGCGGCGGCGAGACCGTATGGGTCGACGGTCCGCTGGCCAGGGCGGTGCGCGTCGGTGGTATCTGTTATCTCGACGAGATCGTGGAGGCGCGCAAGGACACCACGGTGGTCATCCACCCGCTGGCCGATGACCGGCGCGTGCTGCCCATGGAGAAACTCGGCGAATTGCTGGAGGCCAGCGATGATTTCTGCATGGCGATCTCCTACAACCCCGGTTACCAGAGCGTGCTCAAGGATCTCAAGCAGAGTACCCGGCAGCGCTTTGTGGCGCTGGAATTCGACTACCCGGCCGCCGCTCTGGAGGCAAGGATCGTCGCCAACGAAACCGGCGTGAGCGAGGAGACTGCGCAGCAACTGGTGAAGTTCGCGCAGATGACCCGCAACCTGAAGGGCAGCGGACTGGAGGAGGGCGCCAGTACCCGCCTGCTGGTGCATGCCGCCAAGTTGATGAAAAGCGGCGTAAATCCGGTAGTGGCCTGCCGCTCCAGCATTGCCCGGGCGCTGACCGACGATACCGAGATGCTGACGGCCGTAAACGAGCTGAGCGCATCGGTATTCTGAGGGTAGATCTCCCTGCCGTCCCCATATCCTGCCGCGATGGTTCAGTTGCCCACAGTTCCTGAAGAAGCCACCCACGACGTTTGTGTCGAGACGCCGTTCGACGACTACGAACTGCTCGATTTCGGCCGCGGCCGCAAGCTGGAACGCTGGGGTGAATACCTGGTGGAAACCCGCGATGCGCTGGCCACGGGCGAGCCGTCGACCACCGGCTGGCAGGCGGACTGGATTTATGTCGACGAAGTCGGGCATGCCGGCCAGTGGGAACCGACGCGCAGCGGCCTGGCGCGCGAATGGACGGTGACGCTGGCGGGCATAAGGGTGCCGTGCCGCCTCGATGCGCGGGGCCGTGTCGGCCTGCGCAGCCGTGACCTGCCCTGCGGCCAGTGGGTGCGTGAACGTATCGACGGCTGCTACGACCTGGAAGACATCACGCTGCTGAACCTGTTCGGCGGCAACGGCTACGTGACGGCGCAGGCGTTGACCGCCGGAGCTGCCGTGGTACACGTCGAGGCTGATACCGACATGCTGGCGCTGGCGCGCGGGCTGGCCGGAACCCGGGGCGTCGACTACGTGCAGGAAAACGTCATGGACTACGTCGAGGACCTGCTGCGCCGCCAGCAGCGTTTCGACTTGATCGTGTTGCCGGTGCCGGCGCTGGGTCGCGGACCGAAAGGGCAGTTGTGGGACCGCGAAGTCGATCTGCCCCGGCTGGTGAAATACCTGCCGCGCCTGGTCACCGATAACTGCCTCGGTATCTGGTTGTCTACCGATGGCGGCGCCATTACCTGGAAGGCCGAGAGCCTCGGCCAGTTGTTGCACGAGGTGTTGCCCGGGCACACCATCGAACCCGTTGTGCTCGGGGTCGGGACAAGCGACGGGCGTAATATGCCGGCGGGCATTGCAGCGCGCTGGTTCGACGCCACCGATTTTCTCCAGACCGGCGACATGCCACTTACGGCTGCCCGGCTGGAAGAACGGCTGGACGTACACATGGTGTCACTGGGTGCGGCCGAGGAACCGGCGCGCGCGTTGGCGGAATATCCGCGCGTACAGCAGGACTTCGTGTTGCGTTGTGCCGGCATGGTGGCGCGCACCAGTTCCGGCATGGCGTTCAACTTTGTCACGCACGTGTGCGGTGCGCTGCGCCTGATGGACGAGGCCGGTGTCGAAAGCTGGCTGTTGTCGTGCATGGATATCTACGATACGCGCGGCCTGCATCCTGCCGTCGCCGCTTTCAGGGATGTCGAAACCTTCGCGCGCGAATACAAGGCGCGCCGCAGCGGACTGGCGCTGGACGATGTGGCAAATGTGCTGGAAGCGTTTGCGCACGGTCTGAACGGGCGACGACTGAAAGTGGAAGCCGGCGAGCACGTCTATACCGATACAGAAACCCTGTTTCTGCCCTCTTCGCTCAATATCTCTTCGGATCGCGATGAAAACTTCCAGTTGTACAAGGTCATGGTGGTTCACCAGTGGGCGCAGACCTGGGCGGGGACATGGCGGGTTGATGTTTGTGAGGCGTTGTCGGGCTATGCCGACTATGCGCAGGCGCTGTCCTGTTTTCATGCGCTGGAGACAATGCGTCTGGATGCGCTGGTCCGGCGACAGTTGCCAGGTGTGTACCGGCATATGCAGGCGTTCAGAAAACTGTCGGATGAAACGCTTTCGGGCGAGTGGCTCACAGCGCGGGAACGTCTTGAGCATGAAAGTGCCACGGTAGAAGACAGCCTTGAGCTGTTACCTGCCCTGATTGAAACCGCGTTGCCGGTGGTGGCGCCTTACGAGGGCGTCCTGCGTCCTGCCGATGTTGCACGTGTGCGCGCCGCACGCATCGAAGCAGACAGGCAGGCATTTCGTCTCGGTTTGCTGAAAATGCAAAATGATATTGAAACGGTGCGCGAACAGGGCGAAGCTGAACGCACAGCAGATGATGTTGAAGCCGTGGATAACGAAGAGAACGGTTCCCCCTTCAGGCTGCGTGAAGTGGAGTCACAGGAAACACCGGACGGGTTCAGTTACGAAATCGAACTCGACGGCCGGCCGCTGGATGTGCCGGACAACGTCAAGGGCACCATGGCATCTATCCTCCAGGACCTGGGTGAAATCCCGGAAGACTACCTGCAGGCTGCGGGCGATGGTGTCTACTACGCGGGTGAAATCGACCAGCCCGGCAGCGAGGATGTATGGAAGGGAACGTACCACGAAGAAGGCGCCTTCCTTTATAACGAGTGGGACTACGAACGTCAGAACTACCGCAAGAACTGGGCGGTGTTGCGCGAGCTGGAGGTGCTGCTGTCGGGGTTGCGCTTCCAAAAGGACGACGCC
>JBHHXO010000269.1:0-3695 GCA_046757125.1 Thiogranum sp.
CGGCACCAGCCTGTACCAGGCCTTTGCCGTGGCAAAAAAACTGTCGCCCGCGCCGGACAATATCCTGCTGGTGACCGATGGCTTGCCGACGCAGGGCCGGGGCAAGCCAAAGCGGACGACGGTATCGGCCGAGCAACGCCTGGAGCATTTCAGCGCCGCCGTGCGCAGCCTGCCCGCCGGCGTTCCGGTCAATACCCTGCTCATGCCGATGGAAGGCGATGCCTGGGCGGCGGCGGCCTACTGGAAGCTGGCTATCGATACAAGGGGTTCTTTCCTGACGCCGGCGAGGGACTGGCCGTGACACGACGCAGCCGGCGCCCGATCGATATTTTCAACCTGTCTTTTCTGGACGTCGTGTCCTGTGGTTTCGGGGCGATCATCCTGCTGCTGGTCATTGTCAAGATCGCCGAACCGCAGGTGATCGAGAAACTCGCCGTCGACCTCACCGGGCTGGTGCAGGGACTGGAGCAGGAGCTGTTCGAGCTGCGTGGCGAGACCAGCGTGCTTAACCGTGACTTGCAGAGCGTGGAGGAACAGCTTTCCGAAAGCCGGGAAAAGCTGGCGCGGCTCAGGGGTGACCTGTCATCCCTGCGGGGACAGTACGCCGCGACCCGTAATGAATACGAGGCGCAGCGTATTATTGCCGGCCGGCTGGCTACGGCGAAACAGCGTCTTTCCGAGGAGATGCGGCGTTTGCTGGGGTCGGATTACCGGCGCAGCGATGCGCGTATCGGTGGCGTGCCCGTCGACAGCGAATACATTATTTTCATAATCGATACCTCCGGTTCCATGCAGCAGAACGCCTGGCCGCTGGTGCTGAAGAAAGTGACGGAAGTACTGGAGATCTACCCGCAGGTCAAGGGTATCCAGGTCATGAACGATATGGGCGACTACATGTTTTCCCGGTACAGGGGGCGCTGGATACAGGATACACCGGCGCGGCGCAAGGCGATCATCAAGCGGCTTGCCGGCTGGCAGCCGTTCTCGAACTCAAGTCCTGTGGAAGGTATCGAGGCAGCGATCCGGCGTTTCCACGCCAGCGACAAGCGCATCAGCCTGTACGTGTTCGGTGATGATTTCGCGCGTGGTTCGATACAGGCGGTGATCGATACGGTCGATCAGCTGAACCGCGCCGATCGTTCGGGTAAACAGCGGGTGCGCATTCACGCCGTGGGTTTCCCGGTGCTGTTCGCGCAGGGCGGCCTGCCCGTGAATACAGTGCGTTTTGCTGCGCTGATGCGCAAACTGGCAGAGAACAACAGCGGCAGTTTTGTCGGCCTCAACAGCGCCCGGCCGTGATGGTTCTCTCTCTGTCCGGACGGCTCAGTGTTTCCGGTATTCCTTGAAAACCGTACTGACGGCACGGTCCATCAGGGGCGCGGTGTCGAGTATCCGGGCGCGCGCGCAACGCAGTAACAGGGCGAATTCATCCAGGCTGTAGTTACCCGCCTTGAGCCCCTTGCGGTCGGTAAACAGGTAGGTATTGGTGATCGGGCTTATCCAGCTGAGTTTCGCCCGCTGCTTCTGGCCGTCGCTGCCACTGAATTCCACCCAGGTACCAGTTGTCAGCTGGCGGGTCCTGGCTGTGAACTCGTCGTTGGTCCGGGGGGCATCCTGGATGTGTTCCGGTGTCGGCCTGACCGGCTTGCGGACTGCAGCTGCACTGGATACGGCTTTCTGAACCACGGTTTCCTTTTTCTCGCCGGTCTCCCCGTCGCTCGTCTCTTCCTGCGGTTTTTCCGCAGTTTCGGCTTCCGGTGTATTGATCGCGGTACGCCCGTGTGCGCGTATCAGCATGGCGATGAAGTCGTCGCGTTCGGCAGACGGGATGGAAAGCCGTTCCATGCCTTCACGCAGACGGGTCAACAGGGACGGTTGCATGCTGACCAGCTTCTGCCGGTCTTCACGCGTGTGCTTGGGTTTGACGCTCCAGATCAGGTCGTCCATGGTGGCAACCGCCTGTTTCCATGCGGTGCTGTCCTTGCCCTGGCGGGCACAGGTGATGAATAACAGGCTTTTCCAGTGCGTGGTGACGAAGTCGCGGATAAAATCGAGATTCTGTTCATCGCTGATGCGGGGTTCGATTTCCTCCAGGGTGGTGGATTTGGCGACATCCAGCCGTTCCTTCCCTTCCATGATTCTGGCCGACCGCTCGGCGCGGATTTCCGCCTGCTCCTCTTCCCTGCCGAGGAAGGATTCGAGATCCGCCAGCAGTGTTTCGAACAAGCTGATGTCGGCATCGAAATCGTCGAGTATGGTTTGCACGATACCCTGTATTTTCCGGTACAGCGGATCCTGGTTGCCGTCTTCTTCATTCCAGTCCACCGCCGTGGTGGCCAGGCGGTTGAGCAGGCGCCGCGCGGGGTGGGATTTGCGCGTGAAGAATTCATTGTCCAGCAGTGCGACCTTGAGTAACGGTATCTGCAGGCGGCCGATCAGGGCGCGCATGGCATCCTGGATGTTCCTGTCATCGAGGATGTAGTCGAACAGCATGGCGACAATGTCGATGGTCATGTCGCCGCCCTTGCCGAGACCCTCGGCGAGCGATGAGTTCCTGAGGCCGTGCAGGATATTGACCTGGCCGGAAGCCAGGTCGGCGGGGTTGAGCGCGAAACCTTCACCGCCGGTATCCGTTCCCGGTGCCGGAACGCTGCCGTGCTGCAGCAGTGTCAGTGCCCCGATCGGCCCCTGGCCGACGCCCCGGTAGCCACCACTGTTGTCACCACCCGTGCTGTAGCCGCCGGCCACACCGCCGCCTGCCGGCTGCGCAGGTGGGTACCCGGCCTCCTGGTAGCCCATCGGTGTTTCTCCGCCGGGCGCCGCTGTACCCGCCCCCGGGGAAGCGTAGGCAGCGCCTGCCGGGTTCGGGTTGCGCCTGACAGTGGCCTTGATTTCCGGCAGCACGCCCATCGCTACCAGGCTGCTGTTGATTTCCTTGTAGACCTCGCCGAGATGACTGATAACGTGCTGGTCGAAGAGCTTGAACACCACCAGGCGTATCTCGAGACCGGTTTCGATGCGTCGCGCGGCCTCGTGGAAGGCATCGCATATTGCTTCCGGGCCCAGCGGGTTTTGCCAGCGTTCGAGGTCCGGGTCGTTGATCAGCAGCCCGATACGTTTGTCCAGCGCGTACAGTGCCTGTTTGCTGGTGCTGCGGACCTTGTTTACCATGTTGGAAATGGCCAGCTCTTCTTCCAGGTCTTTCTTGTCGACCAGGCCCACGCCGCCGTCGTCATCGTCCAGGCTCAGGTTGAAGCTTCCGGAACTGCCGGTCTGTCGTGGGATGCCCTGGTTGAAGCTGTCCTGGAAGCCGCTGAGAAAATCCTCTTCGATATCCTTGCGGATAATGCGCAGCTCGCGCATGGCGTCGAAATACTGGGTCTGGGTCATGTTGTTTTCGGCTTTTTCGGCGCGCGCGAACAGGGCATCGTCGATTTTTTCCATCATGCGGCCGATATGGTGTTCGAGCTTCGATATGGCCAGGTCGCGCGTACTGCGCAGTGCCTTGGTGCCGGCGCCGTTTCCCAGGCTGCGGCGCATCTGCCCGTAATCTTCGAGGTTGACTATATTTCGTTTGACGGTCTCTGGCATGTCGGTCCCCGGGTGCTTACTGCTGATAAATATCTAGCGACTGGCCGTATGAATATCACAGCCGGGTCTCCGGTTATGTGATGCGGTCGGCAAAAAGCGGTTGT